>JARGOZ010000051.1:3146-30565 GCA_029213025.1 Verrucomicrobiales bacterium
CGATCTGATCATCGTCACTTCGGCCCATTCCGAACATATCGAAGCTGGAAAGCGCCGCGGCAAAGCGTGGATCGATTTCATACCGGTTCCGGCGGGTAAACACTTCGCGGAGACGTGAAACTGTGGTGCGGATGATATTTTTCATTTGCTAAGTATTCGACGCACGGCAATCCGGGTTCAGGTCTCTTTTTGTAGATTTTGTAGCGGCGACTTAAAGTCGCCGGTACGATCATCGAATAATCTGATAGGTGGTTTCTTCCGCGTTGAGGAGATAGTTACCCTCGGTCAGTCCCGCCTTCGCAGGATTATTCCGGATATACCGTTGAACTCTCGCCAACTGTTCCTCATCGCGGACAATGTGATCGTAGCTTTCCCGGCTCCAGACAGGGCCTTCGATACTTCGGAGTTTGTTGATCGCATTTGCTGTAAAACCTTTTATCGACTGAAGAACCTCTTCCAGCTTTTCGTCGCCAATTGGAGTCAATAATGCATGCACATGATTCGGCATCACTACCCGGTCACCAGTCCATATTCTGGAACCGTGAAAAAAAGTGAGTGATTTGTCCACAATGTTCGAAATCCCAGGCTCTTTGAGTAGACAAGAACCGTAGCCTTGATCGAGATTTTGATTCAATTTTAATCCGGTAACCTTCTCGAATTCCTGCTTTTTTTCGGCGGTTAGCGCCAGAAAGCTTTGTTTCCAGTCCACCGCATTTGGATCGATTTCATTCTGTTTGAGCCAGAGCTCCTGTGCATCGCGAAAAGACGCCCAAAAAGCCTGAGGAAGAGAATCAGCCAGCCGGAAGGTCACGAAATATGTGCATCCTCGCTGCCGCCAGTGCGGCAAACGACCGTTGTAGTACGAGCTAATCTCTCCCCTGGGATTGAACTTCTGGAAAGGAATCATCCTGTACCAACGACTTTTAGCCGCCGTGGGTATCGAAACTTCACTCAGTGACTGAAAGTCACTGGTACGAAGGCTCCAGCGGCCTCTCCGCATCCACCTTCGGAGCGGCTTGAGCCGGGTTCGGCTTTTGCGGCCTGAGTCCGAGCTTCTCCATCAAAGCCAGATCGGCTTCGGATTGCGGATTCGAAGTGGTGAGCAGTTTGTCTCCGTAAAAGATCGAATTGGCTCCCGCGAAAAAGCACAGGGCCTGCATTTCGTCTCCCATCCGGGTGCGACCGGCGGAAAGGCGGACTTTTGCCTTCGGAACAGCGATCCGGGCCAGAGCAATGGTCCGAACCACTTCAAAATTATCGACTCCGCCGGACTCTGCCATCGGAGTTCCCGGAATCGGCACCAGCGAGTTGATCGGAACACTTTCCGGCTGCGGGTTAAATTCACTGATCACTTCGAGCATTTTCAGGCGGTCGTCCACATTTTCACCTAGCCCGAGGATTCCGCCGCAACATACTGACATCCCGGCGTTCTGCACGTGGCGCACTGTATTCAAACGATCCTGAAAAGTGTGAGTCGAAACAATGTTTTCATAATGCTCCGGAGAGGTGTCGATATTGTGGTTGTAAGCGGTGACTCCGGCTTCTTTCAGCTTTTTCGCCTCCACTTCGCCCAATTCGCCAAGGGTGGTGCACACCTCCATGCCTAATTCGCTGACACTGCGGACGATATCGAGAACTTCGTCAAACCTTTTCGTGCCGTCGCGAACGCCTTTCCACGCGGCACCCATACAAAAACGTGTCGAACCGTTTTCTCTGGCGGCTTCAGCCCGCTTCATGATATCGCATTTTTCCATGAGACGCTCAGCATCAACTCCGGTTGTGTAGCGGGCTGACTGAGCGCAATAAGAACAGTCCTCCGAGCAGCCTCCGGTCTTGATGCTGAGTAAGGTACAGAGTTGGACCTCGTTTTCCGGCCAGTTGGCTTCGTGAACGGATCGGGCTTTTTTCAAAAGATCGAAAAAAGGAAGACTGTGGAGTTCTTTGAGTTCTGCGAACTGCATCTGCGAATCTGGTTTTATTCAGGTTTTATAGTGATTCAACAGGGTACAATACGGGATTGTACCCTGTTAGGTCCCAGACCGTACCCTGTTAAATGCCGTGGTCAAACGGTATTGGCAGGGGGGCATTGCAATCCCGGTGCCAAATTGTAGTTGGGGATGGGATGATTTGACGGAATCTTGGATCATGCTTGAATCCCAGGATCTTTTGGAACTCGAAACAGCCGTCAAAAAGCTGGAATCCCCCGGTTTGACCATGCAAATCGTCGAGAAAATCGGCAAACCGATTGAATACGCTCTACAAAGCCTGCCCGACAAAGCAACCGCTCAAATCGAGAAGGCCACCAGTCTTGCTCTCGACAAAGCTCTTGATGTCGCTTTGCAGACTATGAAAGCGCCCTCGGGAACCATGGCGTCAAACGCGGGGCACAAAGCCGCTGCTGTGATCTCCGGTGGTGTCGGTGGTGCTTTCGGTCTTCCGGCTCTCGCAGTTGAATTGCCGGTATCGACAGGAATTATTCTGCGCTCGGTCGCAGACATCGCCCGGCAGGAGGGTGAGGACATCGAACAGGCCGACACGAGGATGGAATGTCTCGCTGTATTTGCGATGGGTGGCCGGTCATCTTCAGATGACGCTTCGGAAACAACCTACTACGCGACCCGCGCCGCACTGGCTGCTCAGGTGAAAGAGGCGGCGAAATTTGTCGCCCGTCAGGGAACCAGAGCGGTTTCGAGGGAATCCGGGCCGCCACTGGTGAGATTGATCGCAGCGGTCGCTTCGCGATTTGGCATCGTGGTTTCCGAAAAAGCCGCCGCTCAACTTATTCCCGCTGTGGGTGCGGCCGGAGGTGCCGCGATCAATTTGATGTTTATCAATCATTTTCAAACCATGGCGGAAGGACACTTCACCGTTCGCAAGCTGGAGCGAAAATACGGCAAAGAATGTATTCAGGAAGAATACAAAAAGGTGCTTTCGAATAAGGGAAAGACGGCCGGAGCGGTGTAGGGAATTTTACCGCGATCACAGTTTTGTCGGAACCGGGCGGGCACACTACCTTCCCGGTATGTTAACGCGTTTTTTCCATTTACTGGCATTCTTCTTTCTTGTGCCTCTGTCCACGCAGGCGGCACCCAAAAACATCGTCATATTTTTCGTCGATGATATGGGCTGGACCGATCTCGCCTGCACGGGAAGTGATTTTTACGAAACGCCGAATATCGACGAGCTCGCCAAAAGTGGAGTTCGCTTTTCCAATGGTTATGCGGCCTGCACCGTCTGTTCCCCGAGTCGGGCAGCGCTGATGACCGGGCAGTCTCCGGCACGGCTCCGGGTTACAGATTTCATTCCGGGGCATCCTTTCGTGAATACTTCGATGACGATTCCTGACTGGACCAAAGTCCTGGAGCAAAAGCATCTCACGATTCCGGAGATGCTCAAACCGCACGGTTACATCAGTGCCCACCTCGGTAAATGGCATCTCGCTCATCGCGACGGCTATTCCAAAGGCGGCGAAGACAGCCCGGACCCGGCTCACTACCCGCAGGCACAGGGATTTGACATTAATATAGGAGGCTGCGAAAAAGGGGCTCCCCCGAGTTACTTCTTTCCCTATGGAAAGGGCAAAACATTCGAGATAAAAAAGAACAATTCGATATATAACAATCTTCCCAAAGGAACCCTGTCTGATGAACAGAGAGAGGGGGAATACCTCACCGATCGACTCGCTGCTGAAGCGGAGATTTTGATCGATCAATTCGCGGCTGAGGAACAACCGTTTTTCATGAACTTTTCTTTCTACAATGTGCACACTCCGTTGATGGGGCGTCCTGATCTTGTGGAGAAATACGAAGCCAAACTCAAGGAAAACCCGGACAGACAACATACCAATGTCAAATATGCCGCTATGGTGGAGAGCGTAGATGAAGCGGTGGGGCGAGTGGTCGGAAAGTTGAAGGAAAGAAAACTCTGGGACGATACATTCGTCATTTTCACCAGTGACAACGGCGGCCTCAAACCTGTGGCTACAGACAATTCCCCGATCCGCCAGGGCAAAGGTGGAATTTACGAGGGTGGCGTCCGGGTTCCTCTGATCATCCGGCTTCCGGGGGCAGGTGCTGTCGGGCAACTTTGCCATCGTCCCGCCATAACTATGGATATCGTCCCGACGATCTTTGATGTGATCGGGAAACAGTTACCGGAAGAGGCTGCGAAAGTTCAAGACGGGATTTCTCTGCTGCCCTATATCAAAGACCCGCAGGCGAAATCCCTTCGCGATGATATCTATTGGCATTACCCTCACTATCATTCGATGGGTGCTCAACCATATAGCGCGATCCGCTCCGGAAACTGGAAGCTCATTGAGATCTTCGGGAAAAATGAGAATCAACTGGAGCTATATGATCTGG
Organism: Verrucomicrobiales bacterium; assembly: GCA_029213025.1. GTDB lineage: Bacteria > Verrucomicrobiota > Verrucomicrobiia > Verrucomicrobiales > DEV007 > Arctic95D-9. Next base: position 7,511 of record JARGOZ010000051.1, read on the forward strand.
CCAGCGACATCCACGAAAACACCAATTTGGTGAACGAGGAGACCGAATTGGCGAAAAAACTTCACGCCAAACTGGTCGACTGGCGTAACTCGGTTGGCGCGCAGCTCCCTGCAGTGAATGAATCATTTGATCCCGCCAAACAAACCGGAGTAAAGCGCGGTAATAAAATTCGCCCTGCAGCTCCAATCCGGGATTGAATCGTGATATGATCAGGCTCTTTGTAACGGCGCTGCTACTTGCTGTTTCGTTGGCGACAGTGAAAGGAAATGATTCCCGGGAATTGGAGATTCTTCCCGCTGACGGCGAAACTTTTCAAAAAGCTGTGTTTTCCTTCTGGCTTTCTGAAAATGAAAAACCGGTCAAGGCGGTGATCATTCACCAACACGGATGCACCAATGCCAGTCCCGAAAAACATCCTCCGATAACCGGGGATTTTCACTGGCAGGCTCTCGCGCGCAAGCACAACTGCGCGTTGCTTTGCCCGCAGTATTTCGTCACCGGCAGCTGTGCTGAATGGAACGATCCCGACAGTGGATCGGAAAGGGCTCTGTTTACGGCGCTGGATCATTTTGCATCAGCATCCGGCCATCCCGAATTGTCAGAAGTTCCCTGGGTGTTGTGGGGACATTCCGGAGGCTCCAGCTGGTCGTCACAAATGATCGTGCGGCATCCCGAGCGGGTTGTTACCGCTCTGTTCCGGGGAGGTAGCAGTAAACAATTTGGTGATCCTGCCTTCCGGGGAAAATTCCTGACGTCCGCCCGTGATATTCCTCTGCTGTTTGTCTGGGGGAAACGCGAGTCGGTTCCCCAATCGCGACACTTTGTTTCCTGGAATCCGATGAATACCATGTTTCGCGAATTGCGCTCTCAAGGTGGTAAAGTTACCCGCCTGATCGATCCTGACTCGGAACACGGTTGCGACAATTCCCGCCTGGTAGTGATCCCGTATTTTGATGCGATCCTGGCAGGAAAGACGCAACCAGGCGAGCTAATGGATATAGAGAAACGGGAAAAAGTCGAACTCACGGCTGACTCTCTGCGGGATCCATCTTTCACCTGGCTGCCCAATGCGGAAATCGCTGGGATTTGGAAGCATTTTTCTGAAACAGGAAAGTTGCCAACCCATCAATCGCCTCAAACTGCACCTGTTTTGCATATAGATCGTGGTGGGGAAAATCAAATTCAGCTAAGCTGGAAAGTGTATCCCGAACTGGTTGGCGGCCTGCGTTCTTATCGAATTTACCGTGACGGCGAACTATGGAAAGAAATGGGGCCGAAACCCGGCGAAGCGATAGCGACAAGCCGGGATGCCACTCCGGAAAGTCTGCGTAATTCGTCCATCACTGTTTCCGATGCGGCTACCTATTCGGTTACGTTTACTGATGCTGCCGGAAACGAGTCGCCGAAGTCTACCCGAGTTCGAAAGTAGTAATTCCGTAGATATTTTGCCAGGGAAGTTCCGGAGCATTGCCGTAATACATACGGGCACAGCCAAAGACCTCTTCGAGTCCGTACCTTGTCGCCAATGCCAGGGCCCCGGGGTTGTTTTCCGGTGTATCGAGGAAGATCGGTTTTCCGGTAGCGCAGTTGGACAAGCCCTCGAAAATGATTTTAGCGGAGCCGGCGCTCTCGGCAAATAGCGGACCGATCTTGTATCCGGTGAGGCAGGGGCGCACCACTCCCATAGCAACGAGTACACCGTTCTCTACGAGGCCAAGAGATGCGCCACCTTCCGGTTGGATCCATGTCTTGAGGAAGGTGTCCCGCGCGAATCCGAAATGGAGGCGATCGCAGGCAGTGACCATATCGAATGGTAGTTCCGTTAGGGGAACCAGTTTGGGATTCGGGGCAAAACTTCCCGCGGTTCCCTGCATACGAAGATTCCGATGCGAAAAATGGAAGCCGCCTTTACTGTAGAAGTCCTGCATAGCGAACACCCCGTCCATTCCAATCGCAGCGCCGGGGTCCAGGCGGCTAAATAACCGGTCGCGACGCCAGTTCCAGAAGTCGCGGCCTATGCCTTGCCCGCGAAAGTCTTCCCGCACGATAAAGAATCCCATAAACCCGAATTTTCCGCCATAGCTGACGATCGAGCCGGTTCCGATAACTTGACCTTCCTGTTCGATACAGACAAAGCCTTCCGGATCTGTTTGCCAAAAGACTTCAGCATCATTTCGGCCGGGGTTCCATCCCTCTGACGCAGCCCAACTGACAGCCAGATCAAGTTCGGAACGGGTCGCTTTGCGAAATGTTTTCGGTAGCATTACAGACTTTTCAAATACGCTGTGATATCGGCAATCGACTGGGGAGTGAGATTTAAGTTCGCGGGATCCCACATTAGCGATCTCTTCAAAGGGGTAACGGATTCGATTTTTTCCTTCGGCAAAGTCTGGACCAGTCCGCCCATGCATTTGATAATGAGCGGATCTCCGCTGGAGAGAACCATTCCGCTGATAGTGACTCCGTCTGTAGTGAGAACTTCACTGCCTTCGTAACCATGGGAGATATCTGAAGACGGCCTTGCTATAGCTTCGATAATTACCTCGGCAGGTTGTTGCTGACCAAAGGTTGTCAGATCCGGGCCAAATTCGATACCATTGGCCCCTACTTTGTGGCAGGTATAGCAAACTCCGATGAGTGCCTGGCCATTCTTTGCATCGCCTTTCAGTTTTACGATTTCTGTAGTCGGCGGGAGTTCCGGTGCGTTGGGAACTGACTCCGGCATTACTACAGCGACGGCTTTGATTTTGTCGGGATCATACATGCCTAGCGCTTTCATGGCTTCGGTTACATCGTATTGACTCCACAGGTTTCCTTTACGATTCATGATCCACCAGTTGGCGAGATTTTTCAGCGGAAAATCCGGATTGTGGGCGAGTTCGATCATCGCTCCGGAAGCCTGTCTGCTGTCGACGAAGGCGAGGGCGGTCAGCATGAGTTTTCTCTGATCTTCGTCCAGCGTATCGGCAAGAGTGCGGGTTTTAAATGCTTCAACTGCCGCAGGGGGATGAAGTCGCCACGCGAGCCAGGCTGTTGCCTCACTCCACTCCAGTGGTTTATCTATATTTTCGGCAATCGCCGGGTAGATGTGGTTCTCCTTTCCTTCGGAACCGAGGCCGAAGGCTTCGAGATAGGAGCGGTCTTTGCCATCAAACTGTTTGGCGATTTTCAGCAGGATAGGAACGCTTTGCTCTGCAGGAATGTCCCGCATAGTGACGGCGACTTCCCGGCGAACAGCGGCGGAATCGTCAGTCGCCATTACCTCAGCCATTGCTAATACATTGTGATCGACAAATCGGAGTGCACGGTAGGCGACGAGTCGCTGATCAGGATCTTTAGAATTCAGGAGAGGCTCTACTTTTGCGATACCCGTTTCCCCCAGTTGAGCTAGCAACCATACGGCGCGAGCTGCGATGTATGGATTCTCATCCTTGAGCAATCGGGAAACTGCCGGAACGGCTTTTTCCCCCTGATCCCGCAGGCGGATGAATCCGCTGTGGCGAACATTTACCGCCGGGCTTTTCAGTGCCGCGATTTGGCCATCTATAGAATTGAGGTCGAATTTCGGAACGCTGGATTTGAATCCTTTCGGAGCGATTCGGTAGATGGTTCCGGACATGCCGTCGTCCAGGGTTCCGTGGCCGCCAACCCGGGCATCGAACCAGTCGGCGACGTAGATCGCTCCATCCGGACCGATACAAACATCACTGGGGCGAAACTTTGTTTTGAGCTCTGAATTCGGGCGGCCGCCGAGGAAATCGGAACCGGCGAATTCCTTTTCCTTATTCGAAGTCAGGAAATCGAATCGTTCCAGTTTGAATCCGGCTCCATCAGGTTCCGGGAGATAGCCGAAAACGACATTTTTTCCCGCTTCGCAGGCGAGCAACATTCCGTTCCATTTATTGTCGAGCGCCCCGTTTTCATAGTAGGCAACTCCGGTAGGTGAGCCACCGCCATAGACATCTCCGGCAGGCATGGTTCCGGGATCTTCCTGACGCCATTCGGCGATGGGAGTGGTCTGGCCGGGGCGTTTGTCAGCTCCCCAGGAGCGCAACCCGTCGGCAGAGGCAAACCCTGCATTTCCTCCTTCGAGAATGTGGCTGACCCGGCAGGCGGGAGGATCGTCGTTATCACTTTGGAAAAGGTCTCCAAAGGATGTAACTGCCTGTTCGTAGCTGTTTCGGAAATTGTGACCGAGAATCGTTACGTTGGTGCCGTCGGGATTCATTCGCGCGGCAAATCCGCCAATCCAAATATGTCCGTCGTCGCTGCGTTTCCCTGCGATTTCCTTCAGCTGATAGGGGCTTCCCATATAGAAAGTTTTCCCTGAGTTATCAGTGAATTGCGCTCCGGTATTTCCCTGGTTCCAGAACCACTGACCATTGGGGCCGGCGGTCACGCTGTGGAGGCTGTGATCGTGTTGGCGTCCGTTGAATCCAGAGAGGAGAACCTTTCGCTCATCTGTTTCCCTATCAAATTTCCCGTCCCGGTCTTTATCGATATATACCAACATTTCCGGAGGCTGAGACACTACGATTTGGTTTTCGAAAACGGCCACTCCCAGCGGGGAGGCGAGGGCTTTTTCCTGAATGAAAACCGTACTTTTGTCGGCCTTCCCGGAGCCGTCGGTGTCTTCGAGGATCACAATGCGATCACCTTCCGGACGACGCCCGCCTTTGCCCCGGTAGTTGACTCCCTCGGCAACATACATTCGACCCTGCGCATCAAAGTCGATATTGGTTGGGTTCTGCAGCATCGGGGAAGTTGCCCAGACTGTGACTTCGAACCCGTCGGGAACGGTGAACCTTTCCGTGGGAACCAGCTTCGGAGCATCGGGATCGTAAGCACCGGTAGCGGACACGGGCGGTTTTTGGGTATAGATTCGGAACCGCAGACTGGCTCCACTGGGTTTTCCGCCGCGAATCATCCCGCCGTCATCGATGGCTACTTTTGTGCGGATTTTCGTCACGCCGGCAGGCAGAGCAAAAGAAAGCATCCCCGGCGCATGCATCCCGATTCCCTTTTTGTAGGTTTCCTTCGCCACACTGATAGGACCGCCTGCCTGGTTTTTGCCCAGCCGGACTTTTCCGTAACCGGTTTTCGCCGCTGCCCATTTCAACCCGGTGAGATCCTTGACGCTACCGTCTTTCATCACCAGTTCGGGTTCAATCCAGTCCGCCCAGTCGCAACTGTTGCCGCCTTCATCGGAGACGACGAGGTGGAGCTCTTTTGCGCCGGAAATGTCCGCCTCCAGCGAATTAAGTTGAGGTTTCGTTTTACTGGTCAGAATCTGTGTTTCCACGACAGGTTTGATGGTCGGGGCACCTGACACAAACAGCAGTGGCAGGGCGAGAAATGTGAGAACGAAAAATCGGAATTGGGATGTCATAGCGAGTGAAAACAATGGTTCTAAATTTGCAGGGGCTGAGCAAAAATGGGAAGGCAGAAAATAACCGGATATGCGAGAGACAGATTCAATGCCAAACTCGCGTGAAAATTGCGCCTGTTGCTTTATTTTGAGCGGGCTGTGTGTTAGGGATTGTCAGGATTATGTCAGATCAAAATCACTCAAAAACCACCCGTCGGGGATGCTCCGGATTCCGGTCGATGTCGCGCAGGGATGCCATCCGGGATGCCATGAGGGTCGGTTCTCTTGGAGCGCTGGGACTGTCGATGGGCGACCTGTTTCGACTGCAGGCCGCAGAAGGTGGAGCTTTTACGATGACAAAGGGCGTCCAAAAGACTGCCAAAGCGACCAGCGTGATTCAACTCCACCTCGGAGGAGGTTTTCAGCAGCAGGAATCATTTGACCCCAAACCGGAAGCTCCCGTCGAAATTCGCGGGTCATTTGGCATAACGAAAACGAAGTCGAAAGATTTTCTCAGTGATAATTTTCCGCGAACCGCGGAGGCTTTTGATAAACTGACGGTGATCCGAAGTCTGGTCGGAAAAATTCCCGATCACAGTCAGGCGACCTATCACCTTTTTACCGGATACACTCCGACCGCAGTGATCGACTACCCGCAGATGGGGTCGATCATATCTCATGAGCTGGGCAAAAAGACCGAACTGCCTCCGTATGTCGCCATTCCGAAACAAAACGGATTTGCCGGTGGGACGGGATTTTTAAGCAGTGCTTACGGACCTTTCGAAATCGGCTCTGATCCGGGTAAAGGTTCCTACAAGGTAAAAGACTTTTCCATCCCCGAAGGCACCTCCATAGAGCGGGTCGACCGGAGAAATTCAGCGAGACAGATCATCGAGCAGAGAATCCGCAAGATGGAGGCAGATCCGGATATGCTCGACACTATGGACGGATTCTACAAGCAGGCGTATTCCCTACTGACTTCTCCTGAAGCGCAGGCCGCTTTTTCTCTCGATGATGAAACGGAGGAGACTAAACAGCTTTATGGTAGTGATGTCGTCGGTCTGCGCGGACCGGATCGGAAATACCATCCGAAAGGACTGGCGGAGCGTCTCATCGTGGCGCGTCGACTGGTCGAATCCGGAGTTCGCTTTGTGACTGTGACCTACGGCTCGTGGGACTGCCACGTCGATGTAAAGAGCAATACGCTCGATCAAATGCCGGCGCTGGATGCCGCCATCGCCGGGCTGGTGACGGATCTCGATCAGCGCGGGCTGCTCGATTCCACGATTTTCTGGGTTACCACCGAGTTTGGCCGAACCCCGAAAATCAACCGCGACGGAGGTCGCGATCACCATGCGAGATGTTATTCGAATTTGATTGGCGGTGGTGGTTTTACCCGCGGACAAATTTACGGCACCAGCGACGCAACCGGTGCTGAGCCGGCCCGGGATGGGTTACCTCTGGAGGATCTGCTTTTTACGATCTACAACCAGTTGGGAATCGATGCCAACAAGGAACTTCTCGCGTTCGGCACGAGGCCGATTGAAATCATCAACGGTGGAAAACTGGCCAAAGGATTGCTGGCCTGATTTTTCTTCTCTTCGAAAAAATGAAACGACGCCATTTTCTCCGGGGGACAGGAGCCTGCCTGTCTCTGCCTTTTTTGGAAACTTTGTCGGGGGCGGAAAGCGCGCCGGCTGCGCAGCGATTCGTTTGCGTAGCCAACCCGTTCGGAATGATCCGGGATGCGTTTTTTCCGGAAGCGACCGGTCTGGATGCCGCTCTTCCCGGGAATTTGGAAGCCTTCGATAAGCTGCGTGGAAAATTTACCGTATTTTCCAATCTCGACCACGGAATCAGTGGCGGTCATGCCGGGACACACGCCTTTCTTTCGGGAGTTCGCACCCAGGAGGCCGCAGTCATGCCGGACGGCAATATTACTTTGGATCAATTCCTCGGCGAAGCGAATTCCGGGAAGACGAGGTTTCCGGTTCTCAATACTTCCGCGGGTAGCAGCCGGGGTGGTTCAGTGGAGCTTTCGTGGACCCGTTCCGGTGTTTTGGTTCCGGCGATTCAGGAGGTGAGCCGGGTTTTTAAGACTCTTTTCGTGGACGACTCAGCTTCCGGTGCCGCGGCAAAAAGTGTCCGCTACGACCGGCAGGGTTCCATTTTGGATGCCGTCATGGAGCAGGCAAAGTCGATGAACAACCGGCTCAGTAAACGCGATCAGGAAAAAATGGATCAATACCTGACCTCCGTTCGCGAGGTGGAGGTCGCAATCACACAGGAAAAAGCCTGGGTGCACCGGCCCCGACCCGAAGTCGAGATGGCCGAACCGAAAGACGGAACCGTAACCCAGCAGCTGCCGATTCTTTTCGATTTGATCGCTCTTGCGCTCGAAACCAATTCCACTCACGTCGCTACTATAGAAATCCCCGGCGGATTCGACGCCAAAGGAATCGGGATTGAGCCGAAGGGATATCATGCCTACTCACACCATGGTAAAGACCCGAAACTGATGGAAGGGCAAAGAAAAATCGAGAAATACCAACTCGACCAGCTGGCCCGGTTTGTAGAGAAACTGGATGATTTGCAAATGCTTGTTTCCACCCAGATTCTTTTCGGCAGTGGAATGGGCGACGGCAGTGCTCATACCAATACCAGCCTGCCGGTATTGCTGGCCGGTGGAGGTCATAAACATGTAACCCATGCCCGTTTCCCGGCTGAGAAGGAGAAGAAAGTTCCGCTGAGCAATCTATACCTCAATATAGCGCAGAAATTCGGTGTAGAAGCGGATCGTTTCGGCCAGAGTACGGGCACTGTTACTGATTTTGCATGATGCGTTTTCTGGTTCTTTTCTGTATCAGCGCAATGTCGGTCTGCGGTGCCGATATGGAAACGCTGGTATCAAACAGTTGCCTCGACTGCCATGATGATCTTACCGAAAAAGGTGGTCTTTCCCTCGAAAGTACCGATTCGGTTATTGGTCTGGAAAATGCGGAGATTTGGGAAAAATGTCTTGAGCAGGTAGAGCGTGGTTTTATGCCGCCACCGGACAAAGATCAGCCGACTGACGAAGTAAAGAACGGGGCTTTGCTCGATCTGGAAGACCGTCTCGTCGCCTACCATTCCAAACGGCCCGGTCATCATCGTCACACAGTGCTGCGCCGGTTGAACCGCACAGAATATCGCAACACCATTGAGGATTTGTTTCGGATGGAAACCGGACTCGACCCGACGCGGGAATTTCCAGGCGAACAGCTTTCCCATGGCTTCGCGTCAAATGGCGAGACGCTGGTAACCTCCGGTTTTTTACTACGTCAATATCTTGAGGCTGCGGAAACGATCATCGAGCAGGCAGTACAATTCGGTGAAAAGCCTGAGCAGAAAGTTTGGCAGATGAAATCACCGTTTGACCGTACTTCCGGGCAGGAAATCAGCCAGGCGTTGCGGTATTACGAAAAGAACGGTGAACCTCAGCCTTATCAGGATATTTGTCAGCGGATTGGGGCGGGAGGTGCTCCGTTTAGGAACTATCATCCGCTCGACGATGTCAGCGATGACGGGGTTCCCTGTAGTGGCCGGTATCGGATCAAAATTCTTGTCGAAGGAAAGTATAGATACTCTTTCGAAAATGAGTTTTTCAAGCGCTGGTCGTCGCTGTGGGATGACAGCGAGCCGATTCGCCTTTCTTTATTTACCGCGACACTCCAGGGTCTTGATCCGGAGAATAAAGAGGCCCGAACATTCACTGCAACTCACGAACAGGCGTCGCAAAAGCATGTTGCGACCTGGGATTTGCCCGACGACGAAAAAGTCTGGTTGGAGTGCGAGTTCCATCTCGAGAAAGGCCAGTTTCCCCGTCTCGGTTTTCCCAACGGCCCGACCAACGCCAACTACCGAATGAATACCTATTTCAAGGATTTGGCGAAGTCGAAAATGACTCCGGAGGAATTCACCGAATTCGAAGCAAGTCTGAAAAAATATGGCGGCTGGTTTTCTTTTCATCTCGGTGAAAGTCCCCGAATCCGCTTGTATGAAATCGAGTTGCAGGGACCTATCAACGATACATGGCCTCCGGAGAGTCATCAGGTGATTTTCGGTAACGAGGCTTATGATTCCTCACAGGCGGGAGCGGCGCTGGAACGCTTTGCCGGGAAGGCGTGGCGACGTCCGGTAGAGGAAAAAGAAATCGACCCTTTGCTGAAACTTGTCACGGCAGCGGAAAAAAGCGGTATGAATCCGGAGGAGGCGATCATAGAGGGGTTAAAAGCGATTCTTTGTTCACCGGCTTTCATCTACCGGGAGGAAAAGAGTGACCGGTTGAATGATTACGAGTTGGCCTCGCGGCTTTCTTATTTCCTCACGTCGTCCATGCCGGATGATGAGCTTCTTGCATTGGCAAAATTAAGTAAACTCTCCGGAGATTTGCGCGGACAGGCGGAACGTCTACTGGCCGGCGCGGATTCTGATCAATTTGTGAATGAATTTCTCGATGGTTGGCTGCATCTCAACAAACTGGGTTCCATGGCTCCGGATCCCCATCGTTTTCGCCCCTACTACGACGACCGTCTCGAACCGGCGATGCGGCGCGAGACGCGGGTGTTCTTTCATCACCTTCTGAAGAGTAACAGAAAGATCGCGGAGTTTATCGATTCCGACTACACATTTGCCAATAAAGAACTGGCTTTGCTCTATGGAATCAAACCGGAAGAATTTGATAAGATCAGAGTTTCGGAAGTGGAGAATCTTCCGGCGAGATATCTGCAACAAGACGGTCTCGGAAGTTCCCCGACTACCGGTTTTGCAAAAATCCCGGTAACAGATCCGCGCCGGGGAGGGTTGTTAGGGCAGGCGGCACTTCTCACGTTAACGGCTAACGGAGTTGATACATCTCCCGTGATTCGCGGAGTCTGGCTTCTGGAGAATATTCTGGGAACACCTCCATCGCCACCGCCCCCGGATGTTCCCGCGATCGAGCCGGATATCCGCGGAGCAAAAACGATTCGCGATCAGCTGCAGAAACACCGGTCGGCCAAAGCCTGCCGATCCTGCCATGCGCATATCGACCCGCCGGGTTTTGCTCTGGAATCGTTTGACCCGATCGGGAGATGGCGCGGGCACTACCGGGTCGGTGATAAATATATAGAGATTGATCCATCCGGTGATTTTTCCGGAATCGAATTTAACAATGTAGCGGACTTCAAAAAGTTGCTGCTCGCCAGAGAGGATGCCTTTGCTCGTTGTCTCGTTGAGAAACTCATGATGCATGCTCTGGGACGGGATTTGGAAATAACCGATCGACCTGCGATCCGGGGCATTCTCAGCGAAACCGCAAAAGACGGTTACCGCCTCAGGGATATCGTTCTCGCCGTGGTGGAGAGTGAAATTTTTCGACAAAAGTGATTTATGTATCGAGATCTGATGAATCGAATTTTTGGCAGACTGTACAGGGTACAGTCCTGGATTGTACCCTGTACAGTTTCAAATCGTACAGGGTACAGTGGCGGCTGCCGGCCCTGTAATGTGTCGCGGACGTTCTTGTCCGCATTCCCTTATACCTGCCAAAATGTCAGTGCGGTTTCCGTAGGAAGTATTTGCATACTTCTCATCACTCTATTCCCGGCGCTTACGTTTGCCGGGGCGAAAAATATAGAAAAGGTCTCACCCAGGTGCGGGCAATCCGGCACCGTAGTGGAAGTGGAAATCTTCGGCGTATCGCTGCACGACCCAAAGGAGGTGATTTTCTACAAACCGGGTATCCGCGCTTTTGATTTCAAACTTTCCGAAGAACAACCCCGCCGCCGGAATTTCGCTCATGGCGGTTATTTGGACATGTCCATCTCCTGCAAATTTGAGATCTCTCCGGATTGCCCTCCCGGTCAGTATCCGTTTCGTCTTCGAACCGCAACGCAGCTGTCGGACCTGGCTACGTTTCATGTATCTTCACTACAATCGATTGAAGAATCTCCCGATAAAAAGAACACCCCGGAGCTGGCGATGACAGTCAACCCCGGTGTAACGATAAACGGTGCGATAGGGTATGAACATGCCGACTGCTTCAGGGTGCCGGTAAAGAAAGGCGAATCCCTGTCGGTCGAACTGCAGAGTGTCAGTGTAGCGGACAGGACCTATGGCGACTCCACTTTTGATCTCGCCTTGCAGATTCTCGACGGGAACGGCAAAAAGCTCGCATCTAACGATGACAACGCGTTGCGGATTCAGGATCCTGTTATTTCATTTTTACCGGAAAAAGACGGCGAAGTGATTGTAGTAGTGAAACGATCTGTCGATCAAATCGCTCTGACCCGTTATGTATTGCATATCGGTAATTATCGGCGGCCTCTGGTAGCCTACCCGGCCGGTGGGATGGCGGGAAGTAAAGAAAAGATCAGATTGATCGGCGATGTCGCAGGGGAATACGAAGAGGAGCTGCCTGTTCCGAATACCCCGGGGTTCTTTCCGTATTACGGCGACACTCCGACTGAAATGCGGATGAGATCGAGTGATTATCCGAATATTCTGGAAGAGACAGGAAACGAGGAAACAGCGGTAGCCTCGCTCCCGTCTGCGCTGAACGGAATAATCGACAACAGTGATGACGTTGACCGCTTTCGGGTGTCGGCGAAAAAAGGGGAGCCTCTGCGGGTTCGGGCTTTTGCCGCGTCTATCGGCTCGCCCATCGATCCCGTTTTGCGGATTCTGGATTCCGATGGCAAGGTAGTATTGGATGCCGATGATGCAAAGCTAACCGACCGTGATGTATTTGGCGTTTCTTATCGCAGTCGTGGCGGGCGGCCGGATTTGATCGACCCTTCAGAGATGTGGACACCGGAAAATGACGGCGAATATGTAGTGGAGATTTCCGACTCCAGTGGTGCGGGAGGACCGACCGGTGTTTACCGTGTGGAAATAGAAAGACCCCGGACAGTGGTTCAAACCGTGTTGAAAAGCTTTACTTTCGACTGGACCGAGAGCACTCGCAACACCGGTCTGGCGCTCCCTTCCGGCGGGCGTCTGGTGACCAATATCACCTTGCCGGAAGGACAGTGGCAGAAAATGGAAACTCCGTTTGATTTGGTTGCGCACGGTCTTCCTGACGGAGTGACAATGAAAGGTCCGCGCATTGATCCGAAAACAGTGGGGCGGGATCGTCGCGGGGATGATCTCTGGCCGGTTCTGTTTATGGCTGCACACGGTACGAAGCCGGGCGGCGCGGTCATTACCCTTGAGGCGAAGCCGGTTGATCCTTCCGTGAAAGTAGAGACCCGGTGCCAGGAAAATATACCTTTCCTCAATCATTCCGGCGGCGATGCGATGCATTTTGCGATGGTCGACCGCTATGTGATGGCTGTGGTCGATCCGGCTCCATTTGCTATAGATATGGAAAAACCGAAAGCGGTGCTGGTTCGGGGAGGGGATATATCGATTCCGGTAAAGCTGAAACGGCAAAACGGTTTTACAGGGCCGGTGGAGTATTGGGTGCGTTTTGCCGATCAGGGCATTGATCCGCAACCTCCCGCTACGATAGAGGAGGGCGAAACGGAAAGTATTCTCCGCCTCTCGGCAACGAGTCGGGCACCACTGGGAGACCGGCCGATTGCTGTGATCGCCCGTTCTCTGGTGGATGAAATTCCCCGTTCTCTGGGTGTAGGTGATTTGCGCAACTGCACGGAAATTGTGGATCTAACCATCGCGGAACCGTTCCTTAATTTGAGTTGCGATCCTGCCAGTGTCCGTCGGGGTGAGAGCAAATCGTTTCCCTGGAAAGTAACGCAGAAAACCCCGTTCACAGGCAAGGCTACAATCAATCTGTTGGGACTGCCGAAAGGAGTAACTCTGGTTGGTGAGCCGCCGAAAATTGATTCCTCGGCTACCGAAGTAATTTTTGAAGTGAAAGCAACCGGGGAGGCGCTGCTCGGGCAGGCGGCGGGACTGGAATGCGAAATTGTTCTGGATTTAGCGGGCCAGCAAATTACCCAGCGCTCCGGAAGCGGCATCCTGCGCATCGATCCGAAACTGGAAGGAAATTTATGATCAGAAAACTTACCTTATCTATACTTACCCTGGCGATATGGATGTCGCAGGCGGCCGGTGAAGAAAAGGCTCCCGGTTTCCGGGGCGATATTATGCCGATCCTGTTCCGGGCCGGTTGCAATGCCGGTGCCTGCCATGGTGCGGCTAAAGGCAAAGACGGCTTTATGCTGTCTCTCTTCGGTTACGATGCTAAAGGCGATTACTACAGAATTGTCAATGAAATGGTGGGTCGCCGGATCAACTACGCAGTTCCGGAACAAAGCCTGTTGCTGACGAAGGCTACAGGAAAGGTGCCTCACACCGGTGGGGAACTTTTTACCGAAGACAGCGAATATTACAAAACGATCTATCTCTGGATCGCGGCGGGAACGCCCGATGATGAAGGCAAGGTTCCTGAACCGGTTGGGCTTGAGCTTTCCCCGGACAGCTTTGTGTTCGAGGGCGTGAAAAAAGACGGGAATCTGAAGGTGACCGCTCTCTATGACGACGGCTCCCGGCGCGATGTTACCAGTCTTGCCCTTTTCCATAGTAACAACAAAAGTGTTATCTCAATCGATGAACACGGCAAAATGAAGTCGACCGGAGCCGGGGACAGTCATGTGTTCGCGAGGTTTAACCGTTTTACGATCGGGGCGGAAGTGATTGTGTTACCTCCAGCGGAAGGTTTCACCTGGAATAATCCGGAGACCCACAACTACATCGATGAGATTGTCTTTGACCGCCTGAAAAAGCTGCGAATTGTTCCGTCGGAATTAAGTGATGACGAAACTTTTCTTCGCCGCGTTACTTTGGATTTGGGCGCCCGTCCACCAACGCCGGAAGAGTTCCATTCGTTTGTCGCTGACGAATCACCGGACAAACGGGCGAAGAAAATCGATGAGCTGCTGGCCGACGATGCGTTTGCCGATCTGTGGACTGCGATCTGGAGTGAACAATTGCGGATTATTGGAGGGAACTATGCCCCGGTAGGCACGCACATCAAAGCGGCGGAAACCTTCAACGAATGGATTCGGACCCAGATGCGGACGAGTCGTCCTCTGAACGAGTTTGTCGCGGAAATGGTAACGGCGTCAGGTAGTAACCTGCGTAACGGTCCGGCGAATCTATATACCATGATGGTTCATGCTCCGCGCCTCGATCCGAAGGCATTTGCGGCTGATTTTTCCCAGGTGTTTCTCGGTATACAGATTCAGTGTGCGGAATGCCACAATCATCCTTTTGACCGGTGGACGATGGATGACTACTACGGATTTGTCAGTTTCTTTACCGGTGTATCCCGGAAACCGGGAGTGGAGGTTCGCGAGCAGCGCATTTTCTATGACAAAAAGGCGGAATCGGCGAAACATCTCGTCGACCAGAGACCGATGCCGGCCAAAGCTCTGGGGACCGTCGAACCGGTATCTCAATCCGGCGACCCGCGACGGGCTCTCGCCGGCTGGCTCACTTCCCCGGAGAATACCTATTTCAGCAAAAATCTGGCCAACCGGGTCTGGGCTCAGCTTCTCGGGCGGGGCGTAATAGATCCGGTCGATGATGTCAGGGTCAGTAATCCGCCGGTGAATGGACCGTTGCTGGATGCGTTGTCGGAGCATCTGGTCGAGTCGAAATTTGATTTACGGAGTCTCGTTCGGGAAATCTGCAATTCGCGGGTATACCAGTTGAGCTGCGCTCCGAATACTTCCAACAAGCTGGATACCCGCCAGTTCTCCCGGGCCTACCTGCGTCGCCTGCGGGCCGATGTATTGTTGGACACAATTGTTTCAGTCAGCGGCGAAGGGAAAAACTTTCAGCACTATGCTCCCGGAATGCGGGCCATCGATATTTATCCGCGCACGAATGGCTCTACCGGTGGTGATCATCATGGCGATATGTTTTTCGAAACATTCGGGAGGTCGGATCGCTCGACGATCAGTTCTACAGAAACGAGCAGTGATCCCACGCTATCCCAGACTCTGCATCTCACGGTAGGGGATACAATTATGCAGCGGCTCGATGCCAATGGCATGATAAGAAAGATTGTAGAGAAAAGCGAAACGCCGGAGGCTGCACTGGAAGAGATGTTTGTGCTCGCGTTGTGCCGGAAACCTACAACAGGGGAACAGGAGGGCCTGGTCGAACTGATAGGTAATGCGACCAGAGATGTCGAGGTGTTCGAAGATATATTCTGGAGCCTCCTGAACTCTACCGAATTTGCTTTCAATCATTGATCATGAAAAAGCTGTTTTTACTATATCTCGCAGTTGTCGGTAATGCTGCATGGGCTGATGAGATCAATTACGAAGATCACATCAAACCGATATTCCGGGAACACTGCTTACGATGTCACGGCGATGATAAACAAAAAGCGGATCTAAATTTGCAGAACTACGCATCGACTATGCAGGGCGGCAGCGGTGGTGAAGCGGTGACTCCGGGGCGCTCCAGTCAGAGTTTGCTTTTCGATTCAATCACCGATCCGGATGACGATTCGCGAATGCCGCCTAACAAACCGCCCATTCCACAGGAGCATATCGATATGATTCAGAAATGGATCGACACCGGTAGCAGGGAATCTTCCTCCAGTAAATCGATGGTAGAGGCGCGGGATACCAGTTTTCAGCCCGCAGCGGACGCCGGTCAGAAGCCGGAATATCCGGCGATGCCCGAAGAACTGCCGGTATGTGAAACGCCGGAGCTGATTCGTCCTCTCCCGGTCCTGTCGATGGATACCAGCCCCTGGGCTCCTCTGCTGGCCTTCGCCTGCCAGGAGCATGTGAAGCTGGTCAACAGTCGAACGGGCGATGAACTCGGTAGCCTGCACTTTCCCGAAGGGATCCCCCATGTGTTGCGCTTCAGCCGGGACGGAGCGGTTCTGCTCGCTGCCGGTGGAAAACCGGTGGAGGCGGGGAAGGTTGTTCTTTTCGATGTAAAGACCGGCAGACGACTCGCCGAAGTCGGCGATGAAGTGGATGCCGTGCTGGCGGCGGACCTCAGTCCGGATCAGTCGCTGGTCGCTCTCGGGGGAACCGGAGGCATAGCCAAAGTGTATTCAAGCGCAGACGGTTCGCTGAAATACAAAATCGAAAAACATACCGACTGGGTGACAACGGTAGCATTCAGTCCCGACGGGAAGACATTGGCAACCGGAGATCGCGCCGGAGGTATACATCTATGGGACGCTGCGAGCGGCCGGATTCGCTTGAGTCTATCCGAGCACAGCGCTGCCGTGAAAGCACTCGACTGGCGGAGCGACAGCAAATTTCTCGCGTCAGCGGGTGAAGACGGGCGCATCGTCTGGTGGGATACCGCAGATGGCTGGCCGGCGATCAACAAGACCAATGCTCATCCTCCGAAGCGTGTTCCCGGTACTTACGGAACCATTCCAAACGGGGTGCTGTCTCTGAATTATGATGCCAAAGGGAATCTGGTGTCCACCGGTCGCGATAATAAAGTGCGGGTTTGGGACAGCAAAGGAAAGCAGATCAAAAAATTTGAACTCGAGCAGGGCATACCGATCAGTGCCGCCTTTGCTTTTGACGGTGTAAAGATATTCGCCGGTGACTCTCTCGGTAGAACTCATCACTGGGATCTGTAACGACTTTTTATGAAAACTGTTATCTATTTATTTCTCGTTGTATTATCGACTCATAATGCCTTCAGTCAGACGAAGAAACGCTCGCTTGATTATATAGGCCAAAGACTTCAGTCGATCGAGCCGGATCGGACCATTATCTATAAAGAAATCGACGACCGCAAACTGGAACTGCGACTGTTCCTGCCCGATGGATGGAAGAAGACCGACAAACGGCCCTGTTTCCACATTATTCACGGAGGCGGGTGGACCGGGATGGATCCAAGCCGTATGTACCCTTTTGCCCGGGACTTAGCCAATCGCCATGGCATGGTGGGAGTTGCCGTTCAGTACCGCTTGCATAAGCGCGGCGGACCTACGGTGTTCGACTGTGTAAAAGACGCGCGGTCATCCGTTCGGTATGTGAGATCCTACGCGAAAGAGCTGGGAATTGATCCTGATCGGATCGTAGTCAGCGGTGGTTCGGCAGGTGGTCATCTCGCTGCCGCGACAGCGCTTTTTGACGAAGTAAATGAAGACAGCGATGACCTGAGTGTTTCCTGTATGCCGAATGCACTGGTCCTGCTGTTTCCGGTAATCGATACTTCGGAAAAAGGCTATGGGCAGAAAAAGATCGGTGAGCGCTGGAAGGAATTGTCTCCTGTCGATCACGTAAAACCCGGTCTTCCTCCCACGATTACGCTGCACGGAACCGGAGATAATGTAACCCCTTATGCCGGTGCAAAACTCTTTCACGAGCGCATGCTCGCTGCCGGAAATCGCAGCGTTCTGGTACCTAACGATGGCGGTGCCCACGGTTACCTGATGCGTAAAGAGGATTTATATAACGAAGCAATCACCAAAGCCGGGGATTTTCTGCTGGAGATTGGCTTGCTCAAGTAATACTGCTTCGAAAAGATCCAGAACCTGGTTCCGCCTTATGCAATCATACTCCAAAGCGAAATTCATCCTGCTGACTTTATGGGTTGCGATTGTTCCTTTGAGGTCACAGGCGTTTGTCGTGCCGATGTCTTTTGCGGAGAAATGCAGTAGAGCGGAAGCGATTCTTCACATCACAGTCGAAAAGGTTGAAAGCGTCGACCTGACCAAAAATATTGCGTGGCAATTTCATGCGCTTGCCCGCTGTAAAGTGATTTCCAGTTATAAAGGTAAAGAAGACTGGAAGGGGAAGTTAGTTTTTATTCCCTGCGATTACCACTTCGACGAATCGCCCTGTGACATCGAAGAGGGAAAGGAATATGTAGTTTTTCTTGAGACGATGGGAAACTTTTCCAAATTCGGGCACCCTGTGGGTCCGTTATGTTGTCACCTGATTAGCGACGGGAAAGTATTCTCAGGTATCCCCGATAAGGGATCGATGAAGGTCGAAGAATTTGTTCAACTGATCCATGCCGAGTTGTTGAAGTCGAAACAGCCGGAGTAGAAATGGTTAGCGAAAAACTCATAAAGAACATCAGGGATATCGCCAAAGACCGGTTTCCGATGTCCATTGACGGTATTCACGGAATCCGGCATTGGGAACGGGTTCATGAAAACGGGGTCTATGTAGCAAAGCATAGCGGAGCCGACCTTACCGTAGTAAGACTTTTCGCCTATTTGCATGATTGTTGCCGGGAATCAGACGGCAGTGACTTTGAGCACGGGTTACGGGCAGCGGAATTCGCGGCTACTCTGAGGGGTAATGTGCTGACTATTGATGACAGCCAGTTTGATTTGCTCTATCACGCCTGTGAATTTCATGAGAGAGGACGTATCAGCGATGATGCCACTGTAGGTACCTGTTGGGACTCAGACCGGCTCGATTTGGGTAGGGTCTCCATAAAACCCGATCCAAAATTACTCTCTACGGAGCGGGCCCGGACGAAAGCCGTGATTGACTGGGCTTATAAAAGAAGTCGCGGCCACAAAGCGACGCTGAAAGGATAGCAATAGGGAGCTACCCCAAACGGCTTAGTTCCTTGAAGCGGTCTGTCGACATGGTAAAGATTTCGGAGTGGCTGGTTTCTTCATCTTTTGTCACGAGCAAATAGTAGTCGACATAGTCTTCCGTGATGCGTGCCTTGGCATCCAGAGGCGCTACAATCAGGAGTTGCAGTTTGAGCGTTTTAAATAATTCAAGGGCATACAAAGAATAGTCGTCCGCCATCTTGGCAAACATTTCGTCGACTACGACAAAGTGGAATTTATCACTCGTGTTTTCCCGGTAATCGATCTGGTACTGATAGGTGATCGCTGCGACGAGGATGGTAAACGCCAGTTTGGCTTTTTCCCCTCCCGACCGGCCGGAACCGTCGGAGTAGCGACTTTTTTCCGCTCCGGAATCGGTGTCGATCACAGCGGCGTAAAAATCAAACCACCGGCGAACGTCAGTGACGCGGTTTCTGTAGCGATCATCGCGAAGATCGTTGATTAGTTTCTCTATCTCTTTAAATCTCGCTTCGTGGGCTTCCATCGTTGTAACAGATGCATTGGCGAGGCAGTCACGGAGCTGGACTTTGAATTTTAAGATCTCGGGATCATGAACATCGTCGGGCACGAGTTGCATGTGGGTTCCGGTGCCGTAGGGCAGGGTGCGAAGAGCATCGTTGAGTACCCGGATGTTGGTTCGGATTTCGCGGGACTCTTCCTGGAGCTTGCCGTTGAGCACCGCGATTTCTTTTGCCGCTTTGTCGTTGAGGCGTTCCTTGAATTTTTCTTCGAAGCCGGGTAGATCATTTTTTACGATTTTTTCATATAGAGAAACGAAATCGGAGGCGTAGTCCTCGGACACACTCAGGTCACCGGAAAATTCCTCGAACTTGCGCAGGAATTTGGTCATCGATTCGAGTAACCGATTCCGTAGCGGATCAACCTTTGCCCGGCTGGAGTCAATCTGGTTGTCGACTTTCTGCGTGAATTCGCGTTCCGGTATTTCAAGAGCTAAAGGATTGCTCAAATCTCTATTACCTGACAGCGCTTCAATCGCTTGAAAATTGGTTTCGTGTTCGTTCCAGGTATCCGCCCCTTCCCAACTTTCGATTTCGTTTTGTGCAGTTTCCAAAACACGGTTGGCGACTTCGATTTCTTTTTCGAGATTGGTAACAACCCGAAAGACGTCGTCCCGGTCGAGTTGGGATGTTAGTTTATCCGTTTTTGCCTTCTTCAGTTTTTTATTCAGTTCGCGCAGTTCCCGCGAACCGGTTTTCACTTCCTCTTCTTCGCGCCGTAAGTCGGCTACGATTTGCTCTTCGGCGAGGAAATCAATAAACTGGTATTCTTCGGTTTCGAGAGCGCGCTCCGCATCGCGTTGCTGATCGCGCATGGTTTTGATGGAGCCTTCCAGAGCTTGTAACTCGTCCTGCAGCTTTCTGAGCTGCTGCAATTTGCCTTCCGCTTCGTTGAGGAGGTGTTTGAGTTTCGCGGTGTTGTCCCATCCCAAAACGAAGTTGGACCGGTCGGACGCGCTGTGGCGGTCATCTTTTTCATGGCGCTTTTTGCCTCGTTTGATGTGCCGGTCGGTGGTCATCGCATCGCCATTGAAGTTGTGGAAATCTTCGATCGTCCGGCAGCAGTGATAGGAAAAATGACGCGAGATTTCGCCCCGAATCCACGGCGCCAGAGCATGTTTGGGGCGGAATTCGAGTTTACCCGGCAGAGTATCTTCGGGAAATTGGGTAGGCAGTTCCTGAAATTCCCCGCGACCTCCGAGCAGTGATTCGTCATGCCCGATCCGGTGATATACCAGTCGCATACCGTTACCATCGGGCCCGGACAGGCGGTTGCGGTTGATAAAGCCGCTCACCTGCCGATACAATCGATCAGGTACTAACAGGCTGAGGGCAAAAGACCGCAATACCAGTTCGATGGAGCTTTCCCAGTCCCGCTCATGGGTTTTGACCGCGATCAATTCCGCGGCGAACGGCAAATCGTTCTCGGAAATATTCAGATTTTCGCAGAGGTAACGTCTCAGCACGGCAAACCTTTCCGGCAGAGCGGTTCGGCGCTGTTTGAGGGCCTCGATCTCACTGCGGAAAGCGGCGAGTTCCTCTTCCTTCTGCATGATCTGGAATCCGAGGCCGGTTTTCTTCTTTTCGTTCTCCGGGATTTTCCTGCGGAGGAAACTGACCCGTTCCTGCAGGCTGATTCGCCAGGTGGAAAATTCGGTTTCACCTCCGGGCCCGCCGTCTTTGATTTCCACTTCGATACCGGCCCCTTTTACGCAGCGCATGTAGTCGCGGAAACGGGAGCGTTTGTCCGCTGCGGTGACTTCGGCCGCCTGGATAAGTCCCGGCAGTTGTTGCAGGCGCGGCCCCCCGGCCCGATTTACTTCCGCGGAAAGTTCACCGATCCGGGCATCGAGAGATTCGGTTTTCTTTTCGAGTTCCCGTTGTTTGGCCCGGTTGGCTTTTAGTTTTTCCGCATGTTGGGCCAAGAGCGGTTTAATTGTCTCAACCTTCCGGGAACAAAACCAGGGATGAATGGAGCCTTTCAGTTTGAGCAACTCCGTCAACTCGGCGCTGGCGGCTTCGAATGCTTCCGCTGCGGCTTTCACAGGGCGGAGAAGCTCCATTTGCTCCCTCGTTTTCACCAGCGTGCGATGGGCGTCGGCCAGCTGGGTAAAGTGGGTCAATATCCGCTCGATTTCATCCCGCCAATTGCGTTTTTCAAGCATGTGCCGACGGATAAACTCATTGAGGCTGGCGATATCTTTGACGGCAACGGTCTGGTTGAAAACATCCATCGCCTTGGGCCGGAGCCCGGCTGCTTTGAACAGCCATTTCTCGTATTGGCCGGGCGATTCGGTCGCCTGGAATCCGCGTTCCTCTACCTGTTTCCGCAATCGATCGAAGGTGGTAAATCCCGCCAAATCCCCGGCGATGGATTTTTCCCCCTTGGCGAAGGCATAAACCTTCTTCACTTTTTCATCGGTATTGAGAAAAAGGATCTGGGCGAGGGTGAAATCCATGCCCTCGATATCTTCGTTTCTAAACACAGCCAGCATCACCCCGTAGACGGGCCCATCCGGACGGAGAAAGCGAAGGGCGGCTTTTTCGCCTTCGACGCTACCGTGGTCGTAGGCCCCGCGGAGATAGGTTCGTTCGGTTCGACTGCGGGCGTGTCCGCCTCCTCCCGAACCGGCGGCGACATTGTAGCTGCGGATTCGGGCCGGAACCAAAAGAGTGAGCAGGGCATCGGCCAGCGTTGATTTTCCGGCACCGTTTTCGCCGACGAGAAGCGTGGTTCGACCGGACGGTGTCACCGAAAAGACGCGACCTTTGCTGCTGTCAAAGGTGCCCCAGTTCATCACTTCGAGCCGGTGGAGGCGAAGGCCGGGACGTTCGGAAGGCTGCTGAAAAAAATCTTCCATCTATTCGGCGGCGTTGGCTTGTTTCTCTTTTTCCTGTTCGAGGAATGTTCTCAAATCATCCCGCAACTGTTCGAGACGCTGGGCGTCCAGTTTGGCTTTGATGATGCGCCGAACCTCCCACGAGGCGGGTTCGGTTTTGGGCAGTTTTTTGGCAAACCCGGCGTCGGCGGCCTGTTTCAGGGCGGTTCCAAAGTCGCGAAACTGCTTTTTTTCATCCGGTTGCTCCGGGAAAAAGACCTTCTATTGTTCGAAAAGTTCCTCCTCTGCCACAACGCAGAGTTCCGACTCGAAATCCTCCGATTCGTAACGGCGCAGGGCTTCCCGGAGGATTACGCAAATGAGAGAGGCCCCGTATCCCAGTCGGCTCTGGCGGTACAATTTCGGCAACTCCGCATAGTCTTTATCGAGCGATTCAAGGTCGGTGTCGAGTTGGCGGAGGTAGGCATAGCCGTTTGATTCATCAACCACGAGCGTCAGGCCAATCCTCGCGAAATAATCGACAAGCCGGTTCCGGGAAGCCAGCAATTCACTCCAGGTGGAGCTGTCGTCGGAAGCATAGACGACGTCCTGGAGCAGCTTGACTGCGGCCAGGCTCCAGTTTTGGTAGTCCGGGAGATCAGAGGATTCTCCGCCCGGTTCATCCTGTTCGAGGAAAGAATCTGCCATAGGTTAGGGACGGCGAATATTCGGCTTTGTATATCTTCAATTCAAGTGAGATAAGGCGAAATTGCC
>JARGOZ010000051.1:30575-40727 GCA_029213025.1 Verrucomicrobiales bacterium
TAATTTCATTCAGAAATTGACATCTTTTCGGAATTCTTGAACTCTAAAGTCTACTACTGAAATTTATATTTTATGACAAATCTACTTATCGGAGGCGGACTCGCCCTCATTGCTGCAATTGGTATTCTCGTGTTTTGGATTATTGCCATCATCAAAGCCTTTCAGGCCAAAGAAACCGTGTGGGGGATTTTGACGATTTTATTCGGAATCGTCGGGTTGATCTTTTTCTTTGTAAAAGGTCATACCAAACTGGGAGTCTGGAATTTGGTATTCGTTCTTCTGTATTTCGTGGGTGCCGGCATGGCGGGCCTCGCTGTTTCCAAGGATCCTCAGTTGCTTGAGCAATTCGGGGGCCAGGTTCCAGGAGTAGAAGCTCCAGCTCAATAGGGCGGCAGGTTCTACTGAATGATTTTCTCTGAAGCCCGGGTCGGTTACCGATCCGGGCTTTTTTTGTTCCGGTTTACTTTGGCACCAGAGCCACCGCACGGCACCATCCGGCACTGGCTTTTTCAATTTTCACCGGCAGACAGGATACGGTAAATCCGTGGGCGACGGGGATTTTGTCGAGATTGGCCAGTTTTTCGATCTGACAGTATTCTTTTTCGATTCCCGCAAAGTGGGCGGGCCAGATCACATCTCCGTCCCCGCTTGATTGGAAATCTGCTTTCATCGAGTGAAACGGGCGGTCAATAGTGTAGGCATCGATTCCGATCATCCGGATTCCCTGCTCGACCAGCCACAGGGTGCCTTCGCGGCCGAGACCCGGTTGCTTGAAATAATCGGGTGAATTCAACCTGAGATCCGCACCGGTCTGAAGCAGGACGATTTCATTGCCCTGCAGAGTGTAGTCGATCTTTTCGAGAGCTTTCTGCAATTCGGCGACTGTGATTTCGTCGCCGTCCCCGAGATGGCGGACATCCAGCCTGACGCCGGGTCCGAAACACCATTCCAGCGGCACTTCATCGATCCGCCGGGCCGGTTTTCCCCCGCTTTCCGGTCCGTAATGCCAGGGGGCATCCACATGAGTACCGGTATGGGTGATCGCGGAAATCTTTTCGATCGCCCAGCCGAGTCCTTTTGACCTTTTGAGTTGTTTGTTCCTGACCCCGAAAAGGAAACGCATCTGCCAAAAGCCTTTTTTGTGATCGATGTATTTGATCTTCGGCTTCATCGGCTCGCTTACCGCCTGGTGTTGGAGGGGGACGCTCAGATCGATTATTTCCACATCAGTCAGCATTGGCTCGGAATGAATTCTCACCGCGATTTCGGACTGTGAAAACTGCAAAATCAACTTAATGATAGATTTCATGAAACCGGTTTTTATTCTTTTGGTCTTGTTCGCTGTCACCGCCTCAACCCGGGTCCGGGGAGAGGACAACTGGAATCAGTTCAGGGGACCGACCGGGCGCGGGCACAGCGCTGACAAAAACGTGCCGGAAAAGTGGTCGGCAGAATCGGTGAAATGGTCGGTCGACCTTCCCGGAATCGGACAGAGTTCCCCGGTAAACTGGGGCGACCGAATTTTCCTGACCAGCGCCGAGGACGACGGGAAAATCCGCCACGTGTTTTGTATCGATTTGAACTCCGGCAAAGAACTCTGGAAAAAATCGATTCCCTGTGAAAATCCGGAGATGTCTCACAAGATGAACTCTCTTGCTACGCCAAGCTGTGCCACTGATGGGGAGAGGGTTTATGCCTTTTTTGGCCCGGGTGGGTTGCACTGTTTTGATCTTGATGGAAACGCGATCTGGAGCAAGCAGCTGGGAGATTTCCCGGGAAGCTGGGGCATTGCCGCCTCTCCCGTTCTGGTCGGCGACCAGGTGGTGCAGAACTGCGACAGTTCCGGGCCGTCCCGTCTTGTTGCCTTTGATAAAAAGACCGGTGACATCGTATGGGATACCGTTCGCGAAGCCAAGCCCAGAGGCGGTTGGAGCACGCCGATTCTCATCGGGCACGAAGGCAAACAGGAACTCGTGCTCAACGGCGAATTCGGTGTCCGGGGATACGATCCGGCTACGGGGAAAGAACTCTGGTTTTGTAAAGGCTTCAATGGCAGAGGTGCTCCCGTGCCTGACTATTCGGACGGAGCGCTTTTTGTGATCAACGGCAAGCCGGGCGATCTGTATTCGGTAAAACCCGGCGGTTCCGGCGATGTGACAAAAACTCATATGGTCTGGCATCAGGGTCGTAAAGCCGGGCGTGATCTGCCTTCGCCCGCTGTGGTTGGGGATTACATGATCGCCGTGGCAATGAATGGAATTGGCGCCTGTTTCGATGTGAAAACCGGAAAAGTACTTTGGAATGACCGGCTGGGCGTCCAGGGCGAATTCGCCGCGTCCCCGCTGGTCGCAAACGGACTCGTTTACTTTACCAATGTTTTCGGCGGCGACACCATCGTCATCAAACCCGGGCCGACGATGGATATCGTGGCGCAAAACGGCGTCGGAGCGAAAAAGGACGAAATTTTCCGATCAACAATCGCACCGGTTAACGGAAAACTTCTGATCCGGTCACAAACCCGTCTGTATTGCGTGGAGCCGTAAAAATACAAACTGTACCCTGTTGAATGCGGGACTGTACCCTGTTGAATCGGTTCGAAATGAAGCTTGAACCACAAAGGTGATTCTGATTGAGTCTTTCCCAACCACTACACTATACGATGAAGTCAATTTCAGGTCTTTTTTCCGTCATCACTATTTCACTCCTTTTCACTGCCTGTGCGCAGGAGGAAGGGGATAAATCCACCGGAGATAATAAAATGATTAGCAGCGAAGCATGGGGCACCGTGAACGGCAAAGAGGCCACCCTGTATACCTTGAAAAATGCCAATGGTCTTGTCGTCAGGATTTCGGACTACGGTGGCATTATTGTCAGCGTGATGGCCCCGGACCGGGACGGTAAAATGGCCGATGTAGTACTCGGTTTTGATACCCCGGCGGAATACCCCGAGAAGAGCCAGTATTTTGGATGCATCACCGGTCGCTATGCCAACCGAATCGCAAAAGGCAAATTCACTCTCGATGGTAAGGAATACACCCTGGCGACCAACAACGATCCCAATCACCTTCACGGAGGCGAAGCCGGATTTGACCAGCAACTGTGGGCGACTACAGCACAGCAAAGCGCCGCAGGGGCGCAACTGGTGATGAAGTGGACCAGTCCCGACGGTGATCAAGGCTATCCGGGAGCGCTTGACACCACCGTTACCTATACATTGACCGATGATAACGAACTGAAAATCGATTACCGGGCTACTACAGATAAACCGACGGTTTTAAATCTGACCAACCATGCCTACTTCAATCTCAAAGGCGCGGGAGAAGGCACGATTCTCGATCATAAACTACAGATTAATGCCGACCAGTTCTGTGCAACCGATAACACTGGTATTCCCTTTGAAGGATTAGCGGATGTAGAGGGCACTCCTTTCGATTTTCGATCTTCGACAGAAATCGGCGCGCGCATCGATGAAGACAACCAGCAGTTGAAAAACGGGATCGGATACGATCACAACTGGTGCATCAAAGACAGTCGCGACGGCAAGTTACAGCATTTTGCCACTCTTACGGAGCCTGCCTCCGGGCGAACACTCGAAGTTCATACTACCGAACCGGGCCTGCAGTTTTATTGCGGCAACTACCTGGAAGGACAGAAAGGCAAAGGAGGAAAAACCTATGTTCACCGTGGCGGTTTGTGTCTTGAGGCGCAAACGTTTCCGGATTCGCCGAATCGTCCCGACTATCCATCTCCGGTTCTCCGTCCCGGCGAAACCTACAACCAGACAACGATCTATAAGTTCGGAGTAGCGGAGTAGAGGATTTAATTTTCGAGAACGAACAGTCCAAATGATTCCGGAACGTGAAAGTCAGGCGTTTCGGTTTCAGGGTCGACCCACGAAATCCAGTCCTGCTGAACCGAACCGTCCGGCAGGTGGCTGAATTCACCCCGGTAGACTCCGGTAATCATTTCCTTTTCCCGCAGGCAGCCCAGTGCCCTGAGGTCGGCAAGACTGAAGCTTCCCGATACCTGATAACCTGTGGGCAGAATTTCTGCCTCAGTGGCAAATCCCGGTAGAGTCCATGAGGTGGTGAACTGCCGGTGGTATGTGCCTTCATAATCATAAGTTAAACCCCGGGGATCCATTTCAAATCCGTAGTAGGGTTTTAATAGATCGGGAGAACTTGCGAAGAATAACTCCACCCGGTCGGAACCGAGGACTTTTGTGTCATCATCTCCATCTGAATGGAGCACGATGTCGGTGTCTTCGGCTGAAAATTCGAAGTAGAGATTTTCCTCATCGTGCCAGGCCCGGAATTTTGTCGCTGGCGGGTCTCGATCCAGCCAGGGAAAGGTGAAATCTTCGAGAAGGTCGGCATCAGTCCGATCCGCGGTGCGGGCAACCCGGTAGATGTGCTCTTTGTTCATAGGAAAAGTTTGGGAATCTGGTTCAAATGAGTTACCACCGCATCCGGTTGAACGGTGGCAAGCCGTGCATCATCTTTCCTCCAGCGCAGGCTTCTGGCATCCCCGGCAAACAGAACGGTTTTCAGTCCCTCCTGCTGAGCCGGCCATATATCTTTGAGCCGGTCGTTGCCGATATAGAGAATTTCGTTCGGGGAAATATCGTATCGGTTTTTCAAGTTTTTCGCGAGCAGGGAATAGAGTTTCCGTGACGGTTTACCTTCCCTGATTTGATAGGAAAACACCATGGCACAGGGATCAAAACCGAGTTGCTCCAGGGTTTGGTTTTGCAGCGCGGGAAAGAGCAGGGGAGTATAGAATTGGGCATTGGAAATAATCCCCAAAATCCGCCCGGAGGATCGAATCGGGTCGAGGCAGTCGGAAAGCCCGGGCATCGGCCAGACCGGGTTGACTTCGCACTCGTAGGCGATACACAGGTCGCAGGCTTTTGCGGGGTCATGTCCAAATTCGATGAGCAGTGCCTGCCAGATTTCCCGGATTTCCACTTCGGGAAACGGGATGTCGCGAGCACAGTTGCCCGCTTCGATCAAAGTATAGTAGCGGGCGAGAAATTCAGCCGGGTCGGCGGGGATACCGGTTACCTCCAGAGCCTTTTGCATAGCTTTTTCCGGCGCTGTTTCTCCACCGGCCAGGCTGATATCCCCGGCGGTGGAAATGAGCAAAGTTCCGTAGATATCAAACACGATAGCTTTGATATCGGAAAATTTTGTGAGGACCGGTGACTCGCCGGTTTCGGCAGGGATAAGCTCACCGGAATGACTCCGGATATACTCGACCGGATCCATCAGGTCCTGAGCAGGTTAAGGCGCCACGGGTCGAGGAACTGTTCGAGCACCTTTCGTGGTTCCATACTTTTCACTTTGCCGCGGGAGCTGTTTGCTATTTTGCCGTAGATCGACAGCAGGTTTTCCCGGTAGGTATCGATACCGTAGTGTTCTTTGACGAGATGCTTCTTCTTCGCTATCTCAGCGTCTGAGCACGGCTCGATCGACGGAACGTTCAACGCTTGTAAAGCGGCGGGATCTGCGGCCACTTTTTTGATGATTTTGGTTTGGAATTCCTCATTCAACATTCCGAAGTCGATACAGCCGTTATCAACCCATCTTGAAAATGCCTGATCGACCGCTTTTCTCGCCAGAGGGCGGTTGTAGGCGAGGTAGGTGCGGCGCAGCGTGTTGTCCGCCGTTTTACGCAGCACTTCTTCGTCGACCCAGTCGAGAGGCACCTCGATGCGTTCGTAGAGGTGATCGAGGTGAATGCCGGAATTGCCCAGGTCATTGGTGATTCTGGGAAGATTACGCCCGACGACACTCTTGTCTGACAACCAGGGCTCAAGAAACGCGAGGCCGAATCCTTCCGCAATTGACGTTGTAAGCATTGCGTCCGACCAACCCACGAGGTCATTAAAATTGTGGGTGCCGTCGGCTGCGATTCCGAAGGAAATAGGGAGCTTCATTTCTTTTGCGAGATCTCTCCAATGATCGTGAAACGGTTTCCATTCCGGGTTTTCCGGGATGAGGCTGGTGGCGAATGAGCACTCATCGCCGTAGGCAAGTGCGAGGATCAGCATCTCTCCGAGATTCTTGCGTCGAATCGCCCGGGTCGGGTAGAGGATGAATTTTTTGTCCTTTGAAAAAGGCCGGTCTGCCGGAGTTGTCGAGGTGTTAAAGCCCGACACAGAGTTGGGCAGGTGGTGGGTTTGTTCCTGCTGCATTCCTGCCGCCCGGAGGAAATTGAGATCCCGGCGGTTGATTGTCGCATAGTGAACATGTGATGCCAAAGGGTACAGGGTCCGGGCAAATTCTTTTTCCACATCGAAAAAACTGCGTTGCGCTACGTAGTTCATCGGTCGGCCGTCTTCCGGGAAATCGTGCATCTGCAGCAGAAGACCGGCTTTTTCCTCGGCCAGACCGGAGATGGCCAGAGGCATCAGAACGTTTTTTCCCAAACTGTGGTTATGGAAATGCCAGACATCCGGTTGAGATCCAAAATGCTTCTCCGCTTTCTCTTTCAGAGCATCCGTCAGGCCTTCAGCCACGCTCAGGTAGGCGGTTCTGCGGTATTGCAGGCCGGGAATGATCGCAAGGTTATCAAATTCCACACCATCGCACGGGGCTTCGCCCGAGATTACCAGAACCTCGTGGTCGGTGCCCCGCAAAGCCTCCTGGGCGGAATGAATCACATTGGTGACTCCGCCCCGGCGCAGGTGATAATGGACGATAGCAATTTTCATGAATTGATGTCGAAAGGAGATCATCAACTGAAAATGCGGGGATTCAACCACGCAAAAGCCACCCCCGGTGAAGGGGTGGCTTTTTAATAGAAGAATAGTGTGTCGCTATCAGGGGTGCAAAGTCTTCTAACTTCGTTTTTTGACCTTGAGGGGAGGAGTAAGCGAACAAGCGTTTACGTCGTGAGGGAGAAAATCAAAAATAGGAAAATCGGAATTGAGTCCAAATCCCCTGAAAATTTGATGAATTTTCCGGAAGTTCAGGTAGCAGCAAAATTTGAATTCTTTTCGTGTTATCAACAAATGTAATTAAAGACAAGCCGATAGTAAAAGTATCCCAAATATCAGGACACGAATTTTTGTACCTTGACATGTAAATCATTCAAGTAAAGCGCTTTTTGAGGATGATTGGGTGATCTAAACCTTCTACCTGTTACCAATTTTTGCTCAGCAGGTTAAGAAAATTTCCGTGAAAAATTCCTTCAACCTCGTCCTGCCGATAGCCTTTTTCCTGCAAGATCGGCCCGAGTTTTTGAACGTCAGCAATCGTGTCTAAATCCGAGGGACATTGATCATGGCCAAAGCCGCCGTCGAGATCGGAGCCGATCCCGCAGTGTTTCGAGGTTCCCAGAAGTTGGGCAATATGATCAATATGTTGCGCGAGAGTGGAAAGATCGGCTCCGAAGTCAGCGCGACAACTTTTTTCCCGGTTCCAGCCGGGAACGGTCATCCAGACGTCGAACGAGAGCCCGATTACGGCATTTCGCTCCGCCAGCGCTTTGATTTGCCCGTCACTGAGTTGCCTCGGGTGATCGACCAGCGCCCGGCAGTTGTGGTGGCTGGCCCAGATGGTGCCGTTAAAAAGATCGAGACATTGCCAAAATGCTTCTTCGCTCAGGTGAGTGACATCCAGAATTAGCCCCAGTTCATCCATTTTCCGGATCAGCTCGCGGCCCGCTTCTGTGAGGCGACCGGACATGTTGTGACCCGGAGCATATCGACCTGCCGCGAAGTGAGCGGGGCCGACGGCGATCAGACCGTCGTTCTCGACGGTTTTCTCCAGATCATCAAGGGTGCGCAGGGAATCGGCCCCTTCCAGGCTGATTACAATTCCGACCGGAGTGTTTTCCGGGTCGTTCTCCCAATCGTGACGATGGGTGATGATGTCTTGTCTTTCGGTGAGGCGCTTCAGGTGGCCTTCCTCCTCCATAGCCTGATACCAGGCGAGTTGCGCCCGGGTCATGGCCCAGGCCTGCTCCGGTGAATTCCACGAAACGACAGGCAGGGACGGTTTCATGCAGCCGGCGATAATGGTGGCGACGCAGATGCCAACTTCTCCCCGTCTCATTTCCGGAAAAGCTACCGCACCTTTTTCCCGTCCTCGCAGGTCGGTCAAGCCGGCTTCGCCTGCGCGAATCGCGGCGACAGGGAGTCGCAAATCCCGGTTGTACTCGAGAGCGTTCATGCTCAGGTCGAGATGGGCATCGAACACCAACATGGCGGCAGCTTACAGGGAAAGTTTTCTGACCTGACGAACCATGCTAAGCGATTCGTTGGTCGGGATAACTTCCACCTCACACCGCAAAAAATCCAAACCACACAGGATGCGATTTCTGATTTCTGGAGAATTCTCCCCGATTCCACCGGTAAAAACCAGTAAGTCCAGTCCGCCGAGAGTGGCAGCTAAAGAACCAATCGCTTTGCGTATACCGTAGCAATACAAATCAACGGCGAATGCGGCATCGGGGTGCGTTGAGGCGGCTGAAAGTAAATCTCTCATATCCGAAGTCATACCGGATGTGCCAAGTAAACCTGCTTCATGATTTACTAAACGATCCAGGTCGTCCGCCGAATAGTTACATTCCCGCATCAAATACAAAAATACACCGGGATCGAGATCACCGCAGCGCGTTCCCATCATCACTCCACCTGTCGGAGTGAATCCCATTGTCGTATCTATCGGCATGCCATCGCGCACGGCGCAGAGACTGCAGCCGTTGCCGAGATGCGCGATAACCAGCCGGTGAGGGAGCCGGTCTTCCAGGGACTCAATGATCGACTCGTAAGACAAGCCGTGAAATCCGAAGCGCTGAACCCCTTTCTCCCAAAGAGCTTTCGAAAACGGATATCGTTTGGCGATTTCCGGCATGCGTTGATGAAACGCGGTATCGAAACAGGCGAACTGGGGAATCCCCGGGAAATGTTCCAGCGTTTTCTCTATCGCGGCGATAGCACGCGGCAGGTGCGAGGGTGCCAGTGGAATGAGCCGCTGAAGTTCCGCGCAGAGTTCATCGTCGATTCGGGTTGCGTCACTGTATTTCCTGCCGCCGTGAACGACACGGTGGGCTATGGCATCAGGTTGTTCCGCCAGGGGGGTGAGTATGTCGTCAATGTTCAGTTCGCCCGTGGAATCCCGCTGACCGGAGTCCACAACCTGTTCGTCCCGGTAGAGATCGAACTTTATGGTGGAAGATCCGGTATTCAGGCAAAGGATCGATTTCATGTATCATCACTCCACTTCCAGTCGAGAATCTCCGGCATATCCTGGCCATACTTTGTGATGTATTCTTTGTGCTCGGTCAATTTGTCATAGACTTCCTGCTTCAGGTAAGCCGCTCTTGAGCCGAGTGACGGAACGCGGTCGATTACATCCGCGACGAGATGAAACCTGTCGATGTCATTCAACACTGCCATATCAAAAGGTGTAGTGGTCGTTCCCTCCTCTTTGTATCCACGGACATGCAGATTGTTATGGTTGGTCCGGCGGTAGGTTAACCGGTGGATCAGCCAGGGGTAGCCGTGGAAAGCGAAAATGATCGGCTTATCGGTAGTAAACAACGCATCGAATTCTTTATTGGATAAACCGTGTGGATGCTCCGTTTCCGATTGGAGTTTCATCAGGTTGACTACATTGATCACCCGGATTCGTAAGTCCGGCAGTTTCTTCCTCAGAATGTCTACGGCGGCGAGAGTTTCCAGTGTGGGAACATCGCCGGCACATGCCATGACAACGTCCGGTTCGGAATCGCGGTCGCTGCTGGCCCATTCCCAGATGCCGAGACCTCTGGAGCAGTGTTTTACTGCGGAGTCCATATCCAGCCACTGAGGCTGGGGCTGTTTGCCGGCGACGATTACATTGATGTAGTGGCGACTGCGCAAACAGTGATCGCCCACGGACAAAAGTGTATTGGCATCGGGCGGGAGATATACCCGGATAATGTCCGCCTTTTTGTTTACTACATGATCGATGAATCCGGGATCCTGGTGACTGAATCCGTTGTGATCCTGTCGCCAGACATGGGAGGTGAGCAAATAGTTCAGTGAGGCGATGGGTCGACGCCACGGAATTTCGTCGCGGGTCACTTTCAACCATTTGGCGTGTTGATTGAACATCGAATCAATCAGGTGAATAAAGGCTTCGTAACAGGAGAAAAAGCCGT
>JARGOZ010000312.1 GCA_029213025.1 Verrucomicrobiales bacterium
CAATAGGTCGCGATCCCGACTCGCCCCGTGTTTGATGATCTCTGCGCAACCTTCGTTGAATTCGCGCGGCGGAAGCGAGTCGAGAGTATCGACATCCGCGATAACAATTTTCGGTTGATGGAATGATCCGATGAGGTTTTTGCCTTCGGGCGTGTTGACTCCGGTTTTCCCGCCGACGGAACTGTCCACCTGGCTGACTACGGTAGTCGGAATTTGCACACAGGGAATCCCCCGTTGAAAAATCGCTGCAGCGAACCCGGCGAGATCTCCAATCACTCCCCCGCCCAGTGCGACGAGAAAGGATTTACGATCCAGTCCGGCCTGTAACATTTCCCGGCAAATCCGGGTGACCTCTTCCATACATTTCGAGGCTTCCCCGGCCGCAACGAGAATTTCGACGACTTCGATACCGGCGGATTCAAGAGCGGCTTTTACCTTCGATCCATACAGGGGGGAAACATTGCTATCGCTGACGAGGGCAGCTTTCTTGCCAAATTTTCCGGACACGATCTCACCGGTTTGCGCTAGCAGGCCGCTGCCAACAAGCACTTCGTATCGATCGTTTTTCAGGGACAATTTGACCCGGGTCGGGTTTCCTTTTTCGATTTCGGGCATGGCTGAATTTTTTTCCGGGATTGTAAGTCGGATATCGGGAAAATCTCAAGAATTCGATCCACGATTTGACTGGCCGAATCATCGGCTTCACAAAGAACGGGGCGGTATTGCTTTTCCTTTTTGAACCAGGTTTCCTGGCGTTTGGCATATCGACGGGTAATCTGTTGAATCGCCGCGATGCAATCGGACTCGGAGATTTCCCCGGCGATCATAGACTGGATCTCCCGAAGGCCGATGGCTTTCTGAGCGGTCACGGAGAGATCCTCGGGCAGATTGCGGATTTCATCGACCACTCCGGCTTCGAACATCATCACCGTTCTGCGGTTGATTCGATCATAAATATCTTCTCTGGCTCGCTGAAGAAAGATTCCACAAATATCGGGTGCGTCGTTCTCCCAACCGGCTTTCAACTCGGATGCCCGTTGACCGGTCAGGAGGCAAATTTCCAGATTTCGAGTGACGTAGCGGCGGTTCTTTAGATTGGTTTTCGCTGCGCCTTCAGGATCGAGCGTTTCGTAATCCAAAACAAGATCTTCCAAACTTCGCTCAGCAAGTTTCCGGCGCAGAGCCTCATCCCCTTTTGGTGTCGGAGCCAGTCCGTGTGTGATGCTTTTCAAATACAGCCCGCTCCCGCCCACTACAATGGGAATTGCCTGTTCGGAAAGCCGGTTAATTTCTCTGCGCGCGAGGTCGGAAAAATGCGCGGCATCACATTCTTCATCCAACGGAATCGAGCCGAAAAGATGATGCGGGATACCCTGTTTTTCCGATTCATCCGGGGCGGCGGACAGAATCTCTATCCCCTCATACACCTGATAGGCATCGGCATTGATGATTTCCGCACCGCCAAGGCGCTGAGCCAGTTCAATTGAGACACCGGTTTTCCCGGATCCGGTTTGCCCGGCGATGTAAATCGGTTGAAAAAACATGGCAAAAAAAAGGCCAATCCCACCGCAGCGAGATTGGCCGTAAAAGAATAAGCGAAATCAGCTAATTACGCCGCTTCGGCTGAATCCTCTGAATTGCGGGGACCCTCGCTTTTCGCTCCGCTGACAAGAAGCTTGCGACCCATGAAATCCTGGTCGTGAAGAACTTCTACAGCGCGCTTGGCTTCCTCAAGAGAACCCATCTCAACGAAGGCAAAACCTTTGGATTGCTGGGTTCTGGAATTGGTTACCACTTCAGCGGTGAGAACGTTACCAACTCCGCGGAAGAGATCCTCAAGATCACTCTCGACAGCGTTGTAGTCGAGATTCCCAACGTAAAGACGTGGCGTGGTTACTTCGTAGACCTTGGGTGCACGAGACGGTTTGCTGGTTTTCGGTTTGTCATCGGTCTTGTTTGCCGATGGCGAACTACTCCGGACGGGTTGTTTTTTGCCCTGAGGTTTAGAAGATTTCGTCTTTTTGTTGGGATCGACCGCGCCAAAAGTAATCGCTTTGATAATTTTCTGGGTAAGAGTCAACTCCACCACCTTCGGTTTGCGATTCCGGTTACGGTTGCGATTATTCGAACCGCCTTTGTTACGATTGCGATTCTGGCCACCGTTGTGATTACGGCTGCGGTTTCTGTTACGTGAGCGATTGCGGCTTTGAGTGCCGGATTGATTTGTTTTGTTTTCCATTTTTTTGGAAGAATAAGGTACTGAGACCTGCCGAAATCCAGGTCAGTTTATGAATAGCAGAACCCCGTTCTTCCTTTGCCGCTCGAATTCCAACACCGTAAAATTTCCCGTCGCGCGGTGCAGGGGAAGATGTTGTGAAAATTCGTATAAAGCTAAATCCGGATGGAGGACTATGCTCTCCAATTCCGGTTCTGTGTTGAGAAGATTTTTCGGTAAACAGGAGGATGGGAAGATTCGGCAATACGCTGTCGATCAACCGTTTTGGCAGTGTGTGAGATACCTTTCGGCTCTGAATGCGCGTGTAGAGATCGTATCCGCCCCCTGTTTTGGGACTCCGCAAATTAGTTCTATTTTCGTATCTGGATGCAAGAAGAGTCTGGCAAAAAATACCCAGAACCGTTGTAAAAAAACGATTCTTTCCGTCCGGTGAAACAGAATAATGTTCACCGGTAATGTGGGATCCGATTACCATGGTGGTGAAAAGTTTTGCACTCTTCCAGCACACTGAAGAATTTACGGCAGGGATTTTTTTGATCAAGCGGAGTTTTCAAACGACATCATTTTCAACGCATTACAACGGCCCGATACAGATGATTTCTTTCATCGTGTGCATGTAAAGCCGACCGTTTACGCATGAGAAGGAAGCCAGTGTCCAGGTCTCGCCCGCTTTTCCCAAGTCATTAACGGCAAGCAACGAAGATGGACCGAAGTCGGCGCTCCGGGTATCAACGACATAGGTGGTTCCGTTCATTACCGGAATGTACAAAATTCCGTTCACTGCGACCGGACTGGCCGCTGAAACATGACCAAAACCGGTCTTTTTGGCGCGCCCATCAATCGCAATATCAATTCCCCGCGAGTTTTTGGTATCGTTCGCCAGAGCCTTTTTGGTATCCCGGATCAGCCGGTCATCATCCGCACCGGCCACAACCTGGACGGGAAGTTCCAGATACTGCGTCTCTCCGGTTTCCACGTTGACGCGCCCCAGTGCCACAAAATCATGAGCGAGGAAGTAGTGCCATTTGCCCACCACAATATTGGTCTGGTTGGTGTTGGGATGACGCCGACCCGCTTTGACATCTTTGACCGCCTTCGTCCAGGAGCCGTCCTCCGGATGAAATTGATGAAACGTCACCGATT
The DNA here is from genome assembly GCA_029213025.1 of Verrucomicrobiales bacterium. Classification (GTDB taxonomy): domain Bacteria; phylum Verrucomicrobiota; class Verrucomicrobiia; order Verrucomicrobiales; family DEV007; genus Arctic95D-9. Next base: position 3,380 of record JARGOZ010000312.1, read on the forward strand.
TTGTCACATCCTGAGTGCGGAGAAGTTCGCCTGTTTCTGAGGAAAACACGAGGTGATTCGGTCCCTGAAACCAATACCCCTCTTTATTATTCCAATGACTGTTAAAAACCGAATCGCACTTTCCGATGTCATTGGACCAGAGAGCTTTTCCAGTGGCTATGTTCGTCAGACTGACACCGTAGGGCGTCTCCAAAGGCCCGTGCCCTCCGCCTCTTCCGTGAAAAACAGCGGCCACCCCGGATTTTGTCATGCCGAACATCGGCGTATTGTGAATCGCAGTGCCGGCTTCGCCAATCCATTTGATCTCCCCGGTATTTTTGTCGATTCCATGCAGATAGGTCCAGACCTCTTTCGGATCGATACCTTCCGGCACCGGTTTGTGGCGCTGCATTTTCTGTCCCTGTTGTTTATTTCGAACTTCAACCGTGACGATAATATCGCCGTGCAGAATGGGTTCGCACTGCCGATTGGTGTGTCTCGGACGGGGCTGAAATTCCCGCAGCCAGACCTGCTTGCCTTCCATTGAGTAGCAGCCCATAGATCCACAGCGATTGAAGAACCAGACGTGCTCGCCATCGGTGATTGGAGCAAAGACGGTGCCGTCACTGAAAATCCCCGCCATAGAAACCGGATCGGTTCCCGGCAGCTCAACCTGCCACAGGATCTTTCCGGAATTGGAATCCAGACAGTATCCCACAATATGGGGTTCCAGGCGGTCACTGCTTTCGTCGATCGGTTTGTGCGTGGTGACAAAAGCTTTGTCCCCCCAAACGGTTACCGAACTCTGCCCCCCTTCCGGCAAAGTCGTCCTCCAGAGGATGTTTTCGTTTCGAACTATACTCCACTTCGCGGGTGGAGCGGTTACACCCGCGACCTGATAATTCAGATCCGACCCCGACACCTGCGGCCAGTTTTCTTCACCTGTCGTCAACTGAGTCAGGCACAATAGCAGCAAACAAAAGACTCTCATTTATTCTGCTCCCTCCGTGATTCGGATGCGACGATACTCCAGTTGACCGCGATCCCCTTCCAGCCCGATAGGGCCGGATTCGGGAACTTCATACGCAGCTTCGAGAACTTCGCCGTTACAAGTACACCTCGCAGTTTCATAAGAATTTAGGAAATTCCCTGTACAAAAGCGGTCG
>JARGOZ010000052.1:0-14427 GCA_029213025.1 Verrucomicrobiales bacterium
AAGAAATACATGGCAGTTAAACTAATATCGAACTACGCCAAGCGACTCGGCCTGCCCTGTTACAGTTCGCACCAGTTCAGTGTCTCAGTCGAGACCGAACTCAGTGATCTGGATCAGGTAAATGATGAAGTCGCAAGGCTCTATCATGGTCTCCAGGATGCTGTGGATCGTGAGATTCAACACACGGGCTTCGTTCCCGATGAAAAATACGGAAAACAACCACCTCCACCTACCAACGGAAATGGCTACTTCGACAGGAGTACGGCACCTCCACCTCGCAATGGTGGTAATGGTCCTCCACCGGATACATGGAAGTGTAGTGACAAGCAGAAGGATTTAATTCAGAAACTTGTATCGAGCAATAACCTGGATCGTAACCAGGTTGAACAGGTTGCCGTAGAACGATTCGGAGTTGGAGTCAGGCAGTTAAACAAGCTGCAGGCTTCCGGGTTGATCGATGAGTTGATTTCCTCCTGCAGAACAAACGGAGGCAACGGCAACACTCGGAAAGGAGGCCGAGAATGAATTGTACCCTCACGCCTCCAGATACGCTTTCTAAGCGTTCGGATGATCCACTCCAATACATCAGTGCTTCCAGATTGAAGTGTTGGCAGGAGTGCAGTCTGAAGTGGTATTTCCGCTACATAGAACAGATTCCAACAGTCACCTCACCTGCGTTGCTCGTGGGGAAGGTGGTGCATGAGGTCTTACAGTTCTGGAACCTCTCCCGCTGGAGAGGGCGGGATTCATCAGTGAAGCGCATGCAGCAGGTCTTTGAGGCATGCTGGGCGCAGCTGTGTGAGGAAAGTGATATGCACTGGGAACCACTGGAAAAGGAAGGCAAGGAGAAGACTAAAGCATGGTCCATCCTTGAGTTCTATTTTCAGAACACTCCCATTCCGGAAGACGAGAAACCCGAGGCAGTCGAGGTCCGGGTGGAACGCGATCTGGATGCTCACGGGTTACCACCACTGCTCGGAATCATCGATCTGGTGCGTGACGGAGGCAGGATTGTGGATTTCAAGACGACAGCACAAACTCCCAAGCACTCCATGGTTAGACATACCAACGAGATCCAGATGGGCATTTACGGGCTCCTTTATCGTGAGGCTACTGGTCACACTGAGAGTGGCTTTGAAATTCACTCGATGGTGAAGACCAAACAGCCGAAGCTGGTCATCACTACCATGGAGCCTCTGTTTCCCGATCAAACACGGAAACTGGTAAGACTCATGGAAAGTTACGTGCGAGGAGTGGTAGCGGAGGAATTCCTCCCTTCACCCGGAATGCACTGTCAGTGGTGTGACTACTTCCGGCAATGCCGGGCATGGAAAGGGGGCTCGTCATGAAGATCCTGCTCTCTGCCATGCTGCCCTTGATGTTAGTCTCATGTGAAAGCATTCCTTGTGCCTGTCCTGACATGACGCCAATTGGCACCGGTCTGCGTTTCCTGGGTGTTGCGCTGGTCGTTGCTGTACTGGTGGCTGTAATTGGTGACAGGATGGATGGAGGTAGCACATGAATGAGCTTCTGTTCAACATTATCGCCATTTCCGCGACCGCAGGCTTCGTGCTCGGTGTGATCAGTGGATGGCTTCCTCTGCTCGTTGTCAGCATTATCATAGCGGGACTGCTGCACTACGCTTCGAGGCGGCTCTCGTGAGTGGGGGCCCTCGGTGTAATTCACAGGCCCAGTCCGGGGTAGGTCTCTTTTGACTTATCCCGGCTGGGTTTTTGTGATCCTTACCGGAGCATTTGTCGGCATTAAACAAAAATCAATTTCACTCATAGAAAGAAACAACAAACCAAAACAACAACACAAGAAACATGAATATATTAAGAAGAAATCCTCAGCAGAGGCAACACGAACAGCCAAAAGGCATGCTCTTGCACTGTGGCGGCGAAGTGGTGGACAGAGATGAAGTCTATGATGTCCGCACTCCTACCGGAACAAATACCTGGTATCCCCTGTCACATTCCGGGTTACTTACGGAAGTGGAAAGTCAGCTACAATCTGCCGGGTTTACCATTGCCAATCAGGGGCATGCTCTGTCTCATGAAGGGGCACGATACTTTGGTGTACTTGAAGTCACCACCCCTGGCAATAACCAGCGTGATTATGGCTGGATTGTGGGGATTCGCAATTCTCATGACAAATCCTACCCAGCGGGACTGGTCGCGGGAAGCAAAGTCTTTGTGTGCGATAACCTGGCTTTTACCGGTGAGGTGAAGATAAGCCGGAAGCACACCCGCTTTGCCCAGCGTGATCTGCGTCATCTCACCTCTCGTGCAGTGGGGCAACTTGGAGAACGTTTTCATGCCCTGGATGAGCGCATCAATGCTTACCGGGAGAAGCGCGTTACTGAGAAGCTTGCCCATGACACCATTGTGAAAGCACTTGATTGTCGGGCTATCATGCCCAGTCAGATCCCTGCGGTATTACAGGAGTGGCGGCACTCAGAGCATGAGGAATTCCATCCCAGGAATGCCTGGTCATTGTTCAATGCGTGCACAGAAACATTCAAAGGGATTAACCCGCATACCGTGGTTAATCGGAGTCAGGCACTACATGGACTGTTTGATGGTCTGGTAGGTCTGAGTCGGTGAACCACTGAATGTGGCGGGAGAAGAGTCGCACAGGGTAAGTGGGGCTTTTCTTTTATGTGTTGGATGGCTGATTCTGCGAGGGTAGTGCCAAATTGGCACTGTTTCCGGAACTCTTATCACCGGAGTGCTGATTTCTTCGCGCACCTCAAACTGTCCTTCCTGAGTGCTTTATATTTTGTGTCACAATCTCATCTCTCCAGGAGCTTTATGGCACGTTGATTTCTGGGATGCGTTTATGACACAATTGTGGGCGATACCGGCTGGATTCCTTTTGAAAATTGGGCTTGGTCAAATTTTGAAGGTTATTTGGGGCATCCTTCGCATTTTGTGATATTTCGAAAGTAAGAATTCGAGTATCTCGCTCAACACCCCGATGGTGCAGCACAGACACTGCTGTATTGAGAGAATGTAGCACAGCTCAACTATTTCACTTCCTACAGACCGAAACAAGTCTCTTCCAGAAGCTGACGAAGGTCTGACAGATAGTCCTGATTTTCTTCTAAAAATTCTGTGATGCTTCGTGTGTTGTGATCTTGGGTAGACCTATGGAGCTTTCCTGCTTTATAGCTGACTAGGGTTGGGCCTTTAATTCGGCCTGCTTCCAGTCCCCATTCAAACACCAATGGCTCAAGATTGTGCGCTCGGATAGCCCTCAATTCCATTTCGTAGCTCACACCGAGAGACATTGCTGCAACAAAGTTAAATGTTGAAGAATAAACCTCTTCCATTATCACTGAAGCTGGGCGTTCCACCAATGTCCCGTCCCAGCCAAGAACACCAACATACCATCGAGGCGCGCATTCTGTAGACCCTTCGACAAGGATGTTGAATCCGGGACGGTGCCGAAGGTTTGGTCTATTTTTGCTTAATTCGTAGAACGATAGAGGTAGCTGTCCTGGAGCATATGAGTCCATTGATACCACCGCATCCTTTGATTCTTGATAAATCAAATCGAGTATCAATTGAGCGATCTCTTGCCAAGGAGAGTATCCTTCCATAGACGATATGAAGCTGCTTTTTGATTTTTCCCACTCGGTTTCGAATTTGGGCGAAGTGATCTTCTCGTGGTAAATAGAGCTGCCTCCGTCAATGAAAGAGATGTCCCGCAAAATTTCTTCATCCGAAAGCGGGGCTTCTTTGCCTCCGAAGCGCCCTGCACGAATTGCCACATCTGTAGACCATTCATTTCGCATCGAAACAAATTTTTCGGGGTATCCGATCTCGTGGCTATCCCAGTCGGGGTCGGTTATTTTGTAAATTGCACATATTAGATTTTCATCCTCTTGGTCAAGTCCATCTTCCCACTCAAAACGGCCTTTAAACTCGTTTTTATCTTTAACTTCCCATTCAGGAACAGGTGACGAAAATGCGAGGTATAAACAGAAAGGATAGATGACTTCAGGACGACCTTTCAAGTGATCACAGGTAAGTATTACAAAATCTTTAATGCCAATATCGCTGACTGCTTTATGTAAACGAGGTAGAAACAGATTTCGCTTAGTTTCATCTGTAAAGAAACACATATCCTGGCACCTACTGAAAGTCGCTCCCGAAACTGGTAATATTGTGTCCAGCCCAACATCCTTAACCGATAAAACATCTCCAGTTTGATTTGCTTCAATTTGTTTCCCCTCAACATGGTAACGGCTTGCTCTCTTGAACTCAGTCAGTGGTAATCTAAGTTCATGCCAGGATGTTGATACAACCATGATTCTAACCTTTTCTTCATCCAATCCGAATCTTGCACGAAATAAAGCTGTGTATTTCGAAATCTCGTGAACTGCTTGTCTTGCAGCTTGATCGCTTCGCTTTATCTCGATCAGCACGAAATGTCCGAATCGGTCTTTCGCGACAATGTCGACACGGCCACCAGCACCCATGTGTTCCTCAAGTAGTAACCTTTGTTCCTTTTTGAACAGCTGCAATCCACTTTCGAGGCACTCCAAGTTTTCGCAGAGAAAATCTCTGATTCTATCTTCAAGCCGATTTATATTCTGGTGCTTCATCGAAAAGGTTGAACTTCTATGTGCACTATCTTTAGAAAATATAGAATTCAATATCCTACCAATACCCGGCTATAGTAGAGTTGGAATACATTTCTCTATGGAGCTTTGCATCGGACTTTTCCCGAACAATGATAGTTTGATAAAATGAAGTCAGGAGTCTATTCCCTTCACATAGTGTGAGTGCTTCTTGGGCTAAGGTCAGAGCATAGTCAAATTCACCGTCCAGAACACCGTTGGAATAGCCGCGACATTGGGGGGTCGCACTGCGAATTAACATTACCCTTACTTCCTCAAATGAGGTGGGCCCCAATGATTGAGCGACTTTCAAAATAGCTTCAACAAGATTCATCTCTTTGTAAGTAATCAAAGAGTTGGTAAAATCAAAGAGCGAACATAATCCTAGCAAATCAGTAAGTCCGGAAATTTTTGGAATCTGGTTAAGTAGAACGGTCTTTACAATCAAATGATGACAGTGAGTCGTCATAACAAATAGACTTTTCCAAGAGTCTCGTTGATCCAAATTTCTAGAGAAAAACTCGTCGCAAAGTCCTCGTGCAAGATCCTCAAGGACGATTCCTTCATTCTCTAGTCCGATCAACTTGGGTGGTCCGCCGTATGGTATAGCGGTATATCCTTCTGTCGTCGACTTTTCCTCCTCAATTACTCTATCCCGGAAAAATTCAAAAATCAACAGAGGAAACTGCCGTGCGATCTGATGAAAAGTCCCAAAGTCATCGAAAGAGCTGGGCAAGTGAGCAATTGGAACAATCCTTTGAAGAAGTTGTTCTGTCGTTTCCCGGCTGAGTTTCCCGTCGTCTGCTTGGTCAACGTGAGCATTGGCAAGGCCAACAATTTGATTCTCGTTAAGATTATTTTCCAGTAACTTTAACGTGAGTTTGTTGGAACTAAGTCCGCTGTCTGGGACTCGAACTTCCCGTATTAACCGATTCACAACTTCTTCCCTGGAAGATGCAGACAGACTGAGCACTGCTTCTATAATTCGGGGAGTATGCAGCCAGTTTGAGTAGTGGACTGCGTGAATAAAAGAAAAACAGACATCAATACATTCTGAATTGAGACCAGAAATTACAACCGATTCGACTTCTTCTATTTCTAGTGAATTCTCTGGGGGAAGAAAAAACGCGGCATCCAAGTTCAAAAGTGATTTAGGGGTATCGGTGATTTGCTGAATCATTTTCATCCCCAATCCCGGATCCTGCCTAGCGATTTCGCGAAAGAGTTCGGAGAACCTTGGCGAAAATCCGAATTGTTGACAGTGCACAGCCCAGTCCACCAGGAATTTATGAAGAGAATCCGCGCCGTCTGCGCTTTCGAGGAATTCGTTCACGGTTTCACTAAGATTATTTGCCCAGACCTCTCTTTCTTGGTCCCTGCGGTCACTATCAGATTCTTTGTAGGGAGCCAGGTAGTCGTCGTAACAATCGGATAACGTCAATCTAGCCAAACGATATTTTAGAGAGTTTTGAAGCTCTTCTATCATCCGTCTGCATTCCTTGCCAATATCAGTTTCGGCTCTGAAGACAGCATGCCAGTTCAGCTCCTTACGAATTCGATATTGAATCAAGGGTTCAGCGTATGTCTCGCCAATAGAAGCAATTATTGAGAGCGCCTTTTGTCGTTCCGGTGCCCAACTTTGTTCAAGAGCTTTAGAAGGAGTAATATATTTAGGTGTTTGTCTAACCACATGCCCGAGGAGAGGGATTACATTAATTGCAGCAACGTCTCCTCTCGAAATTATTTTATCAACTACAATGGAGTACGCCTTTTCTCTAATTTTACCTGTGTTCTCAAGAGATATAGGGTTTTCGCGAAACGTGATGGTGCGTCGATCACTCACAAACGATTCCTCAACGGTAAAGTCAAAGATGGGTGACAGCAGAATTTCTGCGAATTGGCTAGGTGTATCTACCACTGCAACTGCGTTCTTGGAATCAAGAAGTGTTTCGAACCAATCAAGAATACCCAAGGACGCTTTCGGGAAATTGGTTTTAAACGATGCCACTTCTCCAAATTCGTAGAATGGTTCTTTATATGTGCGACTGAAATAGGGATTTCGATTTAACTCAAGAAGCAAATCCAATGCGTTGTTGCGATATTCCTCTGAACAAATTGCAACTCTCTCTAAAATTGCTGGGAGATGGCAGAGCAATTTGCCATAGGAATCCTGTGAGGATGATGTAACTTCACCACCCGGCGCAGTGTTCAGATTAATCGCCCACTCTACTAACTCGATGGTCAACTGGGGTTGATATACAGCAACCGGAGCCCACTTCTCCACCATTCTCCTACGTTCCCAAAACGAGGCGTTTTCAAATTCTGTTAAGAACGAACGCCAAAACGGTGCCAAGATTCCGTGATTTGCATCGTTGTGCTTCTTGCCTGCCCGCCATTCAGCTTCAGCCAGATTTTGCAGTAATACGGAGAAATTCTCATCAGAAAAACGTTCCAGAAAATCACGTATAAATTGCGTGGGTTTTCCATCTTCAAAGCATGCAGTATAAACGAGATGGTCCGAAAATAAATCCGGTGAGATGCGAATACCTTCGTATGTTCTCACAAGAATACCTACTTCTTGAAGAGCTTCACTCATGGACCTAATTTCGCCAGATTGGATTCCTAGAAACTCAGACAGTTGCGAATCACTCTCCGACTCTTTGATATCCCATGGTGAAAGCAAGGCTAAAGAACGAACGAATCTCTTCAGAAGACCAATTTCGAAGCGATCACTTAGTCTAGAAAGCTCTTGCTTTTCCAGTCTGGTGAAAACCTCTTCCCGAAAGACATCGCTATTTCCGAGATCGAGATCGTTTAGCTCCCCTTTTTTCAATAGAACTGCTCCGACAAAGGCAATCAAAATACAACCTTCAGAAATTCGCGCTAACTCCGCTGCGATTCTCTCGTGCTCGGAGCCAAGAATTGAAGTCACCAATTGAATCATGTCCTTATATGAGAGCCGCGGAAGAGAGATTCTCTCGATATCGTCAGCGTTGAAACCAGCTTCCATCAACTGCTGTTGTATAAAGTCTTCTGAACCTGGACGAGCTGAGAAAATCAACCGAATCAAATCAGTATCGCCACCGCTCATTGCGGCAAAAATACTCAACGGGAAATTCATTCTATGAGCGTCATCGTGAATGATGGTCGATCTCGACAAATCATCAAAAACTGGAAGATCTCCACTATTTGAAGCATTGGGATTAGTGAACCAAACAAGGCGCTCAGTGTTTTTTGTTGATTCTCGCGCAGCTTCCCGAAGTAACCGACTTTTCCCTATTCCACCCGCTGCGGTCACGATCAGGGCTTTGCTATCAGTTTGTCCATTCGCAAAATCAACTACAGTTGTTAATTCCTGTTCTCTTCCAATTAGTGGATTGTCGTGATGGAAGCAGGTTTTGTTTGAATCCCAACGCGAAAAATAATCGTGTTCGGACACGAGGGTTTCATCAGAAAGTGGAAAAAAAGCCTTTGCCCATTCCATGCTGAAACAAGACCGAATAACATGTCGGCACAGATTTGGCTTTGTAAACTTTACGAAGTCTTCTGTCATCCGCTCGGCACTCCACAAGGCGAACTCAGGTGTTTCACTCGCCAGGAAAGTAGCTTGGCTCGTGACGTTCCCTGTCACCCAGAGTAGGTGAAATTCAGGATTGTATTTCTTACCGTATTCGTCTTTTGCCTTCTCTATGGCTGTTCGTGCCTTTGGTTTACCGAATTTCTGTTCATGTTTGCATTGGATCACCCATTTCCTACCATTTTCCATGTCAACAATGATATCGATCCCCAATTGTTTCTCACCGGGGCCACCTACTCGATGAGCATCAACAATTTTGAGCCGGCTGGGCTCTGATGGATTGTCGGAGAGTAAAAAATTTGGAAGAGTAGTATCTGCTGTCAACCAAGAGAGGCAAAAGCGTTCAAAATTGTTCCATCCGAAGTAGTCAGCATGGAAAGGGAGTGTTGAAGGTAGGGGAGAAACTAAACTGATCGCCATTGTGAGTGTATCGCGGTATGTCCAGACAGTATTTAAGATTTACCAATTTTCAAGCTAGCCCTGTTTTCCGCTAGTTAGAAAAATTCTGCCGAAAACGGCCGTAAATATGGCCCTATTTCAGAAAACAGTTGATTTAGTCGACTTTCTCGAAATCCGCTTTTGTCACTTGCTCCCCATTTTCAATCAAATTTGCAAGGCGAGTTGCCCTCTCAAGCTTGTGTGATCTTAGATGCCCCAAGAACTCCATTTCATTGGTGTTATGCGTCCCGTCCGGCCACTTTGCAAGTTCGAACCACGCGGTCCCAATTGCCCAATCATACATCATCCCGCCCGAAACTCGACGAAACGTGCCTGCTTGGGTTTCTTTCCATCCAGTTTTCCGGAGAATTTCTCGAAAATCGCTATCTTTAAAGTCGTTCATTTTTGCTAAAACGATTTACCGAAAAAGCTTATTAGAGCACCGTTTCCTGCTTACCAAAATGGTAAAATCGAATGACCCAGAACGCCAAAGATTTACCCAAACTGGTGCTGTGGCTAAGAACGTACCGGGCAACGAAAAGTCAGGATTCCGGAAAATTCACTCTGGTCGATCCTTAATGTTCCCAAAACACTCTCATAAATCGGTCTTTAATTGAGTTCGAATCATTCCAGGGCGGAGAAGTCCTAGAACCCCGACTGTGCCGACCCCGGCCGGAGGTTTCGACTCCTGGGACCGGACTTCTCAAAGTACGATTCCCGAAAAGAAAATCAAGGAAAGTGGGATACCGGCGAAGTTGGAATCCGGCACTGAGAATTACCGACCCCAGCAAATTGGAAAGAGCTTAAGATCAATGCGAATTTTGAAGACGGACTCCCAGACAGTTTCTTTTCGATGAAAGGGAGGGGGCAGCAAAGCATCACTCCAGGATCCGCTTCTCCATTTCGGGGTCAGGAAGGGTACAAAAATTGGCCTTTTTCGAGATCCAATACCGATGGCTCGCGACCCATTTGTAAGCTGCATCTCGGAGACAACGCGGAATCAGAGACACCGGAACTAGAAGATTCCACCATCCCCCCAGGGCACGGGCCAGTTCAATAGCGGCGTCGCTTCGATAGAACACTTTTCGGTCTTCTTCCCTCATTATCACCATCGAACCTCCCTTTGGATCGGCATAGTGAGTGAATCCGTTTTCGGCAGCCAGCTTGCCCTGCAGAGGTGCAAACTTGAGTCGCTGATTGTGATCAAAACGCATCGCCCGCCTCACACCGGCCGAACAGGAGGCGCAATTGCCGTCAAAGAAGAGGATCCAACCCATTGGGCACAGTAGCACATCTGACCTGAGAAACACCGCCGCAGTAACTTTGCGTTCAGCTCTTTTTAGAATCGATTTCCTAGAGGTGACTGGTTCAGATACGAAGGGCGCGATGTCGTAAAGGGAATATGTCCTTCAGAGTTCCTCATTTCTAACTTTTCGTGCCCTCGAAATTTTGGGTCAGAAACCAGCACGTTTCGTGACCACTGTTCCGATCGGCACTGCTTTTTTGATTTTACTCCGAATCTTCAATCGGTAGACGAAGGTTTTTTGCCGGCGCAAAAGACAAAAAGAGGGCGGGCTTTTATTTCAAGAGTGCCAGCCATGTTAGGTCTGAAGGCCCGGGATAGCCGTTGTCGCTTGTTATTCCCCGCGTAATTCCGTGATTTTTCGGAGCCATGGGCCAGGTCTGTAGGTGTGATCCGATAGGGATCTGGGTACGACTCTAATTTGATCGTAGATATTGTCACCTGGGCAAGATGAGTTGGTAACTTCCCGATGCATCCAGATATTTTTCAACCCAATATCATCGTGTTCTTCCATCAAGTAGCCTACGAGGTAAATGAACGCGTCTCTCACCTTGTCGTTCGGCATCAATTTGAAATAGTCGCCGAGGAAACAAATCGTGATGTGGCCTTCGACCGATCCAGGCTTCGGAGGTACTCCGGCTTTTGTCAGCTTCAACCCGGACACCCACTCTACCTCACCCTTGTACCTCCCGTTGGTTCGATCGGTTTTCAGGCGCATGTTCTCAGTCATCCATATGCTCTCGGTATAATATCGAGTTCCCGAGTTGGTAGCAAATTCCAGCGAACGCCCTTCGTAGATTGCCCCAGAAGGCGCAATAAGAAAGTGGTAGGCAATATCACCCATCTCATATCTCCCTCCCTTTTTCATATGCAGGTTCTGCCGAATACTTCGAAGGTAAGAAATCTCATCGCCGCCGATTGGTCCCTCGGTGTGATGAAGAGTGATATACTTCGGAACCTTCATAAAATTCCTGGAGAGTTTCTTCTCATCGTCCGGTACCTTGGCGTCCGCCCAATCCGATTTCTTGACGATGTGCTTGACGACGTCTGCCGATCCAAACTCACCATAATCATCATGAACCTGGGCGAAAACAGGGACGCTTGCAAAAATTGTCTTTAGAACAATGAGTGGGAATTGGAGTCTCTTTTTCATGATGGTGAATTATGTGAATTTTTCTGGTGAGGGTGCATCCATTTCTTCATCGATCCACTTCACCAATTCCTTAAATACGGGACGATCCATGAGATCAAAAATTCGTTCACAGTAGGTGTCTCGAACTGCTTTCTTGTACTGACGGTCCCCTCTCCGCCCTCGCGGAAAATCCTCCCTATCCACACCTGATATCGTCCAGACCCATTGCTCGGCGATGAATCGTAGCCATCTCCTAGGACGGGAAAACAGCCTTGTATGGCCTATATAGGGTGTCCGCTCCAAAAAAGCCCAATACAACTTTACGAAATCATTGTAGGTGCTGCAAGAATAGGCCTGGTGAGTCGTTCCTTCCCAGTCAGTGTATTCAACAGATTTGCAACCTGGTAAATGATCAAGCTCTTTACGAAATTTGATACCTGCAAAATTCTTATACTTGTACGAGAGTTTTGAGGTCCCCCACCCAGACTCGTAAATCCATTGAGCCGAAACTACCCGAAATAGATCTTTCTTTGCAGCTTTTCCTAGAGCCCCTTTTGACACCAGTAGGACATTGACAAGTCCTTCACTCATGGCTCTGAGTTCTTCGCGGGTTAACTTCGAACCCTGATCCAAATGATACTGAACAAGTTTTTCAACCGCCGTTTCGAGATTTTTGAGGGATGCGCCAGCGTCTTCAGAATTCATCTCTATGATTAAACTGGTGGAGATCTGTTTTTTCAAGTCCAAAAAATCAAGACGCTTACGGCCCCGTCGGGGTGGCTTTGGGAAGTTTCTGGGCCAAAAGCCTTGTTCACTCGTGTGATGGACTCGCACTCGGAAGCACATAGAATTGCTGCTGAGGGCGTTCCGCACCGCCAAATTGAACGTACGGGCCAACCAAAGCGGATTGGATGCCAACCGCTCTTAAAGTTCGAAGTTTGGGAAGCTTCTCGGCTACGAACTCTTTCGGACAAAGCTCTGCGGCGTTACCAAAAATGGGGGGCTCCTCAACATTTTCCCAAGGTAATCTGCCCCTCATTGATTCGCTCCAACTTTTCAGCAACCCGTTTACCCGTTTTACGAAAGAAAAGTTCGCCTACATCTTACTAAACCCGGAAACACAACGCCTCCACTAATGTGATGTCCTGGTTAACCGGTGGAATTGAGTGGGTTCTTTCAGCTTCAACTCCGATCCTAATTCAGTGATCCGTGCGACCCGCCCAAACGATGTGAGGAGATCAGCAGCCCCAAAAAGAAGGCTCGCCCGGAAATTCACCCTGCCCGATCCTTAATATTCCCGAAGGTTTCTCGCAAAACGGTGGTTGCAAGCATCACTGGTGGCAGTCTCAAAAAAGGGGATTTATTGTCTTCTTGAATCATATACTCGGAAAACACAATATGAATACTCTCTCATTATGTAAATACCTGACTTGCGAATCAGCGATCCTATCACTCACCCATCAAAGTCTTAGGGTCGACTCCGTCATTAACTATAATGATCCTTTCGAACTAGTACCCACCTTTAAGCTTTCTGCTAGTGAGATCATGAAGAACATGATCGGGGATGGAAGATTTCAACGGTTCGTATTAAGGCACCAAGGTGACATTCCAATCATCAATCCTGGTCTGGGATGGAACCAGTCGGTTCTTGAGGAGAATCTCGAAGTGATCCAACGAATTTTTACATTTTTCGCATCAGAAAACGATCCTTTGCGATTCCAGATGAACTCCGCGAGAGGATTCCTTTATCTATGTCTTTCAGAAATAGATGACAATATCCTCATGTGGAGCCATTACGCCAACGATCACCAAGGCGTTGTACTTAAATTGAGGCAAAACTTGAGTGCGGGTGGATGGGCTAATTCGGGAGGGCTGGGAACGATTCCCAGACCGATGAATTACTCAACGCAACGCTATTCGATCGACTATCGATACCTTTTTGAGCCAGAGTCTACTCCCGAATTTGTTGAGAGTTTTTCTAATTTGGTTCATTCCAAATCTACAGATTGGGCTTACGAGAAAGAGTGGCGAATGATGTATTCGATTACTGATCCAAGATTTTCTGGAGAGGGCGTAAAAACTGTCAGTTTTGCTCCCGAAGATTTGGAGGAGATTGTGATTGGCAATCGATTTCGATTTTTGCAAACCCAGCGATTGAAGGATTTTGTCCAGAAAGTGTATCCTGTTCTTTTGAAATTTCCGAAGCTCTTAGTATATCGCATGTTGCTTGATTCAACAGCATTTGGATTGAAAAAGGTAGGGCCACTCGAACCTGACGAATTATTCCTTCAGATCACCAAGGAGCACGTTTACGCCCACCTTCCAAGTTTTATAGACCCTCTGCCGAAGCAAGGAGAGGAACAAGCAGCATTCGTAGAAGGAAAAGGGAAGGAATTATTCAAAAAGTGGACTTCTTCCTCAAATTAGCATCCGGCCCTAACCGCTACATGCCGTCGTCGAGGACGGATCTTAAGTTACCACCTTGTCCTTGATTCTCTTTTTTTCGTGTCTCAAATAGCGATAGAATCCGGATCAGCTGGATCATCTGGTATTGAGAACTTGGCAGATGAGACAACAAAGACTAAGTCTGACTCAAGAGAATCGATCAGGGTCCAAGAATTCGTTCTCAGAAATTACACATATTTCGATAACTGCATCAGCACACAGGGGTTCAAGCTCCCTGTCAGCTTTTCCGCAGCCATTTTTATGCACCCTCGACTGTAACAGGTAATTCGCCATCGGCTTCACTTTGTTTTCGAGACTTCTTTTTCAAATTATTGAGACAGTATGATATTTTTTGAATTTTTGCTCAAAAATTAGTTAAAGCTTGATCCTTGGTGTTTTTCCCGGATAGATTGGACGGAAACCACCATGAAGCACAGGCACTCTTTTTACGTCCTTCTCCCCATACTGTTTTGTTTATTCTGTGGACCGCAACTACCGGCTCAACAGGGGGATGGCGAAAAGATCGTGATTTCGTTTCCCAACATGCCTTTGCCTGTGATTCTCGGCGAATACGAACAACTCACCGGGTTCAGTATTGTCAGGGATAATGCCGCCCTGGGTGCGACTTTGAGCATCGAAACTCAACAGGAGATGACTCAGGATGAAGCGGCAGTTTTCATCGAAAAAAACCTTCTGCTCAATGGTTTTGCCCTCGTCCCCAACGGTATGAACACTTTGAAATTGATTGCGTTCTCCGACGGGAAGCAACCCACCAGCGAAGGTGTGCCGATCATCACGAGGCGGGAACAGATCCCTGAGAGTGATGTTGTCTTAACCTACCTCCACCCGCTGCATCACGCCGATCCGGCGGAGGTTCAGCAACAGCTTACCGAAATTTTCCCTCT
>JARGOZ010000052.1:14437-36440 GCA_029213025.1 Verrucomicrobiales bacterium
CTTCGGCTATCTCGATCACGGAGAACTCGTTCACTATATTGAAAATGATTGAGGTTCTTGAAAGAATCGATCTTCCGCCTTCGGAAATGGCTCACTGCACCATGTGTCTGGAGCGGGCTGATCCCGATGAGGTCGTGGAGGCGATCACCGATTTGATGGGGCTGGGTGAAGTTGCCGCTCAAGGCCAGGTTCAGGAATCTTTAACACCGGTATCCTACCGGCAAAACACCCGGCGTATGCTGGGATCTCTACCACAGGAGAGGGAGATTAAACCTAAAATTCGGGCGATACCAAAATCGAACCGGATTCTTGTCGTGGGAAGACAGCAGGACATTCAGTATATCCAAACGCTGGTCAGCTATTTTGATGAACCGGTTGCCAGGAAAAAAATGGTTCGTCGCAAGCTCAACTATGTCCCGGTCGCGACGATACTTCCTATTGCTCACCACGCATTACTTCGAAGCCAATCCGGAGAGGACGCTGTGGAAACTGCTGGAGGGGAAGTCAGTGAACAGGCAGAGGTTTCGACCGGCAGTGTTGGAGGAACCAACTCTTCGTCGGAAGAAGTCAAAGATCTGGGACCTCAGTCTTTGATTGTGGGTAAGACTCTGCTTATCGCCGATAACATTCAAAATACACTGCTCATGTCCGGAGCTGCTGAAGACATCGAAACGCTAAACGAACTCGTTGACTCTATGGATATCAAACCACGGCAAATCCTGATTTCCGCTATCATCGCTCAGCTAACCCTCGGGAAAGATTTTACCTATGGACTCGATTTTTTGCGCACCCTCGGGGACTCGAACGGAGCGGGAGTGTTTCGCTCCCGAAGTGGTACATTGCTTGATACGAACAGTCTGACTGACTTTAATAACTTTCTTCCGGCAGCGAATGGCCTCACGGTGTATGGACAGGTGAATCCGGTGCTGGACTCATTTCTTTCCACGATAGAAAATCACAACCGGTTCAAGGTATTATCCCGTCCCATGGTGTATACCCTGAACAATCGCAGGGCGGAAATACTGTCCGGGCAACGCATCGCAGTTCCCCGCACCCAGCAGAGTGTATTGTCGCCGAATCAGGTCAACACCAACCAGGTCGTTACCTCTTCCATTGATTTTGAAGAGGTGTTGCTTCGTATTGAAGTGATCCCCTTGATCAATGAAGAGGACCGGATCACGTTACAAATCGCTCAAACCAATGAGGACATCGTGGGCAATCAGGTAATCGGAGGTGATCAGATCCCGACTATTGGCACACAAGCTTTGAAAACCACGGTAATATGTGAAAACGGGGGGACGATCTTGATTGGCGGCTTAATCTCGGAGGAAGACAGTAAATCAAAGACCGGTGCTCCGATTATGGTGAACATCCCTCTGGTGGGAGACATATTTGGAAACTCTCAGGTAGATAAAGAGAGGCAGGAACTCATGATATTTATTCAGCCCCGGATTGTTGATAGTCAATGCGATTTGACCCGAACCGAAGCTGATTTATATGAGCGCACAAAATTTCTGGATGAAACAATGGAATTTGCCAAACCTGAATACGAGGCAAGAGCACGACCGGTAAAATCGCCGAAGAAAAGAACGCTTCTTGACCGGTTTCTGAATCTGGATAAGGTCGATTGAACGGTGTTTACTCCAATTCCTCTTCCAGGTAAGAAGCTTTGAGAAGATCGCTTCTGATGTAGTCAATGATTTGATCAATGGTCATTTCCGAGTGGTTGAAATAACTGGTAGAAGATTCTTCAAGCGTTGCTGTGATTTTCATCATCCCGATCAGGTTCATTTTTTCTTCCGCTGCAGAATTGCCTTCCTGATACTGATCCACTGCTGATGCCAGCAAGAAACCGCTCAAGACTGCAGGAACAGATACAGATCGTCTGACTCCTGTTTTAGCATCGCGCCCCTTGATGACTGTATCGATGGAACCGGTAAGCAGATAGGAAGTCTGTGCCACTGCGTTTTTTGAGATGGCTCTAATGTTTCCGGAGAGTGTTTCACCCTCGCTACTGAAAAAGAAATCGCCTGTATTTTGGGAGATCACAAAAAAGCCTTTTCCCGGTCTACTGGTATCAGCGTTTTTTAAGGTGAACACAAAAGAGGTTTTTTCGGATTTAAGATCTGCGATTATCCAGCCGGATTCATAGAATTTGAAACCTGGAGTTTGAGAGGTGGGAGAAAAATCCACAGTATAGATCAGAAAGTTGGCTTTCAGCTCCGATGGAGCAATTGACAAAAGCAGAACAAAAGCAGAACAAAATAATTTCATTGCGTAAATTCGTTTTATCTAAGGCAGTTGCTTTGGAGCCGGAACTGATTGCTTTGTTTGCCTCCGGGGGAGCGCTCCGTTAAGTAGCCGCCCCGTGAGTGAAGAGGTTCCCAGTTTTTTCGCAGTGCTGTGGACCATCCCACGCAAAGAAGAGTCTTTGGAATCGAGCAAAGCGCGTGCCCCGGCCAGTGCAACAAAGGCTTTTTCAGAATTAGGTTTGATCGATTCGCCAGTGGTGCATTGTTGAAAAGTCTCCGTGATCCATTCAGGGAATTTATCAGGTGTCTCAGTAGGGTAAACTTCCCCGGCAACAGCAATGGCCGAAGCGATGTTTTGCGGGTTGATATCGCCGGTGCCGGCTACCGTTTTGCAGGTATCAAGCAACCGGTTGCCCTGGACTAATTTGCCATAGAAAAAGTCGGGTTGTCGTAGCTGCTGTTGATATACCTGGTTGAGAGATAGCAAAATCGTACCCGGCAAAGTGGTCGCAGGATGTTTACCGGAGTTGTTGAACAGGTAATTTGTCAAATCATTGCGCAGGGTGGTTGAACAATCCTCACGCAAAAGAAGTCCCGTCATGTGCTGTACCACATAGTCACGGATCGCAATATCAATTTTCGGATTTTCCAATATTTCTATGTAACAGAGAAACTGTTTCTGAGCCGGAACTGAAGAACGGCGCAGACAATTCAAAAGGGCATTTTTGATTTTATATTCCGTCTGAAGATCAGAAACAATTCCGGATGATTTTGCAGACGTCGCTTTGAGGTATTCAAAAATCAGAAGCGTGTCCGACGGAGAAAGAAGCGTTAAGTTTTCAGCGAGAGCGAGCCTCTGAACAGAGGGGGCTGCAGCATTCTGCCCAACGATTCGCCTGACATCAGGAGAGGCTTTTTGTTCGTTTTTCTGGCCGAGAGTATAGCCGGAGCCGGTGAAAAATACGCATACCGCTACCCACAGATTTGCACTATGAACTCTGTCCAATCCCGAACAGCACCCTGTACGAAAACTTGGTAAAATTTTTGTTCGGTATTTCATAATGAGCCGATGTAGTGGTCGCCGTCAAAAACATAGACATGATGACACAGGGCGCGGCCTTCTCCTGGGGGCTGCAGCGCATTAACCCCCATTCGCCCGGTGGAATCGAGATCGTTCGGTGTCAGAGTTTGAACGATGCTTCCATCTGTAAACAGCCCGGTTCCGGCGATTAGTCGAACTTGTAGTTTTAAAGAATCCGGAGCGTCAGGCACAGCCCATTGCAACGACATCATGCGACCATTCGCTCCAAGATTTACCCTGTCAATTGCTGTTTCTGTAGCATGGAAAAGTGAGATTACCTTCACTTCGGCTTGCGCGGCAATGGCACCGGAAGGAAGTCTGGCCTGGACTTTCCATAGACCGGTTCTGCCTCCCGACAGAGCAAGTCGTTTGGATTCGGGAGGATCTTCTGCGAGCGGGGAAACAGCCAATTCAGCGTCTGATTCGAGAGTCAAATGTTTCAAGTCCAACGCCGGGTTGGTCCAGGTCCGGCGTCTTCCCGTCAAGGCAACCGGATTAGCAGAAAATACCGGATTTAACACTTCCACGGTAAGAACACTTCTGGCTGGTTCATCACTTTTACTCTCGGCAACAACTTCGAATGTTCCCGGTTTATCAAACTGATAGATGTATGGATCGGTTCGACCTTCACCCAGCAGGCGATCTCCCACGGTGATTTGATATTGATTTTTACTTTGTCCCGCAACGAGTTTCAATGCGTCTCCTTTTCGAAGGATGATATTTCCGCCCTGTAAAATATCGGTTGGTGTCCATCGAATCGAAAGTTGAGATGAATTGCCTCCGTTTTCCGCTTCCAGGGTTACTGTTGTTGTATCTGTATTTTTTAGAGGCACATTTGTAAACCAGCCATTGTTAACCCCGATATGCACCGGGATCTCATCCGTAGTTTTCACTGCGATCCAACCTGGGAAAAGGGATTGTCCCTCGACAAATGCTGGCGAGATTGAGCTTTGTATCTCTCCGGCAGGTAATGGATTGCGGTTCTCCAGAAGTTGCCGGTTCAAATCCGCTTTTACAACCGGCTTTCGCTTTTTGAAAAAGGAGAAGAATCCCTTCTTAGGCTCCGGCTCACTCGACGGCTCAGTCATGACAATTTTTTCAATCACTACCCGTTTCACCGGTAGTGACCTTGCCGCACGAGGTGAGAAGTAACTGAAAGAAAGCACATGAGTCCCTTTTGCGAGAAATGGTAAAACAACGGGAAACTTCGACATTCCGTTTGGGCGTGGTGACACTGTCAGGACCGGTAGATGCTTTTCATCAAGTGTTACCTGCATTTCGTGTATAGGATTACCGCTGCCGCCGTAGTTTAGAGCAGGCGCCGTCTCTACTACTGCCCTATACAGCCCAGGTTCCGGTATGGAAATATTTACTGACAGATCCCCGCGTCCATCCTGGCAATAGATCCCGCGTGCTCCTGCTGATACCCATTTCCCTGAGGTGACGTGAGATTGATTTACTTCAATTTCTGAAGTGAATTCCAGTTCTACCGCAGATTTGTCCAGTCCTGCTTTTGTCAGGCCCATTTCGCTTTCCTCCTTTTCGGGAAGCCCGTCTTTGTCAGAGTCCAAATCGTTCCATCGCTTGATATGTTTATCATAGACTGGATGGGCGAAGTTACCGGGGTCAAAAAACTCGGGATTTCGAAAGCGAACTCCCAGCTCGCCGACCATAGCCCCACCGAGTGCGTAGGTGCCTACGTAAACCGGCCCGTCTACGGCGGTAAGGGGATCTGATGTTTGAATCCATACCTCCCGATCCGGTGACCACGCGCATACCATTTTTTTACCTCTCCGAATCAATCGAACCCATAGTTTCTGTTCCTTCCACGCCGTGTCACCTCCATACTGATTTTCGTAGTTGGGTTTCAATCCGCTGGAAGGTTCCGGGATGTGTTTAATCATCAGCTCTCCGGTGTTACTCACGCAAAATGAAAGTTCAAATCGACTGTTTCCACCGACCGCCTGCCTTGCCATCAAGCCTCCCGCAGCAGACCTCAGCAGTGGCATTTGCTTTGACAGAGAGGGAAAATCCACGAGTGTCATCACATCGAAGTCCCCCTTCAGTTCCCGGTACAGAAAAGGGGTCCAGCCCACCCGGTTACCTCGATAGGTATTTCGTGTCGCCAGTAAATAGTGATGGGCAGGATCAAGTTGAAGGACAGGAAAAGATTTCGGTTTAGACAGAAATTCCTCTTTCCCCAGAGGTTTCATCTCCGGAGGTAGCCAGGCAAATTCCCATTTTTCAGGCGCTTCCCGGAGTGGAACAATCTCACTGGAAATAACTCCTGCACCTGTCGCTTCTTCAATCAGATCGGAAATCTTGTCTCCGTCACTGTCGGGAGAGGAAGGGTCACTCCCGCTTTTCCATTCGAGAATATTGGGTAACCGGTCCCGGTCCGGATCGTCAAATGCCTTTGAATCGAGTGTCCCTATTCCAGTCAACTCCCATTGATCGGGGAGTCCGTCTCGATCAATGTCGAGGGGATCGACAGCAGGCAGGAAATACTTATCCGGAGCGAAACTACTGTGTTTTTCTGATCCCGGCTTTACCCATGTGAGAAGAGGTAATGAAGCGTCGTCGCGGTGTAAAGCCAGTAGGTCAAGGCGATAGAATCGGTCTTTTTTTAAATAGAAACTACCGCTGCCAAAACGTTGCGCTGCATCAACCGCAAGAATGATCTTCTTTTGATGAGGAGCCGGCTTATCCGGAATTGGATGTAGTTCCTGTATGGTGATCTGACCGTTTCGGATCCCTTCAAGCTGGAATTCGTAGAAGCCGCCCTGTGTCACAGCGAAATCAGTCACCATACGAAACCCGGCGGATTTTCCGGCAAATCCGGCTTCCGCCAGCGAATTGACAACCCTTGTTTCCTCGGCTCCCTCAGGAAAAGAAGGGTGGAGATGTGGAAATGCTCCGATGGTGTGAATCGTTGGGGGAAAGAACCACTTTTCCAGAAGCATTCCGGGTTTGATTCTGTTTTTGTCAGGTAATGCGGAAGGTTGTCCGGCAGGCTTTTCCCTGTTTCGGTTCCGGTCATCCAGAGTAATTAATTCTTTTTTGGTTGATACTACGGTGAAGCTAAGATCGTCGAACACCGCACTTCGTGCGCCTAACTCAGGATCTCCGAACAGAGCCACGCCGATTCTTCCGTTCTCTGAGGGAGCGGGGAATCTGACCCGCTCTTTCCAGAATTTGGAGTCATGTGATACAAAAACGGTGACCTGTTCACTGAATTTCCGAACCCGTATCCAAGGATGTTTTTCCAGGAGAGCCGGTGAAATACTCTGTAGGACTTTGTCATCACCGGGAGCGTAGTCGTCACGGACCCGCACGTTCCCCCGTGCGGTGCGTAGAATCGAGTGGCGAACCTTGCCCTGTTTCCAAATGCAAATAAAACCAGCTTCCAACCGTGCCTCCGGAAGTTGCTTCACGTTGATTTTTGCCGAAATATCGAAGTCACCGGAGAACGGAATGGTATAAAGTACCCCGTTACTCTCCGGATCGTCGCAACGAATGATTCTGCTATCTCCCTGGAGATAGATCCCGCGAGAAGCATTCATTGTCTGTTGATCGTTTTGCCACGGAATACTTGTATCGAAGCTTGGAGGAGACGGACTTTGGAATAGAACTTCAATGTCTTCAACAGATATCAAACTTGAGTTTACTTTTTCCTGGCCGGGACAAGCCGCGGAGAGCAACAACAGGGCAATACAGATGAAGCCTTGCATCGGAGGGTTCCATTTCATGGTCATTTGGTGGTTTGGGTGTTTCGTAGACTGGCAAGACTTACCAATTCTCTTTTTACCTGGCAATCAGGAAATTGGGAAATTTACTGATTACTCTGTCAAAAAATACCGGGTTCGCTGCAGGCTCCCTCGAAAGAATCACGCCCAACCTATGGATAAATGGACCCCGCACTGATTGCGAACTATAGAAAATCTGCGGTGTAGCAGGCGAAATGACGTCTATTGCCGGTATTCGGAAAAGAAAAAATCCGATTAGCTATTGGTATAATCAAAAGACCTGCCGCCCCTCGTGTGAACGGCTTTTCAGCCCTTCGGGTTCAAGTGTAGCCTCCTCGTGGTTAAACTTTTTTCGCGTTAGTTGCACTTTTCTTCTTGTCATCTCTATAAAATTTTCGTTGAGTCAATTTTACAAAGAATTACCACCCCGCGTCTTCCGAAATACCACCCAATCAGAATGAAGTCAGCTTTGCTTTTACGCGCCTTTCTGTGTCTTTATAGCGGTTTTGCCATACTTCTCACATTGAGTTCAGGTTTTGCTCAAACTCAGAACGTGACTCTTGTCGATACCGGCCAGACTCTCGGACTAATTCCCAATGCAACGAACGATCCCGGAATCCCTCCTACGATTGTTCAAGCCGGTGAGTCCCTGGTTCCCTATCATGTGATTTCCTCGCCGCAGAGTATCGTCTCACTGGATGGCACTCCAAACCTGAGCGGTGTGCGTCCGGATCATCCGCCGACAGAGCAAATCGCTATCGATGCTTATCTGCTGCGCTTGCTTCTCGCAACCACCGATATTACGGCAGGAACACCGGAACAGGATTTCTCCCTTCCTTTGGTGCGACGCTATCACTCGACTGTTTATCATAGTAAATCAGGGCTCCGGCCCGGCGAAGATCCCACCCAAGTGTTCGGCCCCGGCTGGGCGAGTTCTGTGCTGCCAAATATCCACCTCGAAAGTCCCAATGCGGGATTACCTCCTCTGTCACCTCCGGAAAATCCGCCTTCAAATGACACCGAATCAATTGTCTACCAGGAGTGGTTGCTCGACAGTATTCGCCACCAGATTCTGCACGATCAGTGGCTCGACCGGCAAAACCACCCTCACAAAGCCACGGTTACCGATGAATTCGGAGTGCGCTATACGTTCATTCTGGATCGTGCCATGCAGTGGGTCCCGGTGTCCTGCGACGATCCGAATACTTTGGTGCAGGGCCTGCAATTGACCTTGTATGGAAGCGGTGTTTACCGGTTGACCAAACCTTCAGGAGTGACCGTGGACTATCATATGGTGGCTCATACGGTGTTTGTTCCCCATAACCGGTGGGACTCCGATATCGTGACCGGTCAACAGCCGGATTCACCTGCCGTGGCCGGAGTCCATCACCGCTGGGCGAAGGCAACCGCTGTAAGTAAGGAAACCCAGTCATTTGCCTACAGCTACGCTGATCCCACCTCTTTTATTCCAATCTCAATCGCCAATTCCACAAACGGAGCCACTCTCACGGTTACGCCTTCGACACAAAACCCGGCTTTGATTGGTCAAATCTCCGATGAAGACGGCAATACGGTTGACTATACCTACACGCAGAATACTCATGCAGCCCGTCATTCTTCTGATATCTCCTTATGGGAGCTGACCAATGTAACCGGCACTGATATTGCGACCGGAAATGCTGAAACAACATCCTATGATTTTGTTCTTGATACCGAGCAATCTCAGGAGCCACCTCCGCCGCCCAAAGATCCGGCCTTGTGGGGAGAGCAGGAAAACTGGGTGAATCTCACCGATCCCGATCTCAGTCCTGTGGAATTTTACCACTGGAACCTGAAAGAACACACCGAAGGAACGGATACAATCACGTTCAACTACTTGTTTAACCAGAGCCAAACCAGCTATTTTGACAGTCCGTGGTGGAAAGGGGAATATATTCTCACAGGGCTTCCCATGCTGTTGAGCGAAGTCATTCAGGACACGGGGACGACCACACTGGAACTTGATTCCCACGAAAGTTTATCCAATTCCAGCAACGATCTCGGTTTGGAGACCGGCGGATGGAAAGAAGTTGCGATAACCGGTTCCTCCGGACAAACCCGCACCTATACTTATGATGATCTCGAATACCAGAGACTGGATACTTCCCGCAACCGGGAAAATGTAAGTGTCTACAGCACTCCGCTGGTCGGTTCCTACGGGCGGTTGTCGATCAGTGAAGCGGGCAGTGACACACCGCTGCTGACAGTAGTTCCTAACAATCAGTCCAATCTCGGGCAGATTGAACATCATCTCAGCGCAACAGACAGTGACCGCGACGGTTTTTCGGACGGTTGGGAAAATGTTATCGGCAGTAATCGCAATGATGACAATGACAACCCCACTGTTTCCGATTCCTACTTCGTGGACAGCGATAATGACGGAATTAGCAACGGGCTTGAGATCGCTTATTACGGCACTGACCCGTATAACACTTCCGATTTTCCCGGTAGTACCACAACGACCACTCCGGGCTCAATGGAAGATCCCGATAGTGACGGAGACGGCATGTCGGATGCCTGGGAGATCCGCCACGGACTCAATCCTGCCGATTCCTCTGATGCGACCCGTGACGATGACTATGATCGCCTCAACAACCTCACCGAATTCCAAACCGGAACCATTCCCACTGTGGATTGGAATTTTCTTGCGGTATCAGAATCCGCCTCACTGGAATCTTTAAACGAGCGGGGACAGTTGCTGCGCACCGTTCATTCAGAAACCACCGGTGAGTATTTACTGGAGGTGTGGGAGCGCGGGCAATGGAGCACCCGAGGTTCATTGGGAGATGACAGTAAAGAAACCAACGATCAGCTTGTGAGGCATAACAACCACGGACTGGCAGCGGCTGTCTTTTACCAGATTGATCCCAACACCGGATCGAAAATCAATCCGGAGCTTCGTATTCTGCATCCGGATGATACGCTGACATTTCATGTTCTTAATGCGTCGCATTCGCCGGTTCTGCACAAAGTTACCGACTCCGGCTTTGTCTATGTCAAAGCCACGGCCCTGGACGAAACGCCTCAAACAGTAGTGTGGACCCCGTCAACCCAGGCACTGATCACTCACGATAACTTTGAATTACTTGATGGCAATGAACCTGGTCATCTGATTGCGACTGGTGAGATAGAGCAAACTGTGGACGGTGTCACCACTACCGTTGCAGAAGGGTATTTCTGGAACGGCACCGAATGGACTTCGGTAGATGGTCAGGTTGTGGCACTTAACAATCACGGGCAGGCATTGATTGCCCATGAAACTACATCAACCGGACCGGAAACATCATTGGAGATTCGCCTTTGGAACGACGGAAACAGCGTGGCTACCGGACTCTCACTGGAGCCCGGTCAACAAGCTCAGTTAAATGACCGCGATCAGTTTGTCCTCCATGGAAGCGGCGGGGAAGCACCTGTTTTTGTGCTGGCCGACGGTGCTCAAACCACCATATCCGTTCCATCCAACAGTAATTTCACCGATCCATGGATTCTCGTTACCGGCCTTAACGACACCGGGGAAGTGGCAGGTAGTTTCTACGACCCGGAAGCAACCGATCCCAACGCGGCAACCTTCCAGGCTTATTCCTGGCACATGGGGAACTACCTCTTCACCGGAATTTATGACGATTCTTCCGTGCACGGGATTACCAACTCGGGATTTCTATCCCTGGGAGCCAATGAGAAAGTGACAGAGGAACAGGACTTTGACGGGGACGGGATACCTGATCAAACTAATGAAACTTTGAAAACTAGATTGGGGATTCTGGCTCCCGCCAATGATGCGGATCAAAACGGTCTCCCTGATGACTGGGAGGCATTCCACGGAGTGATCGATCCGGAGGCCGATCCGGATAATGATAATCTCCCGAACTGGGCGGAATACATTCATTTTACCGACCCAAACCGGCCCGACAGTGATTTTGATTCATACAGTGACCATATTGAGATTACTCAGGGGGCCGACCCGGCCCGGGCAACGGATGGCGATCTCACCGGAGATGTCGATCAAGATGGACTCACTCTCTCTACCGAACTTGAATTAGGTACCAATCCGGGGCTGGCTGACACCGATAACGACGGTCTGGATGATCATTACGAGGTAGCCAATCAACTGAATCCGCTTGATTCGGATTCAGACAACGACGGGTTCAGTGATGGAACTGAAGTCGCTGAAGGAACCGACCCATTGAAAAATGAACTCGGCAACCACTGTAACGGAGCAGAGCATCTCATGGCAGCATTCATGCATGTCGATGATCGTCCGGAATATATATCTCCGCTAAGCGAAATCGAAGATGCTGATCGGGATGGTATGCTCGACAGTTGGGAGACGGTCCACGGTCTCGACCCGGAAAATCCGGAGGATGCATGGCGGGATTTTGATTATGATCGAATCATAAACCGGACGGAATATCTAAACGGAACTGTTCCGGTTGCGGGCTGGACTTTCGAACCTATTGCTGGTGAGCTTTCTTTTGACAATTTCACCAGGGTTAACGGGCACTATCTGCCCCATGGAGCGAAAACGTTGCGAGGCGATGGAACGATTCTTTCCGTAAAAGCTGGTCCAACTGTGTTTGAAGTGACTAGATGGGAAAACGGACAATGGGTTCCTGATGGTGATCTAGGTTCGATATCCAACACTGGTGGAGATGTTGGCCAGGTACTTGCGACTGAAAGGGGCATGATTGTTGCGGTAGTCGGCAAAAGTGGAGAGGCGGGAAACCAATATCTTGTTGAAGCCGAAATTCGGGTGCGGGACGCAGATGGTAATGTGAGTACCATAGGTGGCAATCCTGAATGGCCTGAAGTTTCGTCAAACTGGAAATCCGTTTCAAGGCTATGGGTCACTGAATCGGGTTGGGTGGCAGGAGTTGCCAAATCGGAAATTAACAACGGTAATCGCTCAATTCCTTTTCGCTGGCGAAACGGCAATTTAGAAATACTCGGCGAATCACAAACCTTCTCAAATGGTGATACGTCTTTTTCACCTTTTGCCGCAAACCCTGTAGGAATCAGTGAGGTAGGGGGGTATGCTGATGAGGGCGCCGGGGTTTTACTTAGTAGCGAGTGGAATGAATCTGACGGGCTTGTCAAGGCTGTTGGACCTTACGGAAAACTGTGGACAGAATCTTTTCCGGCCAGTCAAAATGTTACGAGTGTAGACGTGTCAACGTATTTCAAAAACAGAATGGGTGATCGTTTGAAGATTGACGTTGATGTCAACGGATATTCGGACGTCAAGGCTGCTGTAATCGGAATTGGCACCCAAGCCCCCCTTACTGTGACCCATCTGGGAGCATTTGACAATAATTACAATTTTTCGCCATATCAAGGTCAAAATTTGATTCCTGTAGAGGGGATAGGGAATTTTGATATTTATGAGGATACATTTGACGAATCCGGAAATATCGTGAGTGAGGAATTGATAGAAAGTATAGATTTCGACCTGGATGATGATGGTTGGACAAATGAAGTGGAAGAGCTTGCCGGAACCGATCCAGTTGACGGTGGAAGTTTTCCGGGTATGACACCCTCTCTCGATACAACTAAACTATATGTCTATGCCATGAACGATGTCGGAGACGTGGTGGGATTAATATCGACAGACTATGAAAACAATATGGATTCTTATAGTTACGAACGTCAGGGCTTCCTGTGGCGGTCCCGAAGTTTTGTCGATATTGACGGATTGGGTGGAGAAAATGCATTTTACGGTATAAACAATTCAGGTTATATTCTCGCCTCTAAAACCGTCTACGTTGACGAAGTTATCTACGAGGATGTTGACGGTGACGGCATAGAAGATGAAGTTGCTACAGGAAATAAGGTGGGGCAATTAACGTGGGGAATCCTCTCTCCCAACAACGACAGTGACGGGAACGGCCTTCCCGACGACTGGGAAAGTTTATATGGTGTCTCAGATGGTGGTGAGGATCCCGACAACGACGGTATACCCAATCAACTGGAATATGTGTATGGAACTCACCCAAACTGCCGCGACACAGACTCAGATCAAATAGACGATTTCTACGAAATATTGATTGGTAACAATCCACTTTACCCCGATGATCCTGATCTGGACAATGACAACGATTCAATATCAAATTTTACTGAATTTCAACAAGGAACTGATGGGCTAAGCTTTTCGAGTAATTCAGGAATTTTGGTTGAGACTTCTGCTCCACCCGTTGTGGATAACGAAGATTCTCCCCCAGGGGATTCGTCTCAAATAGTGATAGTTAGTGGAGATTTTCAACAACCGAGTCAGGGGCAACTTCCGCAACCAATTGTAGTGCGTCTGTTGGATGAGAACGGGGATCCAGTTCCTTCGGCTGAATTGCAAATCGCATCGGATGACGATTATACCGGAGTGGCCCCAGTTGGCTACGAAACCTTTTTTAAGTCGATCATACTGACAACTGATCAATCGGGATTAGTTTCATTCACTGTAAAGGATTGGGCTAACTAAAAAGATCACCATTTCTATGAATCGTTTCGTATTCTTGTTCTTGTTCGCATCATGCCTTTCATCAACTGATTGCCAAGACGCCAGCCCGTTTTCCGACACTTTCGAAGCGATTCTTTCAGATGTCGTTCCTCCTCTTCCGACGGTGGTAAACGGTGACCCTGAAGAGTTAGAGGCCTACACTTTAGCGGTAACGGGAAATCGATCGTTTTCATATTCTGCTGACGTGATCTCGGGCATGCAGTATCGTAAAATTTCACTCGATGGGTCAGGGATCAGCGACGCCCCGCCTGAGGCTAAAGCAGAAACTGATCAGCATTCCGAAGAGTCTTATATCGACGCATTAACTCTTCAATTGCGTCACGATACTTCCGATATCTATATCCCACTCCCTGGTAATGAATTGACTCTTCAAGTGCGCCGCTCTATCAGGTCAGACATCTGGGGCGATACCCCCGGATTGCGACCGGAGGATTGGCTCGATCATCCTTTCGGAATGGGATGGACGACTAGTTTGACTCCTCACATTCGAGTCGAAACGAATTCGGATAATTTTGCGTTAACCCCTTTGACCTTTTACACCTTTGATCAGGCGCAGGTGGTTCATGTCACCGATGAAAACGGGCAGAGCTACCGATTCAACGTTGTCTACGAAAATTTTGATGATACCGAATGGCCAAATCTGAAGCCAAGCTTCATCCCGGCCACTTCAAACAGGACCGATCTTGAAGGATATTTGAATAAACTAGAGATTCTGAATCCCGATGATCAAACTCAGGATTGGGAGTTCCAGTTGACACGAAAATTTGGGACTAAGGTTATCTTCAGTAAGCCCTCTCTACATAAAAGTTATGACGTTGGAAGCAACAAGCGCTACATCCACTACGCAAGAGCCAGGGAGGTTCGGGATAGATACGACAATACTCTTGTTTTCGAACCCAGGGACGACTCACTCGTCCCTGTCAAGATTGTGGCAAAATCTAAAGGAGGAGAGCCGCGTGAGATCGCAATTTCCACCAACGAAAATGGTCTCATTTCTAAAGTCGTAGACCCTATGGGAAATGAGATTCTGTACAATTATTTGGAAGAAATTGTAAGAAATCCTCCGGTTTTTCAAAGTGAACTGCTAAATGACGCAACTGAAAATGCTGAATCAGTCTTTCGCCTCGATTCGGTTATCCGTGAAGAGGGGGTGACTATACAGTACGGTTATGATTCGGATGTTCTATTCGATGACAGCCCTAAAAGTCCATTGGTAGGTGATGGTTCAGGAATGACCATTCAGTTTTTTCGCCACTACAATGTGAATTCGATCACTGATGGGAACGGTAATACGTTTTCCGTGTCCCTAAACCGGAACGAATCGATTCATGCCCATACCTTAGCCCCCTGGGGAGGCCAACACCCGAAGCGAGGGATTCCTAAAATCGTAAGTTCTGTCGAATTTCCCGACGGTAGCAACAGTTCCTTTAGTTTCCTGGGTGTGTTGATGTTTGGTCTGGATTTAAGCCTGGATGAAACAGGTAATACAAAGATCACACCGTCGATAATGCCTGATAGAGAGGTTCTGGTGATCGATACTGAAGGAGGTAGGAAAAACTATCGGTGGAAAACTGGTTCTATCATACCAGCCAACGAGCTTTCTACAATGTTCCTTCCTACATGGAATAATCTGAATTTTTCCTACTTTTGTCGTCTTCAGGAAATGGAGGTGCAGCACATGCAGAACAACCAGACGATTTCTGAAACCGTAAAGTATTTTCCTGAATCAGGGATGCCCGTAAAATCTGTAACAGATCAGTTCGGCCATACCACAAACTACAGTTACAATGATAGCTGGAATGTAAATCCCCAGTTTTTTCTTCTTCCTGATGACCTCTATTTCAGTGGTAAATACGCGGATCCGTCCTCGACAACTAATGCGACAGGGGCAAAAAAGGAGTTTGACTACATCGGGAATGGCCTCAACGGGAGCGGGCGAATCATGGCAAAAATTACCGATGAGTTGGGTAGGATTACCCAATACGAAGTCGATCCGCAAACAGGAAACCGGCTCTCCGAAACGGTCTCTTTTGAAGGGGCTGTCCAACGTCAAATTCTATTTGAATATGACGATGCGCGGCATCCTGCGTTTCTGACCAGGAGGACGATTGTCAACGGTACTACCGGCGGCGATTTGGTTACCGCCTATGAAGCTGACCAATATGGAAATACTATTCGGACTGTGGCCGGGGGAACTGGAGAGACAGGTCATGCCGGTAGGTTGGAGAGTTTGTCTACCTATGATCTCAATGGGAATAAACTGAGTGAAACCAACAGTCTCGGACAAATTACCTCCTTTACGTACGACAAACTTAACCGCCTTGTCAGAATTACACTCCCGCCGGTAGGTATTAACACGGCTATTAAATCCATTCTCTATGACAATGCAGGGAATCAAATTGCAGAAACAAATGAAAATGGGATCACTACGAGATATACTTACGACAGCAGGAACCGGGTGATATCACAAACCCTCGAAATGGAAGAGGGAATGGACGATCTTGTTACATTTTTTACCTACAACAAACGCTCCAGTCGTATTTCTGTGATTGATCCGCGCGGAATCGAGACAAGGAATGTAGTAGATGAGTTACAACGCGTAGTCAGCACTACTGTTGCCCACGGAACCGGCAGGGCGTTGACGACCCTTTTGGAGTATGGAGAAAATAGCGGCTCGCCATTAATCAGACCCAATTTTAAGCCTACAAAAATAATTAAGCCCAGCGGGCTTATGCTCAAAACTATTTACGACAGCCTTTACCGTCCCGTTTCAATTTCTGAAGAATTCGAGGACGGCGTGTTTGCAACGTCCCTAACAAGCTATGATAAAGTAGGTAATCCCGTTTCGGTTACCGATCCGTTAGGGAAGGTTACCGAGACTACTTTCGACGCGTTGAATCGACCCGTTCAGATTGAACTTCCTGATCAAAGGCTTCTTAAATCCTTTTATACCAGTGCTGATTTGATTTGGAAAACGATTAATGAAAGCGGTTTCGAAACCGAGGTTGAATTCGATGCGGTGGGCAGACCGCTGCTTTCGGTTGGCCCCGATCCCATTACCGGGAAAAGGGGGGCTAATTCGCCGGTCACCCATACCGTTTACGATGTTGTTGGACGAATTGATCATGTGATTGATCCGTTACAGCGAGCCCGCCACTTTGAATACGACGAACGCGGTCGTAAAGTCCTCGATAAGTTCCCCCCGGTCCTGCTCTCTGACGGTTCCGTGGTTAGGCCTGAAGTCTGGACCGCTTATGATAACGTTGGTAACGTAATCTCCGTGACCGATCCTGCAGGCCACACCTCTGCGACTGTGTATGACAACGCGAGCCGACCGTTGATGGTTACCGATGCGCTCGGCAACACCACTATTTCCGAATACGACCCGGGCGGGAACATAATAAAGGTGACCGATGCCAACGGAAACGTCACTGTCAATGAATACAACGCTCTCAATCAGTTGACTCGAACTATCGACCCCGAGGGGGGAGAGGTGAACAACGAGTATGACAACGACGGAAATCTTTCCGCAGTGATCGATGGGAACGGGAGTCGAACACAGTTTACCTATGACGGGTTGAAACGACTTCAAAACACTACCCATCCTGACGGCTCGGTTGAATCAATTATCTATGACGCAGTCAATAAAGTTAGCCACACTGATGAAAACGGGAATACGACAAGCTTCGACGAATATGACAATCGGCACCGACTTTTAAAAGTAACTTTTCCTGATGGCAACATCAGAACATTGACTTACGACGATTTGGGCAACATCCTCACTGTGACAGAAAGCCTCCACGGAGGCAAAACAAATTGTGCCTATTCATATGATGCTCTCAATCGAGTTCTAACAGAAACCGCTCACGGAATTCTCCACCGGTTTTCCTACGATTTAGTCGGGAACCGGATTCAGACCATAGTCGGTCATACCGACCGAACTATCAGCGCCGAATATGACTCTAGAGGAAAACTGACTCTTCTGACAGAGAACGGACGTTCAACTGCGTATCACTACGACATCCGGGGTAACCAGGTGGAAAGGTCCTTTTCAAACGGACAAAAAGTGATATGCACATATGACGGACTCAATCGGCTAACCACCCGCACAGCCACTGCAAATGGCAATCCGCTTCAAAGTTTTAGTTACACCTACGACAAGGCTGGAAATGTCACCGTGATGGAAGAGGACTATGCGATGGCTGGATTTCCCAACCGGTCTGTTGAGCTCGACTACGATAAAAACTACCGGCTAGTTGGGGAGGATATCGCGCTGGGTGATGGGCCGGTTACTAGCACACGCTACACTTATGATGCCGCCTCAAACAGGACAGGCAAACTGGTTTTCGGAGGAGTACGCCCCTCTTCGACTTCTGCCCAATTCAACAGTCTGAACCAGCTAACCAGTTTTACCGATGATGTTACCGGTTTGACCGCAACGTTTGAATACGATCTCAATGGAAATCGGATAAAACGAACCGCTTCAGACGGACAGGTCACTAACTACTCATACGATCCACTCAACCGATTAATTGGGGTCAGCGAGGTTGGGAAAGTTCGAAAAATCAAAATTATCGGACCAAACGACGCGAAAGGTCATGCCACCTTTACCTCGAACGGAATCTATTCCTACAATTACGATTATCGGACTCGGCGCATCTCGCGAACGGAAAACACTGTAAAGACGGACATCTTATTTCTCGGAGGCACCTCAATCATGGAGTTTGAGGGCATTGGTGATGACCCGCCAGACCGGGCTCCCGGCTCGACGCCGACAGTCGAATACATCCGGGGCAGCGATCTTGGAGGCGGCATTGGAGGAATTCTTTACAGCCTGCGCGGAGGACAGCCTGCTTTCACCTGGTACAACAACCGGGGCGATGTGGTTGCAAAAACCGATAACACTGGCACATTAACCTGGCAGGCGGCCTACGAAGCATTCGGGTCGAGAACGCAGGAGAAAGGAGAGACTAAAGACAGGCAACGGGCGAATACCAGAGAAGAGACACCCTGGGGTGGACTGTATGAGAACATGCGCTGGCGGGATCTGGAAACAGGGACGTATCTGACCCGCGATCCAGCGGGGTTTGTCGATGGACCAAATCTCTACGCCTATGTCAGACAAAATCCGTGGAGTGCTTTCGATCCTCATGGGTTAGCAACTGCCGACGACCATATTGAATGGCAACACGGTATACCTAAAAAGAGCAGATCTGCCGAACTAGCCAAACAAGCTGGTGTCAACGTTCACGACAAAAAATGGGGATCTTACATGGAGAAACAAGATCACCGCCTAATTAAAGGTGAAGGTTTACACACAAAAGGTTCTTCGGGGACAAAACGAACTTGGGACCAAGCATGGGACACTTGGGCAGACGGTCTGAAAAAAGCACCTACCGAAAAAGATTTTGAAACCCAGTTTGAGAAATTAAAGGGCCACAAAGACTTCTCGAGCCAATATGACCGGAGTGCTCCAGCGGATATGGATTACGCCGACAAAAATGGAAAATCCAAGAAGGGAACTTGGACAAGCAGTACTCCGCTCGATTCGAGCGCTAAGCAAACCCACGCAAAATCAGTAATGGCTGCACACGGAAAGGCTAAAGCAAATGCTTTAAACAAAGCTAAAGGCAGTAAGACTAAGGCGGCAATAGCGGGTGGAGCTAGCTCATTATTTCTAATGGCGTTATCAGAAGCTCAAGGAGCAAACGAACAACCGGCAAACGATGTTAAACATTTTATGAAGCGGGTCCAACTATCAACCCAAGAACCTGGACATGTATTTACTGACATGCAAATAATCAATACTGTTGATAACGTCAGAACGCTATTTGGAAACGAACCAGCAGCCATTAAACTTTGGGGAACTCTTCAAGATAATCTAAATGAATAACTCAAATATTATCGGTGTTTTTACATTTTCTAATAAGCCGGAGTTTTGCACTGTAGAAAAATCGGATGTAATTTTTTTATGCCACTACTCTGAAAATGGCGACTTAATAAATGAGGTCTACCTTGGTTCAGAAACTTTTCGTGAAGGATTTATTTCAAGAGATCAAGATTTCATCTACCATATAGGAGATACCATTGGGACGTACTCATTCGACAGCCGTAAAATTAAAAATTCATCCACCGAATTTGACGTTGAGAAAATCGGGAGTTTGGCTGGGGAATTCTTCTTTCAAAGGCAGAATGGAGAGATTGTAATTTCCGAACAAGTAATTAAAACATTTCCACCATCAATTTTATCTACTTATTTAAATTTAGGTCTAAGTGATCATGAAGGTGATCTCTGTTTGTTCGACGAAAACTTTGATGTAAAAGGGAAATCTTACATGGATTCGCTTGGAGCAGTTTGCGTAAAATGGAATAAAGAGAGTGTCATAGTCGGTGAATCTCGCGGTCCTTTGAAATGTTATGATCTTAAGAAATTTGAAAGCAAAAATGAGTACCCATCCCAAGATGGTTGGAATTTTTTGGAAATTGGATTGGTCACAAAGGACGCAGTAATTGTATTATCCAAAGATTTTGAGACCATGAGCCTTGGCAAGGTGGAAAGAATCGTAAACTGGCAAGAAAAAGAAGAATTGTTTACTATTATCGACGCGCCTTTGTACCTGAAGTTTTCCAAAGATGTTATAATCGGGAGTAACCGACTTTTTTATGACGGACTAACCGGGGAGGAAATCGGCAACTTTTAGGGATAGAAATTTGGCTGAGTTGCAAAGAAGCCGTAAAATGGAAATAGTACGGGTTCTGTCAACAAATTTTGAATAATGGTAATGTTAGGGTGTTGGCTGAACATACAACCATGCCGGAGAAAGGTGAATGCTGAAGACAGCAACACGAAAACCACGCTCGCCGGGGTTGAGCCCAACAGACTCAAAAGTTGCAAGTCGCCGCTAACGCTCTCACGCTTTCGACGGCGGGGCGGTCGCGGCCTCGAACACCCGGGAATGCCTCCATTCTTCCGGCATCCGGGTGGTCGGCCTCTCTGTTGCGAGTCGAATTGATATCGTACCGTTTGGTCACTTTGACATCGTAGCGATTTGGCCGATTGGGGCGCGCTTTCATCGTACTTTGCATCCATTTTCATCGTAGCCATTTTGTCGACTACGACGGGACACGGGTCGTTAAGTCCTTTCTCTGGTGCCATTCAGGCTGAACGGGCCTTACGATTCAACAGGGTATGATGATTGGTTATACCCTGTTTACCCTGAGTTCGGAGCCGATCATCGATCCCGATGAAAATAGCACGATCATATCCGGTTCAATCCTGGATTATGATTCCATTAAAAATACTGAAGGCGCGCCCATTTATAGAGCGCGCCTCCTATTTGTTGCTAACGGTTACTCCGTCGCCTTCGGTTTTGGCTATCCCTCAGGGTGGTTGCTTCCCAGCAGAGCCGCCTTCTGTTTCACCAAAAGTTTAGAAGTTGCTGTATTGGGGCTTTTCTTTGGTAAAAGTGACGCCTTCGTGTTTCTCACTGTCGCGATTGTGACGCCAGTGGGGTTGCATCAATACGGCGTTGATCTGCTTGGTATCAACGATTTTGGTCTGGTCGCGAACCGCCTCGATCATCGCGCCGACGCAGAGGTTTTTTACACTCCTGAGGATTCCTTCACTGCTACGGGCTACGAGGTTGACCGCAGCTTCGCTAAAGGTGGAATGAGGCAGCCCGACATGATCAAGCTGGCTGTAGATAAACTCCTCGATCCCCGGATTTGACAGGGCGGTCAGGTTTGCCGAATAGGTCACCCGATTGCGGATGTCTTCGTTGGGACGCAGCTGCAGGGTATGATTAAATTCGCTTTGGCCAAAGAGGATCAAGTTGTGATTTTTGGGAAAATCTTCGAGCAATAATCGCAGTTTCCGCAAAGCATCGATGGGTATCAGATGAGCATCGTCAATGATTGGGATAATGAGTTTGCCTTTGTTGTTTAGTTCCCTGGCTTCGTTGATGAGACGGGCTTCGCACTTGTGGTCATTGCCGCCGGACTCCAGGTCAAAAGCTTCACACAGCAGACGCAGCATGTTGTGCCAGGTGTGCAGACTGCGGTTGATTACCGGGGTGATCCACTCTTTTTGATTATGGTGGATGACGGTGTTTTTCAATATCGTTTTCCCGGTGCCGGGTTCTCCGAGAATGACACAAAGTCCTCCCTGTCGATTATGAACCTTTAATATATCAAAACACCTTTGTTGATGCGCCATAAGCGGAGTGCGCTCATTGGTCGTGAATGGATCTTCGGTAATGGCAAAATAGGATCTGATCATAATAATTTTTTGTTTGGCTGGTGACTGTTGGGTAAAGTGACTAGTCGGCAAAGTTCGCCCCGCGATCATTTCCAATGAAATCGACGGGTTCGGCTTGCC
>JARGOZ010000052.1:36450-39295 GCA_029213025.1 Verrucomicrobiales bacterium
GGCAAGACTGAGGGATCGTTTCGGTCAAATCGCACTTCGATTTTCGTGTGCCGCAAATCGCGGGGTGCCTCATAACGAACACCCTTTAAATTAAAGGTGTTGTCAGTTCTAACTTTGCGGGTTTCCTCGATATAGAAAAGTTCCTTGTTATATGGGGAAGGAGTCAAGTATCGCAGACCGTTCAAATCCATTCCGAACCGGTCGATTGGCTTCATTCGCAGGGTGGTGTGCTCTCTTTGGTGAAAGTTGTCTTCGACCCAATTGATGAACTGGCTATTGAGTTCTTTCAATGTGCCGACCTCACTCAAATTGCGTAATAAAAACTGATCGCGCACGGTGCGAAAGAACCTTTCGATTTTTCCTTTGGCAGCTCCATCGCGCACCGGTGTATGGATAAGCTGGATGCCGAGTCGGGCACTGATGAGGCTGAATTCTTTGGACGAATAATTAGACCCATTGTCGACATACATCGATTTGGGAACTCCGCGTTTGAACAGTGCTGTTTGAAAGCAATCGATCAGGTGAGTGGTGGAATCGGCCAGGTAAAACTGCCCGTGAGGAATGACCCGCGAAGCATCGTCGATGAAGCACAGCAGATAGGTCTTCATCGCTCTGCCCTCGATTTTTATATACGGCCCGTGCAAGGTATCGCCCTGCCACATCTCGTTGGCTTGAGCTTTGGCAAAAGCGAGGCGCACTCGCTTGGCGGGGCCGTCGGTCATGCCTTCGACATCCTTAAGTAGCTCAAACTGCTTTACGATGCGCCGAAAGGTAGTCTCGGCGACCTGGTCGCGCCGCAGGTGTCCCTGCTCGATACAGACGCGGTAGATCGCGGTGACATTGGCTGGAGCTCGCCGAAACGTAGGCATGACTTTCTCGATGGCGCTGAGCAGTTCTCCGGGATCGACTTTTCGAGTCGTTCCTTTGTCAGAGCGTTGTGGTGCCGCGACCATGCCGTGGTGTCGATACCAATACCACCAGGTCTGGATAGTCCGCCAGGTAAACTGGTAGGCGTGACCGTCCTCATCCTTGAAAGTCATCGCGGCGACGGCTTTATATCGATCTTTCAGAGTTTCGCCCTCGGCATATTCCAATGCTCCAAGGACCCGCATTTTCAGATAAACAGGTATTCTTTTCATACGCCGTTGATCCTAAATGTCAGAAAACCGGGATCATAATGCCGTGTCGTGTTGCTGCGATTTAGTGAGAGCATGGCGCAATCGGCTACGGTGAGAATTCGGTTACCGAGTTGCAAAAAGATCCCGGTTCAGGATCGGTATGGATAGAAAATCAGCCGCAATCAGCCCAAAACGAATGCAAAATAAGTGATCGATGTAAGAGTGAGGCACAAATCCACCTTTCTCCGGTATTGATGTTAGAGAATGGCAGTTTGGAAATGTGATTGGAAGTAGGCAAAGGGTTCCATATCTTCGCCTTTCAGTTTCGACACTTCGCTGAACATCCGCAGTGTGACTGCCACGGCTGTCAGCGAAGTGTCATCCTCCGGAGGCGGCCGTATCTCTCTACAAAGCAAAGATCGATACCGGGTCATGTTAAGGTTCAAATGACCGAACCACCGGTAGGCACTCGACAACGAAAGAGCGAAGGAAGAACTGCGCCAGGCGGCAGCGACCGTTCCCGCTACAACAATCCGGGAGATCAAATCAAAGAGCCCGGAAGTGCTGACGCAACAACTCGGGATGACATGATTCCAGCAAACAGAAAACGTACTTCCGCAACCAATGTTGGAATATCGATTTGAGCAAAAAAACGAAGACCCCGGACGGCCTCTTGATGATGTTTGCCGCCTCCTGGCCCGGTTTCGTAACCACGCAGATACCCGTGAGCTTTGATTTGGCCATAGCGTAAACATTGCGGACAAGCTTCAGACATGACACGATTTCGCAAAACCATTTGGGAATTCGTGTCGGGGCATGGATTGTAAAATTTAATTTTCTATAATCTTCAAAAAAACAGAAAATATCAACAGCGAATCCACACTGCACACTTGGGGCTCTGCCCCAAACCCCGGGATTTTTTCAGGCATGACCAAAAGCTCTAGAGTCGGTTTTGCCAGGCTACCGAATTAACACTGATCTTTTTGCTCAAATTATGATATCAATTCGACCGAAAATCGCCGAATTCTATGATGAAAGCGCAGCCGTTTACACTGAGGTCCAGACCTCAGCTGTGAAGAAATCGGTTCCCCACAAAACCTCCCGATGCTGATTGATGAATTCTTTCCAACTCAGGCTCCGTTTCCGATCCGGCGCAGGAGAGATCCCTGCTTCTTTGATAACACCCGCCACCGTTTGGTGCGAAACTGATCGCCCCGGCTTTTTACATTCCCCTTGAATCCGTCGATATCCCCAGAATGGGTTCTCCTCTGCCAGTTGGATAATGAGCTTTTTATTTATTCTCCGTGGAAAGAGCAGGTCGTCCTCTTTTCTGCAATCTTTCTTTTCTGTGATCGAAGGTCCATTTATCCCTGATAAACCTCCGATGCCATTTCAATAGTGTTTCCGGCGTGACCAGTGAAGCATACCGGCCCCTTTCTGCCGGGGATAGTAGCTTACCTGCTTTTGCCAGTCTGCGTCTTTCACTATCAGAAAAGGTAATTCTCCGGTTTTTCTGCCGCGACCGAAGCACGGAAATTTCCTCCAACAGATAGCGGATCACGTACTTGTGATGTTGATTCAGCCAACCGGCAAAACAAGTAATCAGGAGCAGGACGAGTTTGCGTTCCATTTCTTTCTTTTTTATTATCCCCATTTTTACTCTCACAGAAAATAGGACTCTTCGATCTTTTTCATCGTCAGGAGTAAACCTGCCAATCAGATGCTGA
>JARGOZ010000313.1 GCA_029213025.1 Verrucomicrobiales bacterium
GACCTCAAGAACGAAATTGGAAAATGGGATGAGGAGGAACGAGCCTTTGCTGAAGCCTATTTAAAACACTTGCGACGTCGGAATTTGCTTTCCAACCAAACAGATTTGGAAAGCGGTATGAGAGAATTTGATGAAGGCAGGTCGTTCTCTATAGAGCAGGTCGAAAAAATGCACGAGGCCTTAAAGACCGAAGGAAAGTAGAGAGTTTACCATGCCTGATCGTCCACAGCTTGTTTTGAATGAATCAAGTCTGAACTTTGTGCTGCAATTGTCAGCAGGAAAGCGGGAGCGCCTGATTCAATGTTTGAAAGAATTGGCGAATTCGACTCATCAGGAACCTCTGGGAATAGAGACTGACAGCACTGGGCGGGAGCTGTACGTTCGAATCTTTTCTGAGTGGGAGGTAACTTATTGGTCTGATTGGGAAAACGAGCTGCGGATTGTGAGAATCCAGAGGATTTGAGGCGGGACAGTGTCAAACAGGCAGGTGAGTTACTGCAACTTTTCCGGGAAACAAGGTGACATGTTATTTCCTTTGCTGTTTCCGGTTGCGGGTCACCCGCCCCACCGCTTCCGCAGTCCAGACAATGAGTCACAACTGGTGGCCTAATCAACTGAGGTTACTGCTCAGCACTCTGGCCTACGTGCTGGTTGATTCGCTGCCAAAAGGAACCGAACTTGAGAGCGCCCGGGTTACCCGTATCGGGGCCGAATCGCTACATTGGAGATGATGAAATATTCGGGGTAGAGCGGAATTGCTTTCGAATAGATGTCACTGGATTCACCCTTCCGCCGCTTGTGCGCAGGCAAAAGACTGGACTTTAAGGAACAGAAAGCCGGTGAGTTGAGATAACTCACCGGCTTTTTTGTGCCCAATTTTGTCCTAAAATCCACCTCCTGATTTTCCGTACTTTGATTTTGATGGTCAGGATTTATAGTCGATAAGATACACAAGCCATTACCAGCAATGCCTCACACATCCGGATGAAAGATATCTGTGAGAAATGTGGACAATCCTATTCAGGAGTGAAATCTGAAGGGGGGTATTTTTGTTCCTTTTGCCTATTGATGGCAGGAGGAGATCTTGAATATACCGAAGTGGCGTGCGACGGGGTGTCCGGTTGTTTTCTTACCATCTCCGATTTGCATCGTTTGTTCCCGGAGTTGGAAATTATCAAACTCCACGGGCAGGGCGGAATGGGGCAGGTTTATCAGGCCAAACAGAAAACTCTTGATCGATTGGTGGCTTTAAAAATCCTGCGAAAGGAAATTTCAGAAAATCCCGAATTCCGGGTGCGATTCGGGAGGGAAGCCCGGGCGATGGCTGGATTAAATCATCCCAATCTCGTCTCCGTTTATGACTTTGGCGAAAGAGAGGGGCATCAATATTTGCTCATGGAATTTGTAGAAGGGCAAAGTCTCGCCGCACGGTTGAAAGAAGGGCCTTTCGAGCCCGGTGCGGCTCTGCCTCTGGTAGCGCAGATTGCCGGAGCGGTTGGGTTCGCTCACAGTAAAAATATCCTTCATCGTGACCTCAAACCTGGTAATGTACTAATAAATGACGAAGGCGAAGTTAAAGTAACAGATTTTGGTCTGGCCAAAATCCTCGGTACTCCGGCTGATGTCTCCCTTACCATATCGGAAGTCGGAATGGGGACGCCGAACTACATGGCCCCGGAACAGTCGAAGGGATCAAAAGAAATTGATGCGAGAGCGGATATCTATTCGTTAGGTGTTCTGTTCCACGAAATGTTAACCGGTTTTATTCCCGCGGGTAGAGTTATGAGTGTCGCCGGGAAGAGCCGGAACTATAGAAAACTTGATGAACTCATTGCTAAATCAATCAGCGCTGACCCCGGCGACCGGCCTGATCGTGCGGAGGATTTTTGTTTAGCAGTCAACAAAGCGAGTTTGCCGGTGAAGAAGAGAGGGGGGAGAACCTTATTGAGTTTTGCCGGCGCGGTAGTGATTGCGTTGCTACTGTTTTGGGGGTTCACGAAAGAAAAGGCAGCTCCCGGTCAGAATGTAGCTGATGAGCTGTTTCCGTATCAGGGGAACATCGTCTCTCCGGGATCACTCAAGCGATGGCGGCCTGAATCATCCGGGGCTGTTAAATCTGTTTTTTCCGAAATTAGTGATTTTGTTCAAATTGAGAAATCCCCTTATTTCAAAAGAGTCATTTTTGCCCGCCGCCGCAATGGTGAAATCGTAGGCGTAAATGTTCCACAAGACTTACCTCCGGCTCAAATGT
The DNA here is from genome assembly GCA_029213025.1 of Verrucomicrobiales bacterium. Taxonomy (GTDB): domain Bacteria; phylum Verrucomicrobiota; class Verrucomicrobiia; order Verrucomicrobiales; family DEV007; genus Arctic95D-9. The sequence goes on from JARGOZ010000313.1 coordinate 2,252, forward strand.
TATCAAACTCGTTTTTACTGGGCGTGGACAACAGATTGTCGGTGCGGAAAGGCACCAATCTGGTCCTCAAATTCAGGCCGGAGTTGGTTGATGTCAAAGTTCTGCGCCTTCAGCAGGGGCATGACTACGCCGTAGCATTGATGGAAAACCGGCGGGTTCGGGTCGCCGCGACTGATGATGCCTGGAACCGGTTTTCCTCGTGGTTTGAAGAAATTGAGAAACTAGAAGATGTTGTTGATGTGGCGGTACATTCCCAAAACGGAATTCTTCTTTGTTCAGACGGTAGTATCCTTTGCTGGAATACCCGCCTCAATCGATTGGTGGATCGTGCCCCGAAACAAGTGAAATGGAAATCAGTCAGTTGCGGGAAGTTTCACTACGCCGGGGTGAACGAGGCCGGAACAGTTCACGCCTGGCTGGCGGATCCGGAAACGGAAGATCTCCGTGTTTTATCAACAATAAAGATCCCGGAATCGGCAAAAAGCGGAGTCATTCGGGTGAAATCGGATGCGCTCTTCAGTGCCGCTCAACTGGAAGATGGTTCGTGGTGTGCCTGGGGTGATGACCGGGGAAGTGGACTGATTGAAAGGATTGAAAAGATTGGTCCTGCGTCCGATCTGTCATTCAGGACTTTTCCGGCGCCCTATGTCGAAGTCTATTGGATCGAGCCGATAGACCTTCCTTACTCTGTCACGGACGAACCGTAGGTAACCGGTCCAAAGTATATTTTTCGCTGCAAATGTCGCTCCCAACGGTGTAGAAAACTTTGCTCATGTATCGGCGTAGACCTTAGCCAATCTCGCTTTGGCTCGGCTCCAGGGCGCTTCGCGATAGACAAAGCTTCGTAGCCATCGGATAAATTTCACGCTCCTTACCGTAAAGCGCTGAATGAACGAGGCGACAAAATTTGTTCCCGCGTTTTCTGCCTTTTCGAGTCGCCCCTTTTTCCGTTCGAGTTCGGGATCGTTAGTGATTCCCTCTTCAGTTACAGTCGCTTCGATCAGAAGCAATAAATTGTGAGTAAGACATAGAAACAGGGCGTTAGCGGTCTTTGATCCATCTCCGCTACCCCAGGATTTCTTTTCCATTAGTTTATTCTTGAATTCATCATAGATTTTTTCAATGTCCCACCTGTGTTTGTAGAGCAGGCAAATAATACCAGGCGGCAATGTCATCTCGGTCGTAATATAAGTATAGATTTCTTCACTCCCGGGATCCTGATACACAATTCTTCGCAGCATCGCGCCACTGCCTCCCGGGCCGACCTGTTCATCGCTGATGACTCCGGCATTTCTGGGATCGTCATAATCTACTTTTATGGTCCCGCACCGAATGAGTTTCATATTCTCTTTTTCCCGGGAGATGAAATACAGACCGGAAGTGGTTTTTGCATTGTGCCAGAACCTGAAATCAATCCCCGCTTTATCCCAAACCAAAATAACTTTGGTTCCTTTAGGCGTATGCCCCCGAAGCTCCTGCATGTCACTGCGCTTGATCAAATGCATGTCATGTTCACCTTTCCTTCCGTTGGTAAGATCCGATGTTCCTAGGTGTGTCATAAAATGGGTTCGAAGGTCGGTCATGTAGAAGTGACTGGTAGCTGGTTTTCGTTCCCCGCCTTTTTCAGTAGACCGCTTTTCATCATGAACGGCCCCGGCATGAAAATGTCCATCAGCAGCGTAGAGTGCAAAACTGTCCAACTCGGGTATCGATTTGAATGGATCGTTGATACGACTCTTAACTATAGGTTTGATCAATCTGTTAATTGATTGGAGGTTTGCTACCCGACGTTTACTCTTGAGGGCTTTAAAGAAAGGATCGGTTTCCACATCCAATCGATCATGGTCGCCATGGTGTTGGATAAACTCCCGACCGGTCTGTGAATTTGATAAGCAACGCAAAACCCCCATCTCCAAAAAATCGAGATCGGTGATTGATATGCAGCGATACTGTTTTTCAGACTTTGAGTATACCTCGGTCACAGGGCTGAAGAACTGCTGAAACACGATCGAATTGGATGGTTTATAAGTGGCCATACCAAAATTTTCCAGCTATCCAACCGGTCAACCAACAAATGGGTTTATTTTCACTTTCCTGACATTTCAGCTTCCTTCGAGACTGATTTGAGCCTCCCGACCGCTGACTTCACACCGCACAAATCTCGACGTGTCGGACCATCCTGAGTGCACAAATAAATGAAAAGTTTTCTACACCGTTG
>JARGOZ010000314.1 GCA_029213025.1 Verrucomicrobiales bacterium
TGACTTCCCTTATCAACATCGCCAACGTTACCTGAAACATGAATCGAATTCTTTTATTACTCATCGCTTCATTGGGCATTTCCTTTGCGGCTGAGAAACCCAACATCATTCTCATGATGTCGGATGATATGGGTTTTTCGGATATCGGCTGTTACGGAGGAGAAATCCACACCCCGAATCTCGACACACTCGCAGCCAACGGGCTTCGCTTTTCCCAGTTCTACAACACCGGTCGCTGCTGCCCGACCCGGGCCTCACTTCTCACCGGTCTCTACCCCCACCAGGCGGGAGTTGGCCACATGATGGGTGACTATGGCATCCCCCAGTATCAGGGATACCTGAATGATCAGTGTGTCACGATAGCAGAAGCTCTAAAACCGGCCGGCTACCGAACCTATGCTTCGGGAAAATGGCACGTCACTCCCTACCTGGGTAAAAAGGGAGATACCAAAAAGAACTGGCCTCTCCAACGCGGGTTTGATCGATTCTATGGAACAATCCACGGAGCCGGTTCATTTTTCGACCCCAATTCTCTGACCCGGGACAATCAATATATCACTCCCGAAAATGATACAGCCTATCAGCCGGATACCTTTTACTATACCGATGCGATTTCCGACAATGCCGTCCAATTTATCAAAGACCATGCAGCCAACCACAAAGACAAGCCGTTCTTTACCTATGTCGCCTACACAGCAGCACACTGGCCGATGCACGCGTTGCCCGAAGATATCGCAAAATATGAAGGAAAATATGACACCGGCTACGCACCGGTTCGCGCAGGCAGAGTGGAGAGATTGAAACAGATGGGTATTCTCCCCGACCAGTGGCAAATCGCGCCACAGGTGGGTAACTGGGACGATGTCGAACTCAAGGAATGGGAATCCGCCTGTATGGAAGTGTACGCCGCAATGATCGACAATATGGATCGCGGCATTGGGCGGATCGTCGACGAATTAAAGGCCAACGGAATGCTCGATAATACTTTGATCCTGTTTCTCCAGGATAACGGCGGCTGTGCGGAGATCTTCGGTCGGAATGTGAAAGTAGGCCCGGTGGAAAGACCGTCCGCACCGACTCTCCCGCCAATGGCTAAAGACGAGTTACAGACCGAGATGATTCCTCCGCAAAGCCGCGACGGCTATCCGCTGCGCCGCGGAAAAGGCGTCATGCCGGGCCTGCCTGAAACCCAGATCGGATATGGAAAAAACTGGGCCAACGTATCCAACACCCCCTTTCGCGAATACAAGCACTACGTCCACGAGGGCGGGATCGCTACACCTCTCATTGCTCACTGGCCGAAAGGTATAGAACCCAAAAACGAATGGAATCATACGCCGACTCATCTCATCGATATCATGGCGACAGCTATAGATTTAGGGCGCACCGAGTATCCGGCAGAGGGAAAAATCCCATTGGAAGGTGTATCGCTGAAACCTGCCTTTCAAAACCACCCTATCAATCGGGGAAAACCGATCTATTGGGAGCACGAAGGCAACCGGGCTATTCGCGCCGGAAAATGGAAACTGGTAGCAAAAGGCTCCAAAGGGAAATGGGAACTCTACGATATGGAAGCCGACCGAACCGAGATGAACGATCTATCCTCCACCTACCCGGAAATCACTACCAAAATAGCCACCCAATATACTACCTGGGCGAAGGATAGAGGCGTGGTCGAATTCAATACCTTGAAAAAGGGCAAAAAGAACAAGAAACACTAATCAAAAAGCTGCTCCAACTGGCGATTCTTATCGCATTTTATCCGGACATCCTGTGCGCGACGCCCGTACAGGATGCTATTGAGGTCCTCGAAAAAAATTGTATCGAATGCCACAATGCCCATGACAAAAAGGGTAAGGTGATTCTTGATCGTAACCCCATTTCTATATCAGACCCGCAACTGATTCTGGAAAGCATCACTGGCGAAGAACCCGAAATGCCGCCGAAACGCGATCCCCTGTCTCCGCAGGATGTAGCAACCCTGCAAAAATGGATCGAGAGCGGGGCAAAGCTTCCGGAAAAGCGGATCCTGGAAGACAAACGAATCGCAGACCGCCAGTGGTGGTCGCTCAGGCCTCTGAAGGAACCTGACATAACAGGGTACGATGCCGGATTCAACAGGGTACAATCCGCGACTCAACAGGGTACAGTCGACCATTCAACAGGGTACAATCCCGAAAACTGGACCCGAAATGAGATCGATGCCTTCATTCTGGCCGGGCTCGAAAAGAAAAAACTGAGCCCCTCCCCCCCGGCGAATCCGCGAGCTTTGATCCGTCGCCTCAGCTACGATTTAACCGGACTGCCACCAACTCTCGACGAAACCGATACCTTTCTTTCTCTATATAAAATCGATCCTGACAAAGCCTACAACGAGCTGGTCGAACAACTGCTCCATTCCCCCCGCTACGGCGAGCAGTGGGCACGCCACTGGCTGGACGTCGCCCGCTATGGAGAAAGCCACGGCTACGATAAAGATAAAGCCCGGTTCAACGCCTGGCCCTACCGCGACTATGTCATCAACAGCTTCAACGAAGACAAACCCTGGACGCGGTTTGTCGAAGAGCAGATCGCCGGCGATGTTCTCTATCCGGATGATCCGGAGGGAATCGTAGCACTCGGCTTTGTCGCCGCCGGCCCGTGGGACTACATCGCCCACTCCGAAGTAGGTGAAGGAAAAGTCGATGGCAGGATCGCCAAGCATCTCGACCGGGATGATATGATTAGTGCGGTATTTAATGCATTTATGAGCACAACTGTCCAGTGCGCACAGTGTCACAATCACAAATTCGATCCCGTATCGATGGAGGATTACTATCGTCTTCACACCATATTCGCAGCTGTAGACCGGAGGGACCGGATTTATGATCAGGACCCCGACCTGACAGAAAAACGGATCAAAATCGAAACTCTTCTTGCCGAGCAGGATGCAATTATTCAGGATATAGAGAAACGCCTCGATAAATCTCACAAAAAGCTGAAGGAAGTAATTGCCGGATTCGAAAAACAACTCAAAACCGCACTGCAATATGTTCCGGAACACGGTTACCACAGTGCAATTACCAAAGACCAAAAGGAGGAAAAGTGGATCGAACTGGAATTCCCGAAACCCACTTATGTCGAGACTATTCGCCTGATCTCCGCCTACGATAACTACAAAGATATTGGCGCCGGATTCGGTTTCCCAATCCGTTTCGCGGTCCAAAGTGATGACCGGATCGTTGTTGATCAAAGTGAAAAGGATTTCCCCAACCCCGGTCAGGAAGCCGTTTCATTTTCTGTCGCCCGAAAGGTAAAGAAGCTGCGTATTACCGCTACAAAACTGGCGGAACGCAGCAAAGATTTTATACTCGCTCTCGGCGAAATTCAAACGGTGGACCAAAACGGGGAAAACATCGCTGCAACAGCCCGAATCAATTCAAAGGATTCCATTGAACAGGGCGTCCGCTGGAGTAGAAAAAACCTTGTCGATGGCAAATACACAAAAGACCTGAAACCGGACATTCGCAGACAGTTTAACGAATCAAAAAAACATTACACCGAACTGCGTCGTTCCCTGGAGTCTCCCGGAGACAAAGCCGCTATAGAACAGCGCAACGCCCTGAAGAAAGAACTGGATCAACTACCAAAAGGAAAACTCGTCTATTCCATCGCAACCCATTTTAAGCCGAAGAGCAAAGTCATCCCGACCAAAGGCAAACCGCGCGAAATACGACTGCTTCACCGGGGAGACATCCGCACCCCGGGCGAAGTCATGACACCGGGCGCACCCGCATTTTGGCCGGGATCTGAACAATATTTTTCACTACCGGAAAACCATACCGAAGGTGACCGCCGGGCCGCTCTCGCCAAATACCTGACCGATACCAAAAACCCGCTGCTGTGGCGCTCGATTGCCAACCGGATTTGGCTTTACCATATGGGAAGCGGTATCGTTGATTCACCCAACGATTTTGGCCGGATGGGCATGAAACCCACTCACCCGGAGCTGCTGGATTTCCTCGCGGCCCGGTTGCAATCCACCGATTCGATCAAAGATCTCCACCGCCTCATCGTCACCAGCAACACCTACCGGCAGGCTTCCGGTTTTGACGAAGCCAGGGCCTCGATCGATAGCAACAACCGCTACTACTGGAGAATGAACCGCCGTAAACTCGGGGCGGAAGAACTGCGCGATTCGATCCTCTGCGCCGCCGGAGTCCTCGATCTGAAAATGGGCGGCCCCAGCTTTCAGGATTTCAAATTTAAAGACGACCACACGCCGAAATACTGGTACCACCTCCACGATCCGGATGATCCGGACAGCCACCGGCGAACCATCTACCGGTTCATTGCCCGCAGTCAAACGCATCCATTTCTGACAACGCTCGACTGTGCCGACCCGTCGCAAATGGTAGCGAAACGTGACGAAACCACGACGGCACTGCA
>JARGOZ010000053.1 GCA_029213025.1 Verrucomicrobiales bacterium
TTTCCAATAATTTATCATCCCTGTTGTAGAAATAGGCAGTCACATTTCCATCCGCAATTTTTTTGTTTCCCTTAAATTGCAATTTGGCCTCAATGCACTTGATCTGATATTCCCAACCGGATTTCGTTGAGACGTATCCCGGAGGGTTTTCTCTTCGCAAACCGCGGATGACATATGCCTCCGAATTTTTTGGTGATTCCCAGTCGATGTTCTGATTGGAATTCTCCGGACTGTTTTTTTGTTTTTCGAATGCGCTCTTCGCAAGCGCCTGATCCGGTTGGCTGAGCCTCGCCAGCGGGAAGGGTACTTGCCGACCGTCTTGGAGTTGGAGAATGAGAGTTTCCTTGTCCTGAAATCCCACTAATTTCGCATCGACTGTTCGTCCCGTGGAATCTGTCCAGGTCCTTTCCGTATTCAGAGGTTCCGCCTTAATGGCAGGGGAAAGACTTCCCGTTAGTAAAATCCAAATAACGGATACCGGGAAAATTAGAAGACTCCTCATGCTCCAAATAAGTCCGCCGGAGAAATAATACAAATATCTTTTTAGACAGGAAAACGCCTAACTTACACGGAGTCATGGGATAATCGGGGTGCCTCCGTGCCATCAAGTCATCTGACTCGACGGTGCCGCGTTTGGCTACGAGGATCTCTTTCACCGTCTCACATTTCCCGCCGTAATGTGTGCATCTGATCCGGGTGACTGAACATGTGCCAGTTCGGACGGAGAGTGTGCCCTTTAAGGTGCGCAGCATTTTTTATCTCGCGGAAGGAGTGTAGCGAAACCAATCGATGTCAACGTATCCGGCTTTTTGCGGGTCATCGGTTTTTAGGTTCCAGCAGAAAAGTCCCGGCCGATTACCCCTCCAGTTTCCGAAGCGCAGTTGGTAGTGAAACTCGGTTTGATGCCAGGCCTCCCCGTCCGCGCTCCACGAGAAAGTGGCCTGATCGAAATCCGTGTCAGAACGCAGATAGACAGTGTCCGTTTCGAGGACCTCGCCGGTGTGTGATGATTCACTGTCTGCGAAGAAAATGACGCGACGTCCATTTGGTTCGGCGCGCACTCCGAAAACGGCAAACTGGCCGGCGTATCCGGAAAAGGAACCGGAGAAATGACAGATGCCGGCACGCAATCCCTCCTTGACCCCGACAAGATCCAACACGGTCTCAACCCGCGTTTTGCCTATTCCGATCTGCCGCTGCGACAGCGTGTTGGGCGCACCCCAGAAGGCACCCTTGAGTCGGGGGCGTTTTGCCGCAACGGGTTTTGATGCGATCAAGCGTAGCTGACCGGGATTGGCGGTGAGTGAGAACCGTTCGCGACGCGGTTCGTGATTCCAGTTCCACTGCGGACCGATGGTCTTTCCGTCAAATTCGTCTGAGGTCTGCAGCAAAAACGTGGAGTCACTCTCGATCGGTTTGTCGTGACGCCAGACAGGTTCACCGATGCCATCGTCGTCGATGTCCCTGCCGATCATGGGCCATCCATCGTTCCAGGTCACGGGTTGCAGACACTGCGGTCGTCCGTGAAAAACCGGTTCACCGTTTTGAACTAACTGGTGCATAAACCACCAGCGTCCATCGGGAGCTTCAATGAGGGACCCCTGGCAGGCGGAGCGGTCGGAGTCTTTCGCTCGCTCCATTACAGTCCGCGATTCGTAAGGGCCGTAAATTGAATCGGTCGTCGAGCGCAGGCAGAGTTGTTTGCGGTCCCGGGCCTCTCCTTCGCCCTGCCATTCAATCAGCATGATATACCATTGATGGTTGAAGCGTCGAATCTTGGCGGCTTCGACGGCGATCCCTGAAAAAATCGTCCGACCTTCATCCAGCAACTTCGATCCGTCGCACGACAATTTGAAGAGTTTGATTTCATGTGGCTGATCCGGTCGCGGTGGTGATCCTTTGCCCCAGTTGCAGACCAACCATGCTTCTTTTTTCTCCTGATCAAAGAAAACGGCGGGATCAGTCCAGTGCTTCCGTTTTAGCAGCCTAACCGGTTTTGACCAGGGGCCGGTGATGTCCTTTGCCCGCGTCAAATAGAGACCGGACTGAAAATCGATCTGATAGCACAGCCACTCGCCGTTGTGCCTGACCAGGTCTCCGGCCCAGCATCCCCACCGGTAGCCGTTCATTTTGTCCCAGTTGTATTGGGGCTCCCAGGTAATCGTCGGGATGGCATGCCCGGTGTTTTTCCAATTCACCAGATCCGTGGACTCCAGGATGGTCATTCCCGGCGAAAGGTGATTGGTTGAGGTGATCATGACCCAACGGTCATTCTCTTCGTCGCGCTCGACGTCACTGTCGGCAAAATCGCCGTTGAGGATCGGGTTGGCGTAGGTCCCGTCTCCCTGGTCTCCCCAGCGGAGAAATCGTGGGTCATTGGATTGGGCAGCGGTGAAAATTGACGCCAACCCAAAGATTAAGAGAGACAACAACGGTGACGATAAACTGTAGGTTGTCATTAGTTTTTCTCCTGGTAAGTAGCTTATTTCTTTAATTCATTCTTTTGCAATTGAGGCGGGCTCAATCTTTTGAAAACTGGATGGGCGTTGCCAGTTCACCTTCTTTATTCCATTTTCTTAAAATCCGAGAAGCTCTACCACATGCATGTGAAGGAAAACACCGAACTTACCCGGAGTCAGAGGATAATCCGGATGCCCCAGGCAAGGAAGGACGACAGGATTGCCGTCCCTCGCTGAACCCGGCTTACGCCTCGATCCGTGCCATCAAGTCATCTGACTCTACCGTGTCACCTTTGGCTACGAGGATTTCTTTCACCGTACCGGTGGTTCCGGCGGAGACGGTGGTGAGCATCTTCATTGCTTCGAGAGTGATGATCGGGTCGCCTTCTTTTACCTTCGCTCCGACGACGGCGTTGACTTCGGTAACCATGCCGGGGATCGGGGCTACCGCATGGGTGGGGTCTTTTGGATCCCCTTTCTGGCGGGTCACCAAATCTTTCGGAGCGAGTGATTTGTCGACTACCTGGGCTTCGCGGGGCATTCCGTTCAGTTCGAAGAATACGCTGCGGTTGCCTTCGGCGTCGGCTTCGCTGATGCCGATCAATTTCACAAAAAGTGTCTTCCCGGGATCGATTTCGACCGCGATTTCCTCGCCCACGTTGAGACCATAGAAAAAGGCGGTTGTCGGCAGGCCGGTGAGGCGATCGTAGTCTTTGAGGAATTGCTCAAAATCAGCAAACACCTGAGGATACATCAGGTGACTGTAAAGATCGTCGTCGGTTGCCTGGCGGCCCAGTTTTTCGCTGAGTTCGGCTTTTGTTTGTTCGAGGTCACAGGGCGCGGCCAGTTCACCGGGGCGCTTGGTTGTCGGCTTTTTATCACCGAGGACAATTTTCTGAATTTTCTTCGGCCAACCTCCATCGGGTTGTCCGAGACCTCCGCCGAGCATATCGATGACTGATTCGGGAAAATCGAGAGAGCCCGGTGTGACGTTGAGCAGTTCTTTCGCGGGAATGTTCTTTGTGACAAGGAACATACACATATCGCCGACCACTTTGGAACTCGGCGTCACTTTGATGATGTCGCCAAACAACTGGTTTACCTCGGCGTAGGTCCGGGCGATTTCGGGCCATCTCAGCCCGAGCCCCATCGCATTAGCCTGTTCTTTCAAATTGGTAAACTGTCCGCCGGGCATTTCATGCTCGTAGACTTCCGCTGTGCCGGAACGGGGGCTGGTATCGAATGGCTTGTAGAAAGTAAGGACGTGCTCCCAATAGTCCGACAGCTCATTGAGTGAACCGAGATCGATTCCGGTGTCCCGCTCGTGGCTTTTTAATGCGGCGACGATGGAATTCAGATTCGGCTGGCTGGTTGATCCGGACATGGAGGCCAGAGCCAGGTCAGCGATATCGACTCCTGCATCAGCTGCGGCCAGGACGGTTGCGGCGTTGATACCGGAACTGTCGTGGGTGTGAAAATGGATGGGAATTCCGATCTCATCCTTCAAAGCTGAGACAAGTTTCTTCGCCGAAGAGGGCAGACAGAGTCCCGCCATATCTTTGATACAGAGAATGTGAGCCCCCATGTTTTCCAGCTCTTTCGCTTTATCGACATAATATTTCAGCGAGTATTTATCGCGCTTCGGATCGTCGATATTGCCGGTGTAGCAGATCGCGGCTTCGCAGACTGACTTGCCGTGTTCGCGAACCGCTTCCATGGCTACCTTCATGTTGGGCAGGTAGTTGAGGGAATCAAAAATCCGGAAAATATCCATCCCGGAATCGGCGGCGTGTTTCACAAATCCCGCCACCACGTTGTCGGGATAATTTGAGTAGCCGACGGCATTGGAACCGCGGAACAACATCTGAAAACAGATATTCGGGATCGCTTCGCGCAGCTCGCGGAGACGTTCCCATGGGCTCTCCTTGAGGAAACGCATTGCGGTATCGAATGTTGCTCCACCCCACATTTCCAGACTGAATATCTCCGGTGTCAGGTGGGCGACAGCCGGTGCGATGTGCAGCATATCGGTGGTCCGCATCCGGGTTGCGATGAGCGACTGGTGGGCATCGCGCATCGTGGTATCAGTGATGAGGAGACGTTTCTCTTTCAGAATTTCCTGCGCGAATTTTTCCGGTCCGTGTTTGAGCAGAAGATCGCGGGAACCGGGTTTAATATCCGCATGGCGGTCGATATCCGGCAGGCGGGCCGGCGGTATCGCTTTTTCCAGGCGATAACCTTTGGCGGTGTCGTTTCCGTTCACCGTCATATCGCTCAGGTAGTTGAGCACTTTGGTCGCCCGGTCGCGGCGCGGGGCGAATTCGAAAAGGGACGGTTTTTCGTCGATAAGACGGGTCGTTGCGTTACCTGAACGGAATTCCTCGTCAAGAATCAGGTTTTCGATGAAGGGAATATTTGTCTTCACGCCGCGGATTCGGAATTCCCGCAAAGCGCGGTTCATCCGTTGCAGCGCAACATCGAATTTCGGACCAAAAGCGGTCACTTTCACCAGCATTGAATCGTAAAACGGCGTGATCACCGATCCAGCGTCACCGGCACCGGCATCGAGTCGAATTCCGAAACCGGCGGCGGAGCGGTAGTTGGAAATCCTGCCGTAATCGGGCGCAAAGCCTTTGGCCGGATCCTCAGTCGTGACCCGGGCCTGGACGGCAAAACCGTTGCAGGGAATCTGGTCCTGCGCCGGGATATCGATCACATCGTCGTGAAGGCGGTGTCCTTCCGCTACGAGGATTTGCGAGCGAACGAGGTCGATCCCGGTGACGATTTCGGTGACGGTGTGCTCGACTTGAATTCGGGGGTTCATCTCAATGAAGAACCACTCGGAGCTATCCATGTCGTAGAGAAACTCGACCGTACCGGCATTATCATAGCCGATTGTTTTCGAGATTTGGACAGCCGCTTCGCAAAGATCTTTGCGGATTTTTTTGTCGAGATTCATTGCCGGAGCAACTTCGACAACTTTCTGGTGGCGACGCTGGACAGAGCAGTCCCGCTCCCAGAGGTGGACGATATTGCCGTGTCGGTCACCGAGGATTTGCACTTCCAGGTGTTTGGCTCTTTTTACAAAGCGTTCGAGGAAAACTGCCGAATTGCCGAAGGCATTTTGCGCTTCGTTCTGGGCATCTTTCAGAGCGTTTTCGAGGTCTTCCTCTTTTTCGACAACACGCATGCCGCGACCGCCGCCGCCGAATGCAGCTTTTACGATGAGAGGAAAACCGATTTCTTTGGCGACTTTGAGTGCCTTTTTCGGATCATCAACCGGGTCTTCCGTTCCGGGCAGGGTGGGGACATTGGCTTTTTTGGCGAGTGCACGGGCCGAAACTTTGTCCCCCATGGAATTGAGGATTTCCGTGCCGGGGCCGATGAATTCGATGCCTGCGTCGCGGCAGGCTTTGGCAAATTCAGCGTTTTCCGAAAGAAATCCGTAACCCGGGTGGATCAGATCCACTTTTCTTTCCACTGCGATACGGATAATTCCGTCGATATCGAGGTAGGCACCGACAGGTCCTTTTTCCTTTCTCAGCAGGTAGGCTTCGTCCGCCTTGAAACGGTGGCGGGAAAAGCGGTCTTCTTCGGCATAGATTGCGACGGTGCGAAGACCGAGTTCGGTGGCGGCACGGAACACGCGGATGGCGATTTCACCGCGGTTCACGACCATTAATTTCTTGGGTTTTAAGCTCGAAGTAGAAGCGTCAGGCATGGTGGCGTAATATTATACCTGCGGCGCGTGTCGAAAAGGTTATTTTCCGAAAAAGCGGATACCGGTATTTTTTTGGCTGGATTTGAAAAGTTGCACTTCCGCGACAAAGTCTGGTTTTATGAGATTTTGTTGCGTCATTTTTCTATTGCTCTTTTCCCGGGCGTTTTGCGGAGATATTGAGCCGGGATATTACCCGATCTCCGATCCGGATCTGTCGATGATCTACAAATACCAGTATGACGCGGATTTTGAATTCTGGCACCACATCGACGGCGGGTTTGAATTTACCAACCCCGCCACAAAGCAGGTCGAGAAATTCGACCACTTGAGTGAACTGACCGATTCGCTCACCATGGTGAAGCGCGATTTGGCGTTGATCTGGTTTCACAAATCGGCGGTGCCGGAAACAAAGCAACAGGAGCTGGCTCGCAAGTTATCCAAAGATGTGCAAAAGAGCGGCTTTAAAAGAGTCATTGTCCTCGGCGCGAGCGGCTCGGGAGTCTGGTTTCTCAGCGATACGGAGTAGAGGGTATTTCGTATCGGCGACTACAATTTCGCCGGATCAAACACCGCATGGCGGATGCTTTTCCGCTTCCACGTCCAGGTGAAATGCACTTTTCCGTCAGATGTCTGGATGACATAGGGATAGGAAAATTCGCTGGCTTCTTCCCTTTCCAGGGTCAGAACCGGGGTCCATTTTTTTCCGTTCGGTGAAAGAGCGACATTCAGCCTGTTCCGGTTGCGGGGAAAAAGGCCCTTTTTCGATGTGTGATTGTAGATAATGAGCTGTCGCCCGTCCGCCAATGTGATCGCATCGGTGCCGGAGTTGGGATTCGGTAAATTGGTAGCTGTGAAAGGCCCCCAGGTTTTTCCTCCGTCTTCCGACCATGCCTGGGCGACGACTCCTTCTTTGGTCCGGCAGAGGATCTGTCTCCGGTCGCCGGGATGGATCAGCAGGCCGGGCTGAATGGCGTTGAAGTTGGCGGCGTCGTTGATCGGTCCGAAAACCTCCCAGGTTTTTCCCAGGTCGCGGGTCACTTCAAAATGCACCCTCCAGCCTTCGTGCTCGGAACTGGAGGGGCAGAAAATCGCTCCGTCGTCGAGCTGAAAAGCGCGGTTCTTCACCGGCCCGATGAGGTGTGGGTGTGATCCAAGCTTTTCATCCTCTCCCAGTTTCCAGGGCTCTGTCCAGGTTTTGCCGTCGTCATCGGATCGAGTCATCATGCCCCACCAGGAGCTGGCTCGATTGGGTTCATGGGGAACAACTTTGTAAAATAGCAGAAGCGGTCCTTGCTTCGCCTGAAAAAGGACGGGATTGCCGGTTCGGTGATCGGATTCCATTCCCTCGGAACCGTCTACTATAGCAACCGGTGGCAGCCAGGTTCCTTTTTCCTGCCGGGTGAACCAGATTGAGTTGTCGATGTGGGGTTCTTTGGTTCCGCCAAACCAGGCGGCGGCAAGTTGTCCGTTTGTCAGTTCGACGATAGTGGAGGAATGACAACTCAAGGTCGGAGGATTTTCCGGGTTAAAAAGAAATTCCGCTGATTCCCATGCACCTTCACCAGGCTTTGACAGCGGCGGAAGCGGGTATTGTGAGGGGTGGTGATTCTCTGCCAGCCAGATGGGCCCGCCCCGGTAGAACTCACCAATCGGGTAGCGGGAATTCGGTGTCACGGCCTTATCCATGATTACAGCGATCTCTTTTTTGACATCCGGATTTTCATCCGCCAGATCGCGGGTTTCCCCGATGTCTTTCGACAAGTCGTAGAGCTCGATCTTTCCTTCGTTTTTGCCTGAGCGAATGCCTTTCCAGTCGCCGAGCCGGACGGCCTGATCATAAAACCGGCGACAATGGCCATAGTCCCAATAGAGATAGTTACGGTCTTTGAGTTTACCGCCTTTTAACGCAGCGCTTACAGAGATTCCGTCGATGGACAGATCTTCCGGAATATTGGCCCCGGCCAATTCCGCAAAGGTCGGTAGCAGATCCTGAAAAGCGATCACTTCATCACTTACTGTTCCGGGCTGGATTGTCTCCGGCCAGCGGGCGATGAAGGGAACCCGGATGCCGCCCTCGGTAAGATCGCGCTTGAAGCCGCGCAATGGACCGCTGGTCTGGAAATCTTTCCACACCGTGGAGTGACCGCCGTTGTCGCTGGAAAAAATGATGAGGGTATTTTCCCGCCCGTCGAGCTCGTCGACTAGCTTGATAATTTCTCCCACACTTTGGTCGAGTCGGTGAACCATAGCCGCATATTTCTTTGCCTTTTCCGGCCAGTCGCGGTCGGTGTAGGGGTCTGTTGAGGGGATGGCCAATCCGTCAGGGTCTTCTTTTTTCGAGGAGAAATGCGGCAGGGTGAATGCTCCATAGAAAAAGAATGGTTCTTCCTTTTTTGCTGACTCCCGAATAAATTTCATAGCGTGTTCCGTGAGTAGATCATGGCTGTAATGTTCTCTCGTCACCGGATTTTTCGGCAGTTCGAGGCGGCGCTCGTCGTTATCGAGATATTCCGGCCAGTAGTAGTGAGCGTGGTCCTGATTGAGGTAGCCAAACCATTTATCGAAGCCCTGGTTTGCGGGCCGTCCGGGAGTTCCCGGGTCGCCCATCGACCATTTCCCGATACCTCCGGTGCGATAGCCGGCAGTCTGCAAAATTTCCCCTACTGTGACATCTTCATCCTCGAAGTAGGTGGGATAATGCGGCACATTGTCCCGCGCCGGAGTGTGGCCTCCATGCAATCCGGTAAGCAGAACACTGCGCGATGAGCTGCATACACATCCGCCGGCATAAGCCTGAGTGAAGCGAATGCCCTCCGTGGCGAGTTGATCGATATTTGGGGTGGAGATCAGCTTTTGCCCATAGCAACCGGTGTCGCCGTATCCGAGGTCGTCCGCGAGCAGAAAAATGATGTTGGGCCGGTCATTCGCTTGCAGCAGGATTGTAGTGAGGCACAGGAACAAAAAAGGAATCAAGGATTTCATCATCGATGGATAACTTATCCGCGATGTATGACAGAGGGGTAGAGGCTTATTCAAGCGAAAAACCGCCACTACTGCGGACTGTCTCCGCCATCTCCATTCACAAACCGGTGAAACAGCTCGGCGTGGGATTTGACGTGAAAATGTCGATAGACTTCTTTCACATAGCCGGAAACGGTGTGAACGGAAATATCAAGATCGTTGGCAATTTCTTTGCGGGACCGTCCCTGGAGCAGAGACGTCAGGACGCTGGTCTGGCGCGGACTCAGGGCCGAAACTTCATGCCGTGGATAATTCGGCCAGGAACTTTCATGAAGCCAGGACAGCTCGCTGAGAATGATGTGAGCAATTCTTGATTCCCGTTCCGTAAACAAAGGTTTGTCAAAGTGGCGAAAAATGACGACTGCACTCAGTTGATCGGAAATAGTCTTTCTGGCTGAAAGCACGAGGGGACCGATACCGGCTTCTTTGAAGATCGGAAGAATATCAGCCTCCGCAAATCGATCCTCAGGAGTGATCTGCTGCCGTAATCGAGTCAGGTGGGCTCCATTCGACTCAACCTCCGCAATGAAGGGACTGACCATCCAGGCCATATCGGGGTGTTCCTGGGACCTGAGGTAGGCGGCAAACTGATCGTCGCTAAAGCCGTCCCTCACCAGAACGGTATGAACCGGCTGTTCTTCCGGCCCGAATTTTCCCACCATTGTCCAGATCCAGGAATCCGCGCCAACCAGCCGCTTCAGCCCATCCATGACAAAACGGCGTTTGAGAGCGATATCCTCATTGCCGATGATTGCATCACCCAGCAAGCGAACCATGGCCCGAATATCCTTTTCTGACAGTGGCACGTCACTCTCCATCAGATAAAAAATGCTTTATCAAATCCGGAAAGCAAGTCGACAACCTTTTTTGAATCAACTTTTGCAAATTTACCAACAAAAAAGGCGACCGTTTGAGCCGCCTTTTCGTCCGGGGGAATTAGAGTTCCACTTCGGCGGAAGCTCCGCGATACGACACTTTCAGAGGCTTCTTCTCATTGTAGGGATGAAGGTCAGCGTCCATGGCCTGACCGCGATACTGAACCTGACGGGTTCCCTGCTGCTGCTCAAGCTGGCTGATTCTCAGGTCGTTGAGTTCGGACATTGGGCTGGTGGCTCCGCGATATGTGATTTTTGGGTCTTTCATTATTTTTCTTTAGTTTGTTGTTTTACAGTTGTTTGAGAACATTAGCACAGTTCATGCCAAGTCGATTTTCGTATATGTAATTCACTTGTTGTCAAAGAAATGGGAGAATGCAGTAAAGGCTCGATGTTGGGAGGTTCCCCCTTTTTGATCAATACTTTTCCTATGCATTGGTAAATTTTTTACCAATTTAAATATTGGGGTGTAGATCAAGTTGCCCAACCTGTTAGGATTGCGTGAGCCTGCATCCTTCGCCAACAGGTTAGGCAATTTGATCTACGGGACTCAAAATACACGGGATCGTGGCACTCATCGGCCAGGGAGAATCCTGGCACATTTCCAGGATTTCGATTACATACCGAAAATGATTCGTATCTTACTTTTTTCCATTATTGTCGTCGGCTTCAGCTTGCCGGAATTCGGGTTTGCGGAGGAGGAGTATCCTCTTCGTGAGGCGGTAGAATGTCATCCGCGAGATGGGTTACCGAATTTTCGGAGCAAAATTAAAGCGGGAGAGAGTGTGAAAATCGCCTATCTCGGCGGCAGTATCACAGCGGCGGGAGGTTGGCGGATTCAGTCGCGGGAATGGTTCCAGAAACAGTATCCCGATGCAGCTTTTGAAGAAATTCACGCCGCAATCGGAGGAACCGGTTCGGATCTCGGGGTGTTTCGACTGCAGAATGATGTGCTGCGCCATGAGCCGGATCTGCTGTTCGTCGAGTTTGCGGTGAACGACGGCGGTGCCGCTCCGGAGCGTATCCACAAAGCGATGGAGGGAATCGTCCGGCAAACCTGGAAGTCTGATCCGACTGTCGACATCTGTTTTGTCTATACGGTGAGCCTTCCGGTGATGCCTCATTTGCGAGAGGGTAAAATGCAGCGTTCAGCCAGCGCCATGGAGGAGCTGGCTGATCATTACCATATTCCTTCCATCCATTTCGGTATCGAAGTAGCGAAACTGGAGAAGAGCGGAAAACTGGTCTTCAAAGCACCAAAGCCGGAAAACATAGCTACAGCGGAACCGCTCGTTTTTTCCACGGACGGGGTTCATCCCCATGTCGAAACCGGCCATCGTCTCTATACCGAAGCGATTGCCCGTTCCTGGCCTGCGATTTCGGAAGCCAGCGGAAAGCCGGAGCCGCATACAGCGGGTGAACCGCTACGTGCCGACAACTGGGAGGCGGCGAAACAGGTGGCGATTACAGAAGATATGCTGAAGGGGGACTGGGAAAAACTTCCTGCTGAGCATACACTGGCGAAGCGTTTTTCCCGAAATATGCCGGTTCTCTACCAGGCGAAAACTGCCGGGTCGTCTCTGGAGTTTTCCTTTACGGGTATAACCGCTTCGGTATTTGATCTCGTTGGTCCGGATGGCGGTAAGTTGAAAATCGAAGTGGATGACAGCAAGCCGGTGACGCGAAATCGCATAGATGGTTATTGCACCTACCATCGCATGTCTAAGGTGGCGATTGCCTCTGGGGTTAAAGATACTGAGCATAAAATCAGAGTCACCCTGATGGACGAGAAACTCGATAAACGGGAGATTCTTTTCGAAAGAAATCGCGCGAAACTTGATAGTAATCCGGAGTTGTATGCACCACACACCTGGTATGCCGGATCTCTACTTATCATTGGTGATATTGTGAAATAAATTTGTCTATGAAAACGGCTATTCTTTTTACGCTTCTCTCTGTTTCTGTAGTTCTTGCTGAACCGTTTCCCAAGGTGTTTTTCGAAGATGATTTTTCCGGGAACGAACTGAAAAAACAGTGGGGCTCATGGAAAAGTGAAACTGTGGTGAAGGATGGAGTGATGGTCGGTATCACTCCCAAAACGGCTGACCACCCGTCAGTGAACACGATTGAGTTGCCGCCTTTGAGCGATATGGAGGTGGCTGTGTCTTTCAAATTCGCCGGATCTAAACGTTTCAGCGTCATGTTCCGGGATCTGGATTACAAAGGCTCTCACGCTGGACATATCTGCCACGTGGCCGTCGGTGCTGAAGCGGTAACTCTATATGATGGCAAGACCGGCATTTTTCTGAAAGACATCCGCGACAAGCGGAAAGCGGGAATCAAACTCGATGAGGCGACTAATGAAATGCTGAAAACAAAACAGGTGAAGTATGCCATCTCTATCGATCCTGAAGTATGGCATAAACTAAAGATTCGCATTCAGGGCGATGAACTCAAGGTATGGATTGATGACAAGCCGGCTGGTTCCTTGAAGTCGGTAGGTATCACGCACAAAACTAAATCGAATATGAATATCACCACTGTGGACCGCGAAGTTCACTACGATGATTTCTCTATCCGGATACCGTAGCGTTTCAGATCACGCAGTCTCCGGGTTGGTGACTCAATTACTCAACCCAAATCCGGCAGTGCGGTTTCCGCGTCGCCGAACTGATTGATCTTCATTCCCATTCGTTCCATCACCGCAAGATGGAGACGACACAGTTTGCGGTTTTCCTGTTTGCTGTAGTCGAGCATGCGACCGCCTTTGATAGTGCCTCCGCCTCCTCCGGCCAGCAGGACGGGGAGTTGGCGGGAGTCGTGGGCGTTGCCGTCCCAGAGGCTGGAACAGAAAAGCAGCATACTGTTGTCGAGTAGAGAACGTTCGCCTTCGTCGGTATTCTTCATTTTTTGCATCAGCTCGCTGAGCATTTGCATATGATACTGGTTAGCGCGCTGATACATATCGAGACGCTCTTCGTTGCCGGCGTGGTGGGACAACTCGTGCAGACCGCCTTTGATATTGCCGAGGAAACCGAAGTTCATCTGCGATAGATCGTTATTCAGCATCATGGTGGCGATGCGGGTGCGGTCCATTTGAAACGCCAGCAATACAATGTCGAGCTGAAGTTTCAGATGCTCGCGGACGTCGCCGGGAATGCCTGCTTCGGGGCGCGGAAAAGTGGGCTTTTTCACACTCGGTTGCCAGCCGGTGCCGCCGGTTTCTTTCTGCGACATTTTTTCGGCGCGCTCAATGCGTTGTTCCAGTTCGCGGACGGAGGTGAAATATTCGTCGAGTTTCTGCGCGTCGCGTCCGCTGACTTTACCGCGCAGGCTTTTCGCGTCGGACAGAACCAGATCGAGTACACTTTTGTCGCGCCGGCGTTTGCTGCCATCGTCGAAAAGTTGATCAAAGGCCTGCTGCGGGTAGATTTCTTTTGGCGCTGGCGTAGTTGGACTGCTCCACGAAATATAGGCGGAATACAGCGAGGTAAAACCGCTGTCGGTGCTGTAGCGGGGCGGCTCGGTTCCCAGCACGATGCTGGACATCGGGGTGCTGTGTCCCAGCTGCCGGGCCATGACCTGATCCATCGTTGTGCCGACCTGCACATCGGTGGTGGTCTGTTTGACAGTCAGACCGGAGAGCACATTCATCTTGGGGTAGTGACCGCCGGGTCCCTGGATGGTGGTCGGATTCCACAGGCCTTTCATGACCAGCAGATGATCTTTTACCGGCTCCAGCGGGCTCAGTGTTTTCATCAATTGCAGGCCGTTTTCGGTATTGGACGCGCCCCAGTGATGGGGGTTGACACCGTTGCCCATAAACAGGGCGGCAAAGCGGCACGGGGCTTCATTAGCGGCGGCGGATTTCCCGGCGGTGCTGCCCCAGGCGTTCATCGATTCGAGCCACGGCAGGCCGAAGGCGATCCCGGCGTTTCTCAGGAACAGTCGGCGGGAGCTTTGCGATTTATCAAATGATGTCATGAAAGGCACGGTGTATTTTTACTCGGAAAGGTTATCTTCGTTACGACGGTAAAGGAACTGACGGCTCTCCACGAGAGTCAAAATGCCCTCGGAAAAGCGGCCCTCGCCCTTCTGCAATCGATCCCGGATGGTGTCGATCAATTCGCGGTCGGTAGAGATTACGGCGCGACCTGTGGCGTAACCGATCAACTTCCGGGCGAACAGTTTATAAAATTCAGCATCATTCCTGCCAAGGTATTCGCGCAAACCGGCTACACCGTCGAGCTTTGTGCCATCGCTGAGGGTGCCGAGATCATCAACCGGGCTGCCGGTATCATCTTTGGTCCGCAACCTGCCGATCGGGTCGAAACTTTCCAGCGCAAAACCGAGCGGATCGATCTTCGCGTGGCAGGAGGCGCAGGCTTTGTCAGCGGCGTGGCGCTCCAGTTTTTCGCGCAGCGTTTTTGCATCGGTCACCGCCTCCAGCTCGGGGACGTCATTCGGCGGCGGCGGGGTCGGCTGGCCGAGCACGGCGGCAAGCAACCAGTGGCCGCGAAGAACCGGGCTGGTGCGCTGCGGGAAAGAGGTTTTCGTCAGCACGCTGCCCATTCCGAGCAGCCCGCCGCGCTGATATTTTGCCACCGGCATCTGGCGGAATTTTTCACCTTTCACTCCGGGGATGGCGTAGTGTTTGGCGAGTCGTTCATTGAGAAAGGTGTAGTCAGCCATGAGTATCTCCCGCACCGGGCGGTCCTCGCGAATGAGGTGACTGAAAAACATATCCGTCTCGTGAGCCATGTCGGCCCGCAGCTCTGGGGTGAACTCGGGAAACAGTTTTTTATCGACGGCATTGTGCCCGGCAAAACCGTGGAACTCCAGCCATTGCCCGGCGAATGCATCGGCGAGGGCAGTGGATTTCGGATCGCGCAACATGCGCTTTACCTGGGCGGCCCGGCCTTTCGGAGTCATCAGGCTACCGTCCCGGGCCGCTTGCAGCAGGGTTGTATCCGGTGTGGATGCCCAGAGGAAATAACTCAGCCGCGAGGCCAGTTCCCATGGCGAGACAGGTTGAACGCCGGGTTTGTCAGATGCTTCGATTTTAAACAGAAAATCGGGGGAAACGAACACCCGGGTCAACACCTCGCGGGCGGCGGTTTCCTGATCCATTCCGGTTTTCCGGGCTCCATAATAGATCGCATTCAGAGCGTGTTTTTCTTCGTCGGACAAATCCCGTCGCCAGGCCCGGTGAGTCCACCAGTGCAGGTGCGAGATGATGCCGTGATCGATTTCTTTGATCGTTTGCTGGTTTGGTTTGGCGCTCTTCAGCAGCCGCCAGTCGAGAAGCATCCGGTCGTGGCGGGTGCGCTGCCAGTCGGTCAGAGTGGCTCGCAGCTGGTCGTCGTTCAGATAATAAACGCCGGGGCCTTTGCCGCCGCGCAGGTAGTTGCGCGCCACTTCCTCCAGCAGGCGATTGTATTCATCGGGAAAAGCCTGTTTCATCCGGGAAAAATCACCCATGGTTTTCCGCGCAATATCGGTTTGGCGTTTATAAATGATCAGCGCACCGGGGATAATTTGAGTAGGATCGGGCGGATTCTTTCCTGTGATGGTCCACTGGTGGGTGCCTTGGTCGGCTTCGGGAAATTGCAGATCCATCTTCGCGCTGACCCGGAAGCGGGCGGTGCCCCCATCGAAAGGCAGACGCAATGTCTCCGGCGGGCGAATGGCCAACTCTTTTGCGCCGATTTTGCGGCCCTGCTGAGGATGTTTGCCGAAGCGGGACAGCATGGTTTGGCAGGACTTTTGAAAACCTGAAAGTTGTTGGATCTTCTTTTTGTCCCCGGGACTTTGCTGCGGCTTTGCCTTCAGTTGAGCCAGTTGTTTACCAATCTCGTTGCTGCGACGTTTCAACCAGTCGAAATAATTTTCCCGTTTGTGACCTTTGCGATCCAGTTCAATCGCTCCGAACAGAATGAGGTCGCCGCGATTGCCGTCGCCGAAATCACCGGCCACGAGATGCACCGGCTCTCCCGCAGGGATCGTCTGGACAATCGTCCTTGTGCGCAGGCCATCGGTATCCTGCTGGCGGCGTTGCGTTCTGGTCCAGCCTTCGCCTTCCCGTTTGTTCCAGGCGAGGTGTTTGGCTTCGATGTCGAGAATCCGGCTTTTCACAGCGGCCGGGACTTCCCCGGGTTTGCCGTCGACCGGTACGGGTAGATTGCGCCACGGAACGCGGATGAGATCGAGGATGCGCGATTTCGGGTTTTCCGAATTCAGCATGTTCCACCAGTTATTGAGAAAAGCGGCTACCAGGCCCGATTCATTCGCAATCTGGTCGAGAGATTTTGCGCCGGTTTTGTCCCGGTGTTTGTATTTCCAGGCAGCCAGCATGTATTCATCGCCCCGGCGGTCTGCTCCATCGCGCGGGAGGTGAGGTTCGGCCATTTTCTGGTACCAGATATACAGTTCCTGCTCGGCTTCGGTGCGAAACTGAACCGGACTGCGCAGACCAACCCGGCTTTTGCGAAACTGGACGCCGCTGCCCGGCAGAATACTGGCATGATCGGTGAGATGCCGCGCCGCAGAAAGATAACTGTCGAGCTGCTGGGGATTGACAAAAAGGACATCGCCGACGTTGGAAAATCCTTCGCCACCACCACCGTCGGGCTGAAAATTCTTCGACAAATCGAAGTCGATGCCGGTCAGATCACGGATCGTGTTGTCGTATTCGAAATTAGTGAGTCGGCGAACTGTGACCGGCCCGGGATCACCGGCATTGGCCATGGCGGCCGCGTCGAGCGAGGTTTCGAGCCAACTCATCATCAGGCCCAGCTCTCTTTCATCGGGCTGAGGGTCGTCCGGCGGCGGCATTTCGCCGTCTTCGATGACATAAAGCACCGTTTCCCAGAGATCGAAGTGCCCGGAGACATCGAGATTTTCCGCCAGCGCTTTCATATCGACGTTTCCCTTTGTTTTCGCTCCGCCATGGCAATCGAAGCAATATTTCTCCAGCACCGGAACGACCGGTTTCCAGTCCGGCGTCTTATCATTTGCAACAGAAAGGCCGGACAGCAGGCACGACGCTACCAACACCCGGAACAATGGGGGCGCGGCGTGACCAAACAGAATAGATTGAGAAATACGGAGACTCATGATTTCCCGGAGACAACGGCGGGCGCACTAAATCTCTTTTGGGATACTTCTCAAGCCCGTAATGCCGCCTGTAAGGGATACCTTAATTCGCCAATTCAACAGGGTACAGTCGGCGATCCAACAGGGTACAGTCAGTCTTGCGCCACTTTTTTGCTCTGGTAGCGGTCGTAGATCTTTTTCGCCATGGCATAGCAGTGAGGCCAGTGGGCTCGTTCCCGCAAGATCATATAGGAGGCCCGGTAATCACCGAGGCGGAGAATTTCGATTTCCACGTTTCGAGCTCCCCAGCGGTTCATTTCAGCCTGGGTTTCGAAATACAGGTCGACGGTTTCTTTGCCGGTTAAAGCGGAGCCGTAATCATCGATGACAAACAGGGTGGGGCCGTAATTTTTGATCCGGAAAACGGTGCCAATCGGCAAAAAAGACCAGTCGGCAGCGGCTGATGTGTAGGCTTCAGATGCCTGAAGGTAGCTGCCGTAGGCACTGAGTTTCCCGTAAATGATGTGGTCGGGCTCGGTATGCGTGTAGGCTGTGGTGCGGACTTTCATTTCCACAGGTTCTTCGAGCACGGAGAACTGAAATTTTTTCGGCGAAGCGACCAGCGGACCGGTGAAAAGAGTGAAAAACAAAAGCAAAGGGAGCGCGCGCGAAAGCATTGGTAATTTTACCATGCCTGTCAGGTAGGTGACAACTGCTAAAATATTCGTAAACAGGCTTTTGATGACCTGGTTTCAAATTTCCTGTTCTGATACAGCTGTGTCGGAAGAGTTGTGTTTGATACCGTCTTTCCACAAGCGCAGCTCGGTATTGATTTTGATAAATTCCTCATCTGAAGCCACTGCCTCAACGATTTCTGAAACGCTTTGGTTGTCTCTGAGTAGAGATTGATCCAAAAACGAGTCGATCCTCGCCAGAATCTCGGCGACATCGGGCTCGGGATCGTCGTCGAGGGCTCTCATTACCAGGCGGTCTTCGATTTGTTCCCTGATTTCTTTGTGCAATTCCGCCGAGTGGCGAAGCGTTTCCTGTACCCGGCGGCCGGTTTGGCTGAGGCAGTCGACCGGCTGCTCTGCGATCCACGATTTTAAATCCGTAAAGGCTGTATCGAGATGTTTTTCTGTCTCGCGTGGATTGGCTTTCCGGGCGAGGTCCTGAGCGAGAGCTTCGATTCGGGAAATCCGCCGTTTCGATTCGATGATAAATGCGGCTTCATAGATCAGGCTCAACCTGGTTTTGCGGTTATCCAGAGCTGCATTCAAGAGTTTTGTCCGGTTTGCCGCCCGTTCGGAGCGATCGGGACGCTGTCTGCCGAGGAGTTTTTCCAGTTCTTTAATCCGGCTCATCACGATCTCTCTTTCATCGGCCAGTTCTTTGAGATGGGCGATGTAGCCTTTTTCCGGTTTGCGTCCCCATTGGCAGGTCCGCATCAGATCCCGGAGACAGTATATCGCTACGCTGATACCAAGGGCTCCGAGTAATCCCCATAAAACACCAAGCGGACTTCTCATGAATATCCCCATGGCGAAAAAGATGGCTCCGCAAAGTAGAATCAGCAGGGTGAAGGCCAGAGAACTCCACGGAGAGTCCGGATTTGATTGACCAAATTTTACGGTGGGTTGGGGAGGAGGGACTCCTTTTTTGAGTTTCAACCGGCGGTGACCGCAATTCAGACAGGTAGCCCGGCCCCGTTCAGAGGGCATCATAAACGCACAATGAGGACAGTATGCCATAACGGGAAAAATATCCGGTGCCGGGATTCACTGTGCAAAACGAATTTGGGGCAATGATTATAATACCGGGATATAAAGAAAAAAGCTCTCCCGGAGGAGAGCTTTTCTACATTTTACTACGGAAATTTATCAATTGATAAAACGATGGGAATCAATACTCAAGAGCGAGTTCTGATCCGTCGGCAAGGATATAATCGTTGGCTGAATCGAGGCGATTGGAAACAGCTTCCAGCCACTGGGAGAGTTGAACCTCGGCAAAGCGGGGCAGCTCGGAACCTTTGTTTAAAGCCACGCTGAATTCGTTGCCGGTGCTCTTGATCGCAGTGGCAAGGTCTTCGGAAATGGAGGGGAAATCGACTTCGATACATCCGAGGTAGCGGGTGGCTTTCTCGGCGTCGCTTCCTTTCCACTTGATTGGATCCCGCTGATCGCTATTGATGTGAGCGATCACATAGTCTGCGGAATCGGCGAAAAGATCGACAATATCGCTGATTTCCTCATTGCAGCGAACTCCGCCGGTATTGGGAATCACCAGGGTCATTTCGGCTCCGATTTCAGCGAGAACGTTATCAAATTCAGTTTGTTCGCAAAATTCGGCCCAGTCGCGGGCTCCTCCGGTGTGAACATCGAAGACCACAGCGTCGTTCTCTTCCATCAGGTCAATGGCCTGACTGGCGGACAGAGATTCATCGAGGTCCCAGAATTCTCCATCATATTCATCGGAGAGATTGTTTTCGTCGGAAGTGACGAGTGAACTTTTTACTTCGCATTCGGAAGTGAGGTGGTGGTAGACAGCGCGGGCAACAGAAGATTTTCCCGAGCGCTCCAAATCATTTACAACAACAACTAGTCTTTTCATGGCAGGTCTTAAAAATCTATTTGGATAATAAATTTTATAAAAATTTTTGCAAGGGAAATATGTAAGTTTTCCTAAATATTTGTATTTTTTAGATAAACCCGGATAAATCACGTAATTTATTTTAAGATCTGTTGTTATTGGCGCGGATGATTTGCAGGCTTAAGAAAAAATCCTGCAAAGTCTGCCGAAGTGGACCCGATCGGTCGAATCTCCTTGCCGAGGTGAGAACGGCGGGCTGAATGGCTGCGGTCCGTCCCAACCGGCGTAGTCTCAGGGAAAAATCGAGATCTTCGCCGAATGGCAAATTTTCGTCGAAGCCCTGCAAAGCGGAAAAAATTTCCTTCCGGACAAAGATTCCCTGATCACCCAGAAACACTCCCCAATATTTTGACCGGAGATTGGCGAGATGGCTGGTAATCTTCAGGAAAACGGAGGGAGAGTCGAAAAATCGGTAAAAACCGCCGCCAACTATGTCGGGATCGGCAGCGAGAATATTTATAAAGTTTTTAAAAGATTGTCCCTGAAGATGGGTATCCGCGTGAAGAAACAGCAAAAAATCTCCGTGAGCCATCGCAGCGGCTTGATTCATTTGTACGCCCCGGCTTTTTATTCCGGCTGAATGGAATTTCACCCCGAACGCAGCTGCGGTTTCTTCTGTCGAATCACTGCTGCCACCATCTGTGACGATGACTTCTGCAGTGGGATCGAGTCGAGCCAGCGTTTCCCCCAGAGTGGCGGATTCGTTTACGGTCGGGATGATTATGGATACGGAAACGTCGATGGCGGAAATCAACACCAGTGTGAGCCTGGTTCAACCGTGGATGAGTCTCAGCATGCTCTTGACCTGCGAACCGGGTGACTTAAAATCGCGGCCATGAGTGAATCATCTGTCGAACAGGAAGCTGCGGAACTGGCTGAAATGAACCAGCAGGGAATCGCAAAGCGATATGGTTATTATGCCAGGAAGTCAGGTCCGGGCTGGCTTCAGGGGGCAATCACCCTCGGTGGTGGATCGCTCGGCGGGGCGCTGTTCCTCGGTAGTTTTATGGGCTACAACATGATGTGGCTGCAACCGTTGGCGATGATTCTGGGAGTGATCATGTTGAGTGCGATTTCCTACGTGACACTTTCGACCGGCGAGAGGCCGTTTCTCTCGGTGATGAAAAACGTGTCTCCGGTTCTCGCCTGGGCCTGGTTGATCGCAACTTTGATGGCGAACATTGTCTGGTGTATGCCTCAGTTTGCACTTGGCACCGGGGCGATTCGACAAAATCTCGGAGGCTCGGCGATTCCGGTCTGGGGCTGTGGCATCCTGCTGTTAGCAGTCGGGGTTTCGGTGAACTACTTTTACGGCAGGGGCAGCAAGGGGGTTGCTACCTTTGAACTGATCCTGAAGATCCTCGTTGGTATAGTGGTGGTTTCGTTCTTCGGAGTAGTTGTTGCATTGACGGCTTCAAAGGTTCTCGACTGGGGTGCTGTTTTCAAAGGACTGATTCCTAATCTGAAGATGTTCGAAAGTCCCGCGCCAACCTTCGACGGGCCTATCGCTGCGACGGGCGAGTTTGCCCAGTTTTGGAAGGATAAAATCACCCACACCCAGCGCGATGTGATTATTTCCGCTTTTGCGACCGCTGTGGGTATCAATATGACATTCCTGCTGCCTTATTCGATGTTGAAAAAGCGCTGGGGAAAAGCTCATCGACCACTCGCCATTTTTGATTTGTCGATTGGATTGATTATACCTTTCGTCATCGCGACCGGTTGTGTGGTCATTGCTTCGGCATCCCAGTTTCACACCAAATATTCGGATGTACTCTACGACGACGGGGCAGTAAATCCCCAGCTGGAAAAGAGTTATAACGAATTTCTCGATTCCCGGATCCAGGCGGAACGGGGAGATGCCTTCACAGCGATGACAGCGGAACAACTTGCTGCTGCGCGCGGAGCGCTTCCCCTGGGAGACCGCCAACTCGCTGCCATGTTGGTGAAGCGGGATAATTTGCAGCTCGCAGCCGCTCTGGAGCCACTCGCCGGAAAAGCGGTTTCTCAGTTTATTTTCGGGATCGGAGTCATCGGGATGGCGGTTTCCACCATTATTATTCTGATGTTGATCAACGGGTTCACATTCTGCGAGATGCTTGGTAAACCAGGCGATCAGAAAACCCACATGCTGGGTGCCGTTGTAGCCGGGGTGGGGGGATTCCTCGGGCCAATCTGGCTTTGGACCGGGGCATCGAAAGCAGCGCTGGCGATTCCCACTTCCGTGATTGGCGGAAGCTTGCTGCCGATTGCCTATTTCACATTTCTGCTATTGATGAACAGCAAAAAGGTTCTCGGCAGCAGCATGATGACCGGGGGACGGCGGATTTACTGGAACACTCTCATGGTCATCTCCACCAGTGTTGCGACTTTTGCGTCAATCTGGGCGTTGAAAGACAAATCGGGTTTTGGCATTCCTTTCGGGAAAATCGGGATCGGTGTTCTGGTGCTGCTGTTCGTCGTTGGGACGGTGGGATTCCTTGGACACAACAAAAAAGCTGACAAGGCCTGAGATCACAGTTAACACATTTTCCTTATGAAATTCGGAATCATAGGAGCGGGCATGATCGCCAATTTCCACGCCAAAGCGATCAATGCGATGGAAGATGGCGAGCTGCATTCATTTTACGGTCGCCGTAAAGACGCAGTGGATGAGCTTGTCGCGGAGCACGGCGGGAAAGGGTATACCGATCTCGATGAATTTCTCGCGGACCCGGAGCTGGAAATCGTAACAATCGCAACTCCGAGCGGGGCGCATCTGGATCCGGCTCTCGCAGCGGCGGCTGCGAAAAAGCATGTCGTTTGTGAAAAGCCCCTCGAAGTAACACCGGAGCGGATTGATCAAATGATCGCCGCCTGTGAGGAAAACGGCGTGACGCTATCCGGAATCTTCAATCGTCGTTTTATGCCGGCGATCGAGGCGATGAAAAACGCGGCTGATCAGGGGCGTTTTGGTCAACTCACCATGTGTGATGCCTACGTAAAATGGTATCGCGATCAGGCTTACTATGACTCCGGTGCGTGGCGGGGCACCTGGGCGCTGGATGGCGGCGGTGCGCTTATGAACCAGGGCATTCATACCATCGATCAGCTTATCTACGCTGCCGGTGATGTCGCAGCCGTATCGGCTACATCAGCGTGTTTGATTCACGAAAATATTGAAGTCGAGGATACCATTGTAGCGATTCTGGAATTCAAAAACGGAGCAAGAGGCGTTCTTCAGGCGTCTACAGCCTGCTGGTCTTCTACCGGACACCCGGCTGAAGTTCATCTCTGCGGGGAAAAGGGTTCCGCTTTCCTTGTCGACGAAAGTTTCCGAGTCTGGGATTTTGAAGAGCCGCAACCGCAGGACAGGGAAATCAAAAACTCCCTGATGCTGGACAGCGAAGGCAAGGTCGGGCTTGGCGCCAACGATCCGTCGGCGATCAATTTCAGCGGTCATCAGAAGAATTTCGAAGACGTCGTGGATGCGATTCAGAGCGGAAGACCGCCGAAAGTGGATGGCAGAGAAGCGAGAAGAGCCGTAGCTCTGATCTGTGCGATTTACGAAAGTGCGAAGAACGGCGGCAACCGTGTCGAGGTCGGATGAGCGGTCAATTTTGCGGCTTTCTAAATACCGGGTTCGCTCGTAAGATACGGTATGCCTGAAAATCACGAGCCATTCAGTTCGATCGACGATATCATTGAAGATGTGCGGCAGGGGAAACTTGTCGTTATCGTCGATGATGAAGATCGTGAAAATGAGGGCGATCTGATAGGAGCGGCCGGGAAGATCACCCCCGCTCAGATCAATTTTATGGCGACCCACGGTCGCGGCCTGATTTGCGCTCCGATTGAAGGGGATGCGGCTCAGAGACTTGGCCTGCCGCTGATGGTGCGCCGGAACACGGAGTCTCACGGTACCAATTTCACCGTGGCGGTAGATGCGGCGCACGGGATTACAACCGGAATTAGCGCCTCGGACCGGGCGAAGACGGTGGAAATTTTAGCCAACCCGCTTTCCGAGCCTCAGGATCTGGTGCGTCCCGGGCATATTCTGCCGCTTCAGGCAAAAGAGGGCGGTGTTCTCCGCCGGGCTGGTCATACCGAGGCAGCCGTAGATCTCGCGCGCATGGCCGGGTTGACTCCGGCCGGCGTGATTTGCGAAATCCTCAATGAAGACGGCTCTATGGCAAGGCTTCCCGAGTTGACCGCTTTCGCCAAAAAGCATGGTCTGAAGATCGGGACAATTGCGGATTTGATCGAGTATCGCCGCAGTCGCGAAAAGCTGGTCGAGCGGGTCGAACAAATTGAAATGCCCACCGACTACGGGACCTTTGATCTATATATGTATGTCAGCCGCCTCGATCCGGAGGAGCATCACCTCGCGCTTGTGAAAGGAAATATCAGGGCGGATGAACCAACACTCGTCAGAGTCCACAGCGAATGCCTGACCGGCGATGTCTTTGCTTCACGGCGCTGCGATTGTGGCAGCCAACTCCATTCTGCCATGGCTCAGATTGAGCAGGCCGGCCAGGGCGTTTTAGTATATATGCGACAGGAAGGCCGCGGCATCGGTTTGGTGAATAAAATTCGCGCCTACAAACTCCAGCAGGAAGGGTTGGATACCGTGGAAGCCAATGAAAAACTCGGGTTTGCCCCGGACCTGCGGGACTATGGAATCGGAGCGCAGATTTTGCATGATATCGGAGTTCGAAAAATCCGGCTGATGACCAACAATCCGCGAAAAGTTGTCGGTCTTGAAGGGCATGATTTGGAGATAGTCGAACAGGTCGCTGTGCAGATCGAGTCGAATCCACACAATGAGATATACCTCCGG
This sequence comes from Verrucomicrobiales bacterium, assembly GCA_029213025.1. Classification (GTDB taxonomy): domain Bacteria; phylum Verrucomicrobiota; class Verrucomicrobiia; order Verrucomicrobiales; family DEV007; genus Arctic95D-9. The sequence continues at coordinate 24,640 of JARGOZ010000053.1, forward strand.
ACCAAGAAGGAAAAACTCGGTCACAAATTGAAGTAGACGGTGGCTTTACTTCTTGCTGCCGGTGGCGGTTGTTGCATTCCGTTTCGGAAAGTGTGCAGCGAGTTTTTTCTTTAGTTCCTGAAATTGATCGTCACCCGCCAGGTTTGTCCATTCATTCGGATCGATCCGCAAATCATATAGTTCTTCGGAGCCATCCCGGTAGCGAATGTAGCGGTGAGTTTTTGTTCTCACGGCGTGATTGTTTTGTCCGTGGGTCGTGACCGCCACGTAAGGCCACCCGGTCGCCGGGTTTTCAAGCAGCGGGCGAAGGGTGATTCCCTCAATGCCCGGTTGCTCCGACAGATCGCAAAGGTCGATCAGAGTGGGATAGATTGACAGCAACTCAACCGGCTGGTCACAGACACTGCCGCCGGGCAGTCCGGGGGCATCAATGATAAAAGGAACTTTTGTCGCTCTTTCCCACAGGCATTGCTTCGCCCAGCGTTGTTTTTCTCCCAGAAAGAAGCCGTGATCCGAGTAGAGGATCACCACGGTATTTTCTCTCTTCCCGCTCTTGTCGAGAGCTTGTAACAGGCGCCCAACCTGCTCATCAGTCCAGCGAATACAGGCAAGGTAGGCCTGCACCGCTTCCCTCCATTTTCCCGATTCAACAAACCAGGAATGATCCGGGGCGGAGGGTGCCAGGGTGAGATCGTTGATGATCGAGGGCAGGTCATCGCGGTCGCCTGCTTTGACAGGCGGTAAATCGATCTCCTCCAGCGGGATCTGGTCATGAATCCGTTTAGGGGAATAAAAGGGCACATGAGGGCGGTAAAAACCTACTGCGAGAAAGAACGGATCCTTTACATCGGGATTGGTTACTACTTCGTCAATTGCCCAGGTGGCATCGGCGGCGTCCTGAAATAAAGCTTCGTCATAGAGTTGCGCACCAAAGTCCCAGAGGCCTTTGGCGCCTTCTTTAGTCGGTGGGATGAGGCGGGCATCGAGCTTCTTTTGCCGCTGGCCGGGTCTCGGTCCGACTACATCAAAATCCCCGTCGGGCAGGCCGGAGCCGTGATAGATTTTACCGGTGGTATAGGTTTGGTATCCGTTTGCTGCAAAATGTCTCGCCAGGGTGACCCGGTCTTTTAGAGCAGGAACAGTCCAGGGGCGGGGGGAATTCATATAGATTCCCGTAGTGGAAGGGCGCATTCCATACATAATGCTGGCCCGGGACGGATTACAGATAGGGGCCTGGCAGTGGGCGTTGTTAAACAGGCAGCCCTGTTCAGCCAGGGCGTCGATATGCGGTGATGAGGCGTCGGGATGACCGTTTAGACAACCGACCCAGTCGTTCATGTCGTCAATTGCGATCAGGAGAACGTTTGGCTTTTCGGCAGCGGGTGCGGAAGTAAGGCCAAAGATAAAGAGAGCGAAAAGAAAGCGGTGCATAAGGATCAAGAAATCACAGTGAATCAATGTAGCAATATCCGGAACAATGGAAATTTTGTATCGAGGGTGTAAATGTAACCGGTGAAGTGTTTTCAGTGTCAGAGTCCGGTGGATGATCCCGAAGAGCGATGTCCGGTGTGCAGGTGGTCCGATCCCGGATATATCGAGGATGATGATCCGAGGTATCTCGTATTCCTCACTTTGATCCAGAGGGCGCAGCAGGACAACAGTCGGTGGGATTCCTCAAGGCTGGAACCGACAGCCCGGGAGTTTGCAATCTTTCAGCACGGTGACCAGTGTCGGATCGACGGCGTATGCTGGCGAATCACAGCAAGAAATGTAGAAAAAAATTTGCTGTTTGTCAGGGGATGGCGGGCCGGACTTACCAAAACGGGAGATCTTATCAGCGTCGATATTGACGGGGGTTTACATCAGGAAATCGCGGCCCGGGAGGCGAGAATTATCGAGTGGGAAGAGGAAAAGGCGAAAGCTGATGGGAGTCTTAAAGAGGCCCGGGCGACTGGGAAATTTGGAATCGAACTTGTCGAATACATGACCGAAGACGACTGGAACCTTCTTTCCGAAGAGCAAGCCGCCGAGCTGTGGGAGCGATATGATTCCAATGAGTGACAGTGACTCACGAATATTCGGTTAATTCTGCTTTCCCCGGAAAATATCAATTAATCCACCACCGCCGCTCCGGTTGGAACCGCTGGATTTCTGATTGGATTTCCGGTTGTTGTTGCTGTTGTTATTGCGGAATATTTTCCCGAAAAATCCTTTCTTGTTGTCATCAGCGGAGGTGAGCGGGATCACTTCTCTCGGCGGTGCCGGTGCATCAACCACAGCACCGGGCAGATCGTAATCGTAGTAGTCCCGGTGAAAATCCACACCCTCGCTTTTGCGTGGATCGGGGAAGGCAGTGAAGTATACCAGGTAAACAGGAATCGGCTCTTTCAGATTGACCTCGTTGCGCTCGCCCTGGTAGATAGCATAGTTGATTTTCGACGCGGTCCAGGTTTCGTCCGGCTTTAATATCCAGTTCGCCATCGCTTCAGGATCCTGCAACCGGACACAACCGTGACTCTGCGCGCGGTAGGAGTTTTTGAAGTAGTGTTTCTGCGGGGTGTCATGCATATAGACCGCATGTTTGTTAGGGAATAGAAACTTCACCAGACCGAGAGCGTTGCTGTCTCCACCGTCCTGGCGGACATAGGCAGTGCGGGCGCGAACCCGGCTCAGGCTGTCGATCGAAAGAGGCAGTGCCGCCCCGCTGTTGCTGCTGATGATTTTAAATCCACGGTTGCTGAGATATTCCAGATCGCTGTAGGGGCTCTCCGTTGTGGCGATACTGTGGGGCACATTCCAGTAGGGGCGGAAGACGATACGTTCCATCTTATCCCGGAAGATTGGCGTGTGCTGTCCGGCGACATCTTTACCAAATACAACTCGCATGCGCAGCGATTCCCCGCCTTTTTCGATACCATACAATTCGGCTGACGGAAGGTTGGCAAGCAAATAACGATCCCCCGGCGAGTCGGGGAAACGGCGCGCCCGGTGCAAATTGATGATCAGAGTTTCTTTGGGGTCTTTCGGTTTTTTGGAAATTTGCTGTGCTGTTTTCGGACCGAAGATTCCGTCAGCGAGCAGGCCTTTTTTCTGCTGATACGCTTTGAGTCCGTCCGAAAGTTCTTTGGTATATACATTATCGATTACATCGACTTCCGCTTCGCTGAGGTGGCCTTCCCGGTGGAGGAAGCTGGCCAGCTCCATGGCTTCCGGAAAATCGTTGCCTACTTTGATCAAACCCTCGATTTCGATTTGTGGTGGATCGGGTATCTCGACATCGAGATGGATCTGATTGAGAAGCCGGTGATAGATCCAGTTTTTCGGAACAAATTCGTCAGCCACTTCCATCGGCAAAGCTGCCACTGATGCAACCTGTCCGAAACGTTCGGTGATTTTGTTGTAGTGATCGCTGGTTGATACAGGGATCGGCGTGTCGCCATAAGTCCAGTTGGGCCATTCCGAAACGGTTTCCGGTCCCTGTTTGAGCCGGAGCGATGTTTCTGCGAGGCCCAGTGTGACGAGAAGGTCGTTTTGTGAAATCGGGCCGACGTTCACTACGGATTCCGGATACAGATCAAAACTGAGTTTCGGATTGCTGAAGCCGTGATAGTTCAGCAGTTGTTCAAGTGCACCGTAAATTTTTACAGGCTCGGCGGAATTTCCCCACAGTGGTCGAAAGTCGTTATTTCGATAAGCGGCCAAAGTCATCGACCGGAGCTGTACCCTTTTGCCGTTCTCCAGTTCGGTGGCAGCGGCGATGTTGGTGATGATTTTGCTGAGGGCTTCGGACTGTTCTTTCTGAGCGGCGCGGGCGGCGGCATCGGCTGCGGGGCTGTAGAATTCCAACCTGCGAAACGCGACCGGCCCGTGATCGCCCTGAATTTTAAAAGGTGCCTGTTCAACTTCCGGACCGGCCTGGCCGCCCCGGGTTGGTCCGGTGAGTTCCACATCTTTATGAATTTCCACACCGTTATGAATGACGGAAACAAAGCTGGCATTTTCGACCTTTTCGCCCGAGTCGTCGAACCGGGGCGCCCGGAAAGTAATATCGAACTTTTGCCATTCACCGGGAGCTTTCGACTGGTTGGAGGACGGTGCCGTTCCTTCGTAGCCCTGCTTGCCTTTTTCGGCTTTGTCGTCCCAGCGCTGGTAGATGCCGCCATTGTCGCCGTATTTCAATTCTGTGTCGGCTTTTCCATAGCTGTCGAGAATCTGGATCTCGTAGCGGTCCTGGAAATAGATACCGGAATTGGAGCCTTTCGGGACCATGAACTCCGCAATCAGTCGGCAATCGCCATGCACCATTTTGCTAACCAGGTTACTGACTTTTCCTTTGCTGTAGAGAACTCCTTCCCCGGCAAATACCGAATTCCATTCTTTAGAAGCGGGATTTCCGGAAATCTCGGCGGCAGTTTCCCAGCTTTCCGAGCCGGTCCATAGTTTCGGGTCGAGTAAATCAACCGGCGCAGTGTTTTCCTCTTCTTTTTTCTCAGCCTCCTTTGCAACGCTGACCTGAATCTCCGCCGCTGACCCGAATGCGCCGCCATCCACCGAGGACAGATTTTTCACGAGAAGATAGCGACCTTTGGTGGCGGGGATCTCTACAGACTGTGCTTTCTTTACTTTTTCGAATGAGATAGTTGCCACCGGCTTATCCGGAAAAGAGTCAGCGGTATAGGAAAGATAAAATTCCGTATCGGCGAAGACACCGTTCCAGCCATTGTCCTGGCGGGCGAGGTAGTGAATCGCAGTAACGTTGCGTCCGGCTCCGAGATCGATGACCAGTTCGTGAGGAGGCTCCGCTTTATCGGTAGTAAACTGCGTATGCCAAAGAGTATGAATTTTGCCGTCGATGGCATACTCAGCGCGGCGGTCGTTCTGAAAGCTCTCACTACTGAAGCGAACGATTTTCATTTCGTTGGCGGGAAGGAGATCCTTCGCTTTGATCTTATAGGTAGTCCGGCTTTTGGGATCATCCTTCCGGGTGGAGCCCCATTTCGCTTCGCGGTCTTTCTCATGCAAAGTGCGATCGGGATTGCTGTAGGTTCCGGGTTCGGGCGGGGTATGGGATGCGGCGGCGAACTCTTTCATCTTGTCCAGAACATCGGGGTTTTCATCCGCTACCGAGGTGCTTTCGCTAATGTCTTTTTCCAGATCATATAGTTCCCAGGGTGCCTCTTTTTTCGGTTGGATCGCTTTCCAGTTTCCGTAGCGGACCGCGATTTGATTGCCGTATTCCCAATAGAACATCTCGTGTTTCTCCTGATTTTCGCTGTCGCCCAGAATCTCGGGAAGTATAGAAATGCCGTCGGTATCTTCCGGTACTTCGGTTCCGGTCAAATCGGCGATAGTCGCCATGATGTCATACTGGGCGAAGACATGATCGCTGACCCGTCCGGCTTCGATTTTGCCCGGCCATTGCACAAGGAAAGGGATTTTCAGTCCGCCTTCGTAGAGGTAGCGTTTGCCGCCCCGGAAGCCGACTCCGGTTTCGGGATTGACGTTGGGTCCGAAAAGGCCGCGGGGTTTACTATGGGTTTTGAAGCGGTCTTCGCCGCCGTTGTCTCCGGTAAAGAAAACGATGGTGTTTTCCTCCAGTTTGAGTTCTTCGAGCAGATCAAGAATCGAACCGAGATTGTTATCGATCATCGTTACCATAGCGGCGTAATTCTTCGCCTCCTGCGAGATGGATGGATCTTTCATCCAGGCTTCATCTTTATACTGCTGCCAGGCGGGATCATCGGCAGGTATATCATACATGCCGTGTGGGGGAGTAACCGGGAAGTAGGCAAAGAACGGCTTGTCTTTATTTTCGCGAATGAAGTTCAGTCCCTCTTCGATGATGGAGTAGTGAGAATACGTCTCACCGGAGCGACCTCCTTCATTTCCTTCGAGCACGACTTCCTCGCTGTTCCGAATCAAATACGGGGGATAAAAGGAGTGTGCGTGGACCTGATCATAGTAGCCGTAAAAGACATCGAATCCGTGGTCTTCGGGAACTCCGGTTGATTCCCTGCCGCCGGCTCCCCATTTGCCAAAACCTCCCGTGGCGTAGTTTTTCTGTTTCAGGACGGAGGCGATGGTTTCCTCTTCAGCGCGCAGAGGTGTGCCGCCGTCATTCGCCCGAACGGAGGCGTGGCCGGCATGTTTGCCGGTCATAAGACATCCGCGCAGGGGACCGCAAACCGGAGAGGCGGCGAGTGCATTGGTGAAGCGAATCCCGTCCTTCGCCATCTGATCGATCCGCGGCGTTTTCAAATAAGGATTGCCCATGTGGCTGAGCTCGAAATAAGCCAGCTCGTCAGACATGATATAGACAATATTGGGAGTTTTCTCCTCAGAACGGGCTGAAGAAGCGCAAAAAAGCAGCACTGCGGCGGTAAACGCGGCAAGGAATCGTGTCATGAGACAGAATAGCTGAGAGAATTGCCCTGTCCAGACGCATTAAACAGGGTACAGTCCAAAATTGTACCCTGTTGAATGGCGGACTGTACCCTGTTAAGTCCTACCTTGCCACGCCGAGAGCATGGCGGGTCAGAACGAGCCGGAGGGTCTGGCCTACTTTGATCAGATCACCGGTGAGACCGTTGGATTTTTTCAGTTCCGATACGGGGATGCCGTGTTCAGTGCTGATAGCGTAGAGAGTATCGCCTTTCTTCACTTTGTGATAAAGCGGCAGGATTTTACCGGAAATGGACTGGGTGATCGTCGGGGTTGTAGGATTCATTTTTTCAAAGGGGCCGATAAACCCCAGAGTGATCGCTTCGGCATCGGAACCAATTTCGGTGGCGGAAAATTTTTGCTCTCTGCCGACGGTTGGAGCTGCTTTTTCGGGGCTCGCAGGAACGGGGGCGGGCGTGTCATTCACCATTTCGATCGGAAAGGGATCTCTCACCGTGGTGGAGCGGGAGACGGGGGATTTGGCACTCACTACCACCCAGTCTTTCCGGTATTGACCGGATTCGTCGAAAGGATATTCGGCCTTTGTCATGCCATGATCGCCGATTGTGCGGATTCGGGCTTCGTTAACCGGTTTCACATTGCCGGCGGACTGGGCGGCGGCATAAGGAGACAGTCCGAAACTGATTGTGAATACGGAAAATAGACCGGCCGCTACAGTGCGTTGACGGAGAGGGGTTAGTTGTTGTGCTTCGTTCATGGTGAATCAGAGAGTGAGACGTGTTCTTTTCCGATTTGTTCAAAAAAGATCCGCAATCGTCTGAAAAACACCGATTCAAATCTTCCCTGGCTGACAAAACCGGTTCTTTGGCTCATGTTCGCGGAACCTGCATCATGGCCCGTTCTGTCTACCTCACCAAAAGCGATTTCAAAAAAGCCCGGGAATGCCCGACAAAGCTTTACTACAAAAAGAACAAGTATCCTTCGCGGCTCGATGATGATCCCTACCTCGCGTTTCTCGCGGATGGAGGATTTATGGTCGAAACCATGTCGCGGGCGCTGTTTCCGGAAGGTGATACAATCGGTGACTGGTCCAACCCGGCGAAAGCTCACAAAGCTTCAGAAAAAGCGATCCGCAGCGGTGACGGAACCTGGTTCGAGCCGACAATTCTCAACGATCCCTACCTGATCCGAATCGACATTCTGCGGCGGGAGGGAAATGTGCTCCATCTTATCGAAGTGAAGTCCTCTTCCATCGAACCCATCGAAGATGTGGAATCTCCCTTTCGCGGAAAAAGAGGGCAGATTACCAGTAAATGGAAACCGTATTTGGAGGATGTTACCTTTCAGGCACTGGTGCTGGAGAGTGCTTTTCCGGAATTTGAAGTAAAGCCGTATCTTTGCGTCGTCGATAAAACCAAAGATGCGGGGAAAAGCTCGACCTATGATCGATTCCGAATGATCCCGCCTGCAAAAGGGGAGCCTGTCTGGCGGGCGGAATTTGAATACCTGGGCGATGAAAAGGATCTCAAGGATGAACATCTGCTCGCTTTCGTCGATGTGTCGAAAGAGGTGGCGGAAATCCGGGATGAAGTGGATTTGGCAAGGCAGGATTTCGCGAAATCGCTGAGCGGCGGCAAGGTCAAAAAGATCGAAATGCCGCCCCGCTACAAGTGCCGAAACTGTGAATACCGGATTAAAGACAAAAAGGTGAGGAAGCATGGCTTCGAGGAATGCTGGGGTCCGCTGGCTGAGCAGGAGCCGCATATTCTCGATCTTTTCCGGGTCGATCTGCTCGGCGGTAAAGCGCGGGATATTCCGCAGGAAATGGCGGAGCGGGGCGATGTGCGTTTTTCCGCCATACCGGCAGATGCCTTCGGCGAGGGAGTGACCGCCGAGCGTCAGCATATACAGATTGCAGGTAGAGAGTGGTCGGCTCCGGTGCTGAAGCAAAGTCTGCTTGCTCATCCCTATCCACTACATTTTATCGACTTCGAAGGCTCGCGAATCGCGCTTCCCTACCATGAAAAAATGCGCCCCTACGAGCAGGTGGGATTTCAGTGGAGTTGCCATACCATTCGCGAACCGGGCGGGCCTATTGAACATGCGGAATGGCTCGACGACACCGAAGCTTTTCCCAATTTTCAATTTGCCCAGTCACTAAAAGACCTTCTGGGAACGGAGGGAACAGTATATATTTGGTCGCCTTATGAACTTACTATGCTTCGGGATGTCCGTGAGCAGATGGTCAAGTATGGATATAATGATCCGGATCTGGCTGTCTGGCTGGAGGACTTCGACGCGGGCCGGGACGACTGGGTGATCGATCTTTGTGCAATGGCTCGCAAATACTATTTCCATCCCGAAATGAAGGGCAGTGTCTCGATCAAAGCCGTCTTTCCCGCCGTGTGGCGACACAACCGTGATGTGCGCAAACTCTCCTGTTTCAAAGGTGTCAGCCGGGGCAGTGAAGATCCGTACAAATCGCTACCCGCTCTTCCAGTGGGGGATGATGAAGAAGTTGTCCGGGAAGGAACCGGGGCGATCCGGGTATACCAGGACATGATGTTCGGCCTCGCCGGCCAGAACCCGGAAAAGCGCGCGGCGTACCGGAAATTGTTACTCCAGTATTGTCATCTCGATACCGCCGCTATGGTGGCCATCTGGTGGCACTGGACGCAGCCGAAAAGAAAAGAAACCCCTCTCCGGAAGCTGTTTCGTTTTCCGTGGAGCTAACTAAGGGAATTTATAGAAATGACCGCTAAAACAATCTGTATCATTTTCAGCCTCCTCGCAGTCGGTATTCACGCGCAGGAGAGGACTCATGACATCACCATCGAGGATTACTTTACCCAGAGTTATGTCTCCAATATGACGGTTTCACCGGATGGAAACTATCTCGCCTATACCGAATCCCGATGGGGAGATAAGGACAAAGGCAGAAACCGGGAATTGTGGATTCTGGATCTGAACACAAAGGAACGAACCCGTCTGACATTTAAAGAGAAATCTCTCTGGCATATCCAGTGGGATGATAATTCCGAGCATATCTATTTCGGAGCGAAATTCGAAATCGCCGATGACGATGATGATCCTGAATCACAGGTGTGGCGAATTCGAAAAAACGGATCGGATGTGACGCCGCTAAGCCGGGTCAACGAAGGCATCAAAGATTTCAAAATCGAAGGCCGGACGATCTACTACGTCATCGATAAAGAGCATATCATTGATGACTGGAATACCCTGCGCAAGGAATTCAGCAAAGATGTCGAATACGGACACGGGATCCACAAAGTTTCCGAGATATGGAAACTGGATATGAATACCTGGCGAAGCGAAAAACTCGTCGATGAATCCCGCTATATTCGCTATTTCGACGTAGCTCCGGAAGGACGGAAAATTGCCATGATTACTGGTCCGGACCAGCATCTTATTACTCACGAAGGAAAATCCGAAGTAGACATTTATGATGCAGATAGCGGGGAAGTCAGCCGGCTTGCCGATCAGATATGGAGAGAAGAAGCGGAGTCCCCTTACGGTTGGCTCGAAAATCCCACCTGGTCGGAAAATGGCGATACACTTGCCTTTACCATTTCCTTCGACGGTTACCCGACCCGGCTTTTTGTGGCGTCGGGTGATCTGCCACGTGAACTCAAGCGTCCTGCCGGCGCGGAAGTAAATGGCCATCTGAGATGGTTGGAAGACGGTCGCCTCGCATTTCTCGCCGACCAGAATGCTCACCAGCGAATTTTTGCGTCCGACCTCGCCGGAAAAATTCAACCCCTGACCGGGAACGACGAAGTGGTTTTGGACTTTGAGGTGTCCGGGTCCAATATCTATACAATCGAAAGTGGATTGACCTTTAACGGAGATTTGTTTGTCCGCTCTGCCGGTAAAGAATCAGAGAGGCTGATCAATTTTAATCCGCAAATTGATACCTGGAAACTGCCGCAGATTTCCTCCTTCAAATGGACCGGGGCAAATGGCGATGAAGTGGAAGGCATTCTGGAGCTGCCGCCGGGCTACCAACCCGGTAAACCTCTGCCGACGATCATCGCTATCCACGGCGGTCCTACTTCTGCCGACTATCTGAACTTCCGGTATTGGATCTATGGCAGAACCGCATTCGCCGCAAAAGGCTATGCGGTCATGAGCCCGAACTACCGGGGCTCCACCGGATACGGCGATACGTTTATGACCGACTTGATCGGAAGGGAAAACGATATCGAAGTCGAAGATATATTGAAAGGCGTTGATGCCCTCATCGAAAAGGGAATCGCCGATCCGAAGCGGCTCGGTGTGACCGGTTGGAGTAACGGTGGCTACCTTACCAATTGTCTGATTGCGACAAACCGTTTCCAGGCGGCCAGCAGTGGCGCGGGAGTTTTCGATCAGACGATTCAATGGGCGGAGGAGGACACCCCCGGACACGTGGTAAACTATATGGACGGTCTTCCCTGGGAAAAACCGGAAGCGTACCGGAAAGCGTCACCTCTCTATGCTTTTAAAAAAGGCATCAAAACCGCTACTTTAATCCATGTGGGAAAAGAGGACGCCCGGGTTCCGGTTTCCCACAGCCGGGGGCTGCACCGAGCTCTGCATCACTACATCGAAGCGCCGTGCGAACTGATTGTGTATCCGAAAGCCGGACACGGACTCTCGGAATATCGTCACCGCCTCGCCAAATTAAAGTGGGATCACGCCTGGTTTGACAAGTATCTCAAACCGTAAATTTACTGGATATGAACTGGGTAAAGAAAATTCAACTACCACTTGGGTTCGTGCTTTTCTCTGTAGCGGTGAGCAGAGCTGATGACCGGCCTAATATTCTTTTTGCCTTTGCAGATGACTGGGGGAGATACGCATCCGTATACCGGGAAATAGACGGTCCGGGAACTCTGAACGATTTTATTGATACTCCGAATTTTGATAACGTAGCGAAAAGCGGAGTGGTATTTAACAATGCCCACGTCAACGCACCGTCGTGTACTCCGTGTCGCAGTTCCCTGTTGTCGGGGCAGTATTTTTTCCGAACCGGCCGGGCGGCATTTCTTCAGGGGGCGATTTGGGATGATGCGATTCCTTCCTATCCGCTGCTTCTGGAAGAGGATGGTTATGATATCGGTTTCACTGCGAAAGTGTGGAGCCCGGGAACTCCAAGGGACGCGCCGTATGGGGCCGCACGAAATGCCTTCAGTGCGAAGCCTCAACAGTTTAACGCCTTCTCCCAGACTGCGACCAGGTCTATCGAAATACACAACCTGTCGGTGCAGGAAGCCAAAGCGGTGCTGATTGCTCAGGCTGAGCAGGCATTCGAAAAATTTCTCCGATCGCGGCAAGCGGGCAAACCGTTTTGCTACTGGTTTGGCCCGACCAATGTTCACCGGAAATGGATCGCCGGATCGGGAAAACGTCTATGGGGTATTGATCCGGACCGGTTGAAAGGACATATGCCGCCGTTTTTGCCGGATGTGCCAACTGTGCGTGAAGACATGGCTGACTACCTGGGCGAGGCGATGGCTTTCGACGCTATGCTGGGCGTGATTCTGAAAAAGCTGGAAGCAACCGGTGAACGGGAGAATACCATTATCGTTGTGTCCGGCGATCACGGGGCACCGGGATTTCCCAGGGGAAAGTGTAATCTCTATGATTTCGGAACCAGGGTTCCTCTGGCAATTAGCTGGGGCAGGAAGATCGCGCCGAATCGTGTAGTGGATGATTTTGTGAATCTGATGGATCTGGCACCTACATTTCTGGAAGCGGCCGGAACCAAAATTCCCGAAGTGATGACGGGGAAAAGTCTACTGCCGGTGCTGGAAGCAAAGGACTCAGGGCAGATTGATCCGCAAAGGAATCAGGTGGTAACCGGGAGGGAGCGGCATGTAGAGGAAGCTCGGGCAGATCGGAAGCCCTATCCCCAGCGGGCCATCCGGTCAAAGGAATATCTCTATATCATAAATTTTGAGCCGGACCGCTGGCCGATGGGGGATCCCTATAACGTTTCGGACTCGCAAATTCCCGACCGCTACACATTAACTAACGATACATTTGTTACCTTCGGTGATCTGGATGCCAGTCCTACCAAGGCGTTCATGTTAGAGAACAGGAATCACCAGGCATTCCGTAAAATGTTTCAGCTGGGATTCGCAAAACGACCCGCAGAGGAACTGTATGTGATGGCGGAAGATCCGCATCAAATCAACAATGTGGCCGGTGATGACAAGTATACCGAAATCAAAGCTGAGCTACGGGCTCGCTTACTGGATGTACTTCGGGATGCGGATGATCCGCGGGTTACTCAGGAAAAGGTTCCGTTCGAGCATCCGCCGTTTGTCGAGACGGGAAAGGATTGAAAATCTACATGGAACGCTGATTCAGCATGTTGCCTTCGCCGGTGGATTTGATATTCGGCTCAACGCCACTGGTGAAACTGCTTTCGTAGATGATGTTATTTCCGTTTCCTGAAATCATTCCGGAGCTTACGGTTCCGAGTGTTACCGAATTTCCGTCACCGGTGATAGTGATATCTTTAGCGACGTCGCAGTAAACTTCGGTTTTATTACTTTCCAGTTTCAGCTTGTCACAGCGACCACTGATCATGACGATTCCCCCGTTACCTTTCACTGTCACGTTGTCGTCGTCAGCCACTACGATTTGATCTCCGTCTTTGGCTGTGACCACAATGTTTTTACGGGTCTTACCGGCTTTATTTCCGGGAAGCGCTTTCTTTGGCTGTTTCATCACCGGCTTGACCGGAGCGACTGCGGTCAACTCTGTATCCGGTGCGGTTGCAGCCTTTTGAGGCGGTGTTTGCTTTATAGCAGCCGGTTCCGCAGGGCGGGATGGTTCTGCCACGGATGTATTCGCTCCATAGGTTGACTCCGACACGTGAGCATATGAGGGCGTCCGGGTTCCAACTTTTGATGTAGTCCGGGTGTGGTAGCGCGATCCCCCGGTGACGACTTCTTTTCCTCCTGTGGATTTTGATTGGCAGGACGTCAGAACGATGCCCGCACTCAGCAAAACGACGAGTAGTTGAAAGTTTTTGGAAGGAAACGAAGACATAGTGTGGCGGCAGGTTACCGCCTACACTATTATAGCAATTATGGTATTTAATCAACCGTAATTATTAACTTTTGTTAAATTTTACATCAGACGATTTCTTCCAGTTTTACCGGTCTACCTTCCGCGGCTGATTTGTCACAGGCGAAGAGAACCCGGAAAGACTGAAACGCGTCGTGAATGCTGGTTCGGCTGGTGTCTTCACCTCTATCCAGGGCATCGAAAAACGTCTGAAACTGATCCTGATAGGGGTGGTCATGCACATCGCCGGAATCAGCCAGAGCGACGGGAAGTTCAGTCCATTGCTTATCGCGGAGATGGAATTTGGTAGAGTAGATTTTGTTGTCGAGAATCGAACCTTCGCTTCCGACGAGATGGGTGTGGAAATAGTAGGGCTGCAGGCAGTCGATCACAGAAGCCACTTTGCCGACGGCGCCGTTGCGGAACTTGAGAATCGAAGCCGTTGTTGTCGGGTATTCATATTTCTGAAAAATGTCGTTCTTTGAAGTCGTGGCATAGCTGGTCACTTCCTCGACATCATTGCCCATACACATCATCATCGCATCGAGGGCGTGACAGCCGGCGGATAGCAGGCTGGAACCACCGTTTTCCTTCGTTGTATTCCAGCGATACTGCCCGTACCAGGGACCGATTCCATGATAGTAATCGATTTCCCCGTAGTGAATG
>JARGOZ010000054.1 GCA_029213025.1 Verrucomicrobiales bacterium
AAGGTTTATAACATTTGGACTTGCACCAAATAAGAAGCGCCTCGCTTTGCACGGCTCACAACCTACCAGCGCTCCCAGTGAAGTGAGGGCGACCCGAAAGGCGGGCTTCGCAGATGTATTCGAACTGACCAGGCTTCCGCTGGGTATCCAGAAAACCCTCGAACTGGTGCTGTTGCTCCCGCTGGGCGCTTTAGTCACCGCTTTGTTCCGCAATATCATCGGGGTGATGACTTTTGGAACTTTTGGTCCCACCCTGTTAGCCCTTGCTTTCATCTTTGCCGACTGGAAGACCGGAATCGCAATGGCGGTTGTCATCCTCTCAGTCGGCCTTCTTGTTCGTCACCTCATCGATCCGCTGCGCCTTTTGCTGGTCCCCCGGCTTGGCGTAATCCTGACCATGGTCGTGGTCTCCACTATTATGGCAGTTTCCGTGACCGACTACCTGGGTTGGACTACAGAAGGGCAATCGGTTCTCCTGCCTATGGTTATTCTGACCGGTTTGATCGAGAGAATTTTCACCACGGTCGAGGAGGAAGGCACCGGCCCAACCGCAAAACGCGTCGGGGGAACTCTGATCGTCGGCTTTTGTTGCTACTTGCTTTTGAGTTCCAAAACGACCGGTCACCTGATTCTGGTTTATCCCGAGCTGCATTTTTTCACGGTAGCTGCGATGGTATGGACGGGCAGGTATGCGGGATACCGGCTCTCCGAATTGCTGCGATTCGCAGACCTCGGGGAGAAAATGGCAACACCGGGAGAACGCAGGCAATGAGCAGGCTTGGCAAATGGATGTCTCCACGCGAACTCCGCAACCTCGGAATCGTTGGCATCAACCGGCGCAACGCGGACTACGTTTTGATGCATAACCCCAGGGCGCTCTATCCACGTGTCGATGACAAGGTTCAAACAAAGAACATCTGTCGGGAATGTAATATCCCGGTCCCCGGAACCTACGCCATCATCGAACGATTCGGGGATATCAAGCGCTTTCCGGAACAGGTTGGAGACGCCAAAGACTTCGTCATCAAACCCGCTTCCGGTTCCGGCGGTCGGGGCATTGTCGTGATAGTGGATCATGACGGAAAAAACTTTACCGGCCCGGGCGGAAAAATTATCCCGCTCGCGGATCTGCAATACCATCTTTCCACGGTACTCTCCGGTTTGTTTTCCCTCGGCGGCCAACCCGATTGCGCCATCATTGAGCAACGCATCATTCGGCATCCGGATCTCGATAAAATCGCGGTGGGAGGCACTCCGGATATTCGAATCATCCTTTTCCGCGGAGTTCCTGTAATGGCCATGATGCGGCTGCCTACTTCGGGATCAGGAGGACGGGCGAATCTCCATCAAGGTGCAATCGCCGCGGCAATCGATCTGGTTACCGGCCGGACTTCCGGAGGCGTTTCGAAAAACCGCGTCATCACCGTCCACCCGGACACAGGACACTCTATCGAAGGATTTGAAATCCCCGACTGGAACTCAGTTCTGAACGGGGCGATGCGCCTCGGAGACGGGATAGGGATGGGTTACCTCGGCGTGGACTTTGCCATAGATGCTACGCAGGGCCCTTTGGTTTTAGAAGCAAACGCCAGACCGGGATTGACCATTCAAGTGGCCAACCGCACAGGATTGCTGCGACGCTTGCAGTTTGTTGAAACGCTTTCCAAAGAGGATCTAAAACCGGAACGCCGGCTCGAACTGATTCCCCGCATTTCTTCCATCTATTAACCCGGAAACGAATTTTTCTCAGGCTGATATCGCCACGGATCGGGTGTCATTATCAGCACCCAAATATTCCTCGATTTCAGTAGTAAAATTGGAATGCTTTGAGGCTGTAATCGCCAGGAACGAAGTGGATCGGGTCATACCTACATAGAGCAGTCTGCGATCCTGCCGAAATCGATCATGATCCTGGCGGGCGGAATAATGAGGCAGCATGTCGGCCCAGACAATGATTACCGCCCGATACTGGAGCCCTTTGGAGGAATGAATCGTTTGCAGTTTAACCGCCGGATCGATGATACGATCCCGATAGTATCGGTGGTCGGGATCATTCACCCACAGAGTGGGAATCCCGAAATTCGATATCCCTTCCGCGAAACGCGCCAGCAGTTTCTTTTGCTCCGCGGTATCCGCGCGCGGGTAGAGAATTCCGATCTCGTGAGGAAGCAACGGCGCTATGGAATGCCCCTGCCACTTTCCCTGAAGGAGTTCCCGAACTATTCGGGATGACATCTGTAACTCGGCTTCGCGATCCCTGCATTGTCGGAATACCGGAGAAGTTCCGATGGCACGGATGCAATCCCCGGGCTGGACCCGAAGGGAAAATATAGAATCGTCAATACCCGGAGGATCGTCTGATTCGGATTCGGCGCCGCTGTCACCGACGAGAAACTTCCCGGCCAGCGAGAGAATTTCCCGCGGATTGCGATAGTTTTTGTGTAGCTCAAAACGAGTCGAAACCGTGCGCCCCTGCGCGCGAACGCCGAGGTGTTTCCAGCGAATACCACTTCGTTCGTAGAGCCCCTGAGCCCCGTCTCCTGCGATGACAAAGTCCCCGTTCTCCGGATCCTTTACCGCCGCGAGCAGACAGCTGAACCAGCCGGGCTCAAAGTCCTGCGCCTCATCAATAAATACCGCATCATATTCACCGCCGCCCTCTCCTTGCTGAAGCTCAGATAACAGAAACTCACCCAGTTCCCGGTCGTTCAGGCTTCTTTGGTACGAGCTGATCCGGCGATAGGCCCATTGGTGAAAATGAGTCACTTCGATTTCTTCACAGCTGTGGAGATGGGCCCGTATCCACGCGGCTAACGTGCGATTGTAGCAGACCAAAAGCAGCTTTGATCCCGGCAACCGTTCCGCCAGAGCGCGGGCCCGGGCAATGAGAATGAGCGTCTTTCCCGACCCCGCCACGCCTTGTAAAATGCGATGCCCGTCACCGAGGCAAATCGCGAAATCCTGCTGCCGATGATCGAGCAGTTGCAGCAATTCATTATCTTCCCGGACTCGTTCTGATGCCGGTATGTTCACCAGACTGTCGTCGGTGACCAGCGGATCAAGCAGGAATTCGGGATGTATCAATCCGCAGACCGCTTTCACCATGGTTTCGTCCATTGTCTCGATCGGCCAGAAAGGATCGAAATAGGCGGTAAACACATCCAGCAATTGCTCCGGTTCGAGAGTCTCCCAATGTGACAGATCATCCTGGGAGGCGTTTTCTTTCTCGGGAAACACATCCCGCAGCGTGGAACTTCCGGGACGCGATTCGTCGAGCTTTTTGTCGCTGATATTGGAAAGCACAGCGAACCGGGCGATGGGAAATATCGGCTTGCCCCGGTAGCCACCCTCCCTGTGGGTGAGATGGGCAGCGAAACGCGGGCTTTTGATTTCATCCAGCAGGCGGTTCACATAGTCCTTCGCCTGGCGTACCGGGTGCTTTTCCCGGGACTCGTAACCATCGCGCGAAACAACCACGTATTGATCGTCGGCTTTTGTAATGTTCCGGGCATACCAGCCTTTGACTTCGATCACCAGCATGCCCAGTTTCGGACACACCACTACAAAATCAGGAAAACGACCGGCCACAGACGGCTCGTAATAGGCGATGCAGTTATCCGGCAGTCGGCCCAGCAAGCTGTGCATTCTCTGCTCCCCTTTGCTCGCCTTGGAAGGAATTTGCGACGGAATAACTTTTGCCATAGTTACCATAACGTAATCGACTGACTAAGTTCTGCAGTAAAAAACTAACGCAAAGGGCATTAGAAAACAAAAAACAGACAAAATAGAGCCGTGACCCGAAAAACGGCAATGTCTAAACACCCAAAGGGCGCAGCTTCCAGTAGCGATGTCCTTTGGGCGTCCAGTTGAATTGCTGTTTCCGTTCTCTGGTGGATCGCCATATTGCAAAAAAAAGCAGGCTCTCGTGAGCCTGCTTTCTTATATAAAAACGATAGGATCCGTTGCGGAAATTAATCCTCGCGGGCGACAAACCGGCATCTTACGCCGAGTTTGTTGGCGGCGAGGCGGAGCGCCTCTTTTGCCTGAGATTCCGGCACACCGGAGATCTCGAATAACATCGTTCCGGGACGAACCACTGCCACCCACGCTTCGACGTTACCTTTACCTTTACCCATCCGTGTTTCAGGTGGACGCTTGGTAACCGGCTTGTGAGGGAATACCCGAATCCAGACTTTCCCTTTCCTTTTCAGGTATCGGTTAATGGAAATACGACAGGCCTCAATCTGGCGGTTGGTAATCCAGCCGCGTCCGAGACACTGCAGTCCGTACTCTCCGAAACTCACCTTGGTTCCGCGCTGGGCGTTCCCGGCACGACTTCCGCGGTGGGTTTTGCGGAACTTCACTCTTTTTGGCATCAATGGCATAGCAGATGTCCTTCCTTATGTTAAAAATTTACAATTATTGGTTTTACTGATTTGGGAATCAGGAAGCGGCTCCTCCTGCGGCAGGTGCTGCAGCTCTTTCGCCACCACCACCGCCGCCGCCACCACGACGATCACGGCCTCCGCCGCCACGACGATCACCACCGCCGCCACCGCGACGATCACGACCTCCGCCCGGTCCACCACGACGACGCTGTCCGCCGCCCTGCGGTCCGCCTTTGCCTTCGGCGTCTTCTTTCTTATTGAGCCATACTTTGACTCCGATAATTCCCCAGGTAGTTTCCGCTTCTGCAAAACCATACTGGATCGGAACCCGGAGAGTTTGCAGTGGCACTTTGCCCTGACGATAATTTTCTGCACGGGCGATATCACCACCCTGGAGACGACCGGCACAACGAATCCGGATACCTTCGGCACCAAAATCCATAGCGGTCTGAATTGTCCGTTTCATAGCGCGACGGAAATTAACTCTCCGCTCGAGCTGAGTTGCCACCTGAGCAGCGATCCACTGAGCATCCAACTCCGGCTGGCGAATTTCGTGGATATCAATCTTTACCTGAGATCCCTTGCACATCTGGCTGATGGCATTGGTCATGATTTCGATTTCCGCACCGCGCTTACCGATAATCAAACCGGGACGGGAGGTGTGCAGAGTTACCCTTACACTGTTCCACGCACGCTCGATTACCACTCTGGAAACGGCCCCTTTCTGGAGACGGTTGTGAAGGTACCGGCGGATCTCAAGATCCTCGTGAAGCTGATCGGCATAATCTTTCGGCGCAGCATACCACTTCGATTGCCAGTCTTTATTGACTGCAAGGCGGAAACCTACCGGATGAACTTTCTGTCCCATATCTATATATAAATCGTTTTTACTTTATCCTTTTGCCAGC
Organism: Verrucomicrobiales bacterium; assembly: GCA_029213025.1. Taxonomy (GTDB): domain Bacteria; phylum Verrucomicrobiota; class Verrucomicrobiia; order Verrucomicrobiales; family DEV007; genus Arctic95D-9. The sequence goes on from JARGOZ010000054.1 coordinate 5,297, forward strand.
TTCTTTGCTTCAGCTATCCAGTCATCTTTTTCGATCCGTCCGTCGAGGGAAAGGAGGCTGTCAAAAGTAGCTGCATTCTCGTCGCTCCAGTTCGCGATCTGATCGAAACAATAGATCCCTTCGGAGTTGAGCTTCCCGGCGAGTTTTGCCCCGACGCCGCTCAATTCTGTCAAATCATCGGCGTTATCAGGACGGTCGTCATACACCTTGCCTTTGTCACCGTCAACTGCGGATGATTTGGCGGCTTTTGCGCCGGTGTCCTTTTTCTTCTTCCCTTTGTCGGATGTCGAGGCTTTTCTCTTGTCCGGTGAAACGTCGAAACGGCTCGCTTTACCTTTCTCTTCGTATTCGTCGGTCAATACCACCCGGATGTGGGAGGTGCGCTTCCGAATCGCCGAAGCGGATCCGCGTGCTCTCGGCTTGAAACGCTTAAACGTCGGGCCTTCGCCGACGGTAGCTTCTTTCACGACGAGAGTGTCGATTTCCAACTCGAAATTGTTCTCCGCATCCGCGAGAGCGGCTTTCATGGTTTTCTCAAACAAATCAGCTCCTTTGCGGGGAGTGAATGCCAAAATGTCGAGAGCGGCTGAAACCGGCAATCCCTGAATTTCGCGGCCTACATCGCGCGCTTTACGCGCGGAGATTCTCGCAAACTTGTATGTCGATACGACGTCCATTTTTCTAGTTATTCTATATTTATAAATCGGTTTCCGTAGCGAGAGGGCGAACCCGGTCTCCCACTTTAACTCCCGCTACACTGCCCACTTTGTCCTGCAAAAGGGCGCCTGAAATTGAATCCCGCACATCTACGATCAGTGCGGTGTATGTCGGTTCTTCGTTCCGTTCGATGTAGATTGGCGTGCCGACAATCGCACCACTCTTCCGACCGGCGTCGATGACGACGAGTCCGATGGAGGAGTCAAAACTCACCACCTGTGATCTTTCCAGCCGCTTGGCGTAATGCGCATCTTCATCGACGAGCGAATCGAGACTTTTCCCGGCTTTCGCAATCGCCTCCTCCGCTTCGCCGCGAATGTTTTCCTTCGCTTCGGGAGTGGCGGCGAGATACTTCAGAAACGCTTCACTCAACTCGTGAAGAGCTTTGCGCTGCCGCTCGCTTTCCTGAGTCATGATGTCCAGATCACGCACGGCTTTGAGCAGGCGCTGTTCGAGACTGTCCCGGGAAGATTTGAAAAGATCGACGCCGAAAGCTTCCATCTTTTCCTGGATTTCCTGAGCGGCAAAAGTTTGCTGCTCACTGACCCGGACGGCTTCGGCCAAACTCTTCATGAGTTCCTTCCGCTGCGTCTCGGCCTCGGCCAGTCTCTGCCGGGTAACCTGCAGAGCAACCCGCATTTCGGCCACCTCCGGATTCTCCTGTGCTGACAATGAGAAAGCCGAAACAACCAAAGCGACACAAATCAGACCAACAGGACGGAAGCGCCCCGCTGCTCTCAAATGTTGCTTTCTATTCCGGTTTTTTCTCATTAAACAGGGTACAGTCTCAGACTTAACAGGGTACAATCACCCGGGTTAGCCGTTCTTAATTTTCGGGTTATGGCCCTGGTGCCCGCCAAATTTACGGGTGATGGAAAATTCTCCCAGTTTGTGGCCTACCATGTTCTCCGTAACAAATACGGAAATGAATTCCCGTCCATTGTGAACGAGGAAGGTGTGACCTACGAAATCAGGAGTGATCATAGAGCGGCGCGACCAGGTTTTGATCGGTCTCTTTTTCCCACTGTCATTCATATCGTCGATCTTGATCAGAAGCTTCTGCTCGACGAAGGGTCCTTTTTTAAGCGAACGTGCCATATACTTTCTTTCCTTAAATTAACTGTTAACGACGACGCTTCTTATTCTTGCGACGTTCGATGATAAACTTGTTGCTCGGCTTGTACTTCTTCCGGGTGCGCTGTCCTTTGGTATGTCCCCAGGGAGACGTAAGGTGCTGACGACCACCACCGGACTTTGACTTACCTTCACCACCACCATTCGGGTGATCTACCGGGTTCATACACATACCGCGAACGGTGGGACGAATCCCGCGCCAGCGTGTCCGGCCGGCTTTACCGCTGACCTGATTGCTGTGCTCATGGTTGCCCACGATTCCGACAGTAGCGACGCACTTGCAGTTGATCTTACGGATCTCACCGGAAGGAAGCTTTACCAAAGCGTATTCTCCTTCACGGTTACTGAGCATGCAGCTCTGGCCGGCGCTTCTCGCAATCTGGCCACCGCGACCGGGGATCAATTCCACATTGTGAATGGCCGTACCAGTCGGGATTTTCGCCAACGGAAGGCAGCAACCGGGTTTAATCGGTGCTTTCGGTCCGGATGAAACTTTGTCACCGTCGTTGAGACCACGTGGAGCGAGGATGTAGGACTTCTGTCCGTCTGCATACTCGATCAAAGCGATCCGGGCGGAGCGGTTTGGATCATACTCGATACCAATGACCTTTGCTTCGTCGCCAACGCGATTCCGCTTGAAGTCGATGATTCTATACTTCCGCTTGTGCCCACCACCACGGTGACGGCAGGTAATCCGTCCCTGGTTGTTCCGTCCACCCGACTTTTTCATCGGACGACAGAGGCTCTTCTCCGGCTTGCTCTTCGTGATTTCCGCGAAATCAGGAAGCTCCTTATACCGGTTCGACGGAGTCAGCGGTCTAAATGTTTTCAATGCCATTTTTCTACCTGGGTAAATTCTTGTTTCCGTTTAGACGAGGTCGATTTCCTCGCCGTCCTTGAGCCTTACGTAGGCTTTTTTCCATTTCTTGGTGCGGCCGAAATCAGCGCGACGCTCACGCTTCTTTTTGCCCTGATAATTCGCCGTGCGAACCGACTCCACTTTCTTGCCGAAAAGCTTTTCCACCGCGTTGCGGATTTCCACTTTGTTGGCATTGGGGTTCACCTTGAATACATACTCGTTGTTTGTCTCGCGGAGAATCGTTGCTTTCTCGCTGAGTTGAATTGTATCGATGACCTGAAATATATCTTTCATAATGTTTTTCTTTCTCTGTTTCAGGTTTGGGGTTATCGGGCGGTCCGTGCAGCCAGGGTTTCCATTGCATCATCGAGAAGCACAATCTTGTTGTGATAGAGAAGATGCTCAGTGTTCACCTCGTTGGCGGACATCAGCAGAACCTGCTTCACATTGCGTCCGGCACGCTTGGTTAATTCATCAAACTCCTTACCGACGATCAACACCTTGCGGGCATCACCGGCGAGGCCGATTACTTCACTAACGAATGACTTGGTCTTTCCATCAGAAATGGAGAATGAGGAAGCACCCAGGACATCGCCGGAGTTAATTCTCTCAGTCAAAGCTTTGGAGAAAGCGAGACGTTTTACATTCTTCGGTACTTTCTTCGAATAATCCCGTGGACGGGGTCCGAAGACAACACCGCCACCGCGGTGGATCGGGGAGGCGTTACCACCCTGACGTGCCCGGCCGGTTCCTTTCTGACGAAACGGCTTCTTACCGGTCGCGGCGACTTCGCCACGGGTTTTGGTGCAGGCCGATCCTGTGCGTCGGTTGGCTTGCATTGCCACGATTACATCGTGAACAGCCTGACCGCCGATTTCGGAATCTTCGATGAGCTGGATATTTGCGCTTTTCGCGTCTGCGATACTGATACTTTTCGCTGCCATGATTGGTATATAGATTTTAGGTTACAGCAGTTAGCTCTTTCGGTTTATTCGGCGGCCTCTTCCCCGGCATCGTCCGCTTTGGACTTCTTCTTCAGGTCCTGGGGAGGACATTCCTTCTTCACAGCGGGACGAATTACAACGTATCCACCTTTGGCTCCGGGAACGGCTCCGCTGATGAGAATGACATTGTCTTCTTCACGCTTCTTCACAATTTTCAAATTCTGGATCGTCTTGCGGAAGTTTCCGTGACGACCGGGCATTTCGGTGTTTTTCCAAATCCGGCCCGGGTCGGTACCGGCACCCACACCACCGGGACGACGGTGCATCATGTGACCGTGCGACTGTGGCTGACCGTGGAAGTTGAATCGCTTCATAACCCCCTGAAAACCTTTTCCTTTCGAGGTGCCGATGACATCCACCCACTGACCTTCTTCGAAAAGGTCCAAACCGGGATGATCAACTCCACCGGGAAGCTGCTCGTCGCTGTCGAGGCGAAACTCGATGACTTTCCGCTTGGGAGAAACATTGTGCTGCTTAAAACGACCTGCGTCAGGAGCGTTTACACGCTGCTCTTTCTGGTCGTCATAACCGATCTGAACGGCAGTATAACCGTCACTCTCGACACTTTTCTCCTGCAAAAACTCGTTGTTGCTAACGTCGATGACGGTAACAGCGATGGCTTTTCCATCTTCGTCAAAGATGCGGGTCATCCCCATCTTTTTTCCTATAATTCCGATGCTCATGGCTTAAATCTGCCTTTCCAGGGTTCGGGTTTAAATCTTAATCGTGATGTCGACACCAGCTGGAAGATTCAACTTCTTCAGCTCGTCAACGGTGCGGGCGGTAGGCTCCACAATCTCGAGGAGGCGTTTGTGAGTCCGGATTTCAAATTGCTCAGCAGACTTCTTGTTCACGTGAGGCGAACGGTTCACACTGAATTTCTCGATTCGGGTAGGCAGAGGGATCGGTCCCGAAACCCGGGCTCCGGTCCGCTTTGCGGTATCCACGATATCGACCGTTGATTTGTCGAGAAGGCGCGAATCGTAGGCCCTCAAACGAATTCTGATACTTTGATTCATCTCAGTGTGTTGTTCCCGTTGTTAAATTAATTTTTCTTTAGTAAATCTGTTCTTTGAGCCGCTTAAACTCGTTATCCGGCACTTCCTCGAAACGAAGCGGTTCCATCGAAAAACTGGCCCTTCCTTTGGAGAGGCTTCTCATGTCCGTGGAATAACCGAACATGGTGGCCAGCGGCACTTCCGCTTTGACCTGACTGATCCCGTTGCGCGAATCAATCTCGTTAATTTGTCCCCGGCGGCGATTCAGATCACCAATGATCTCGCCCTGGTATTCCTCGGGCATATCGACGTCCACCGACATAATCGGCTCCAGCAAAATGGAGTCACCCTGTGCAAATGCATCGCGCATCGCACAAATCGCAGCCATCCGGAACGAGTGCTCGTTCGAGTCGGAATCGTGTGCACTGCCGCCGATCAGGTCGACTTCCACATCCACAACCGGATAGCCGAGAACGACTCCGTTAAAAAGCGCTTCTTTGATACCCTGAAGACAGGACTCAACAAACACCTTCGGGATTTCGTCCCCGGCGAGTTTGTTGTTCACCGTAAATCCTTCACCCCGGCCTTTCGGCTGAATCTTCACAATCACGTGAGCGTATTGCGGCTTACCTCCCGGCTGGCTTTCCAGCTTGTATTCACCAGCGGCAGCTTTTGTCACCGTTTCACGATAGGCGATCTGCGGCTTACCCGCATTTGACTGAACACCAAACTCCAGCTTCATCCGATCCTGAATGATCTCGAGATGAAGTTCGCCCATTCCAGCGATAATTGTCTGTCCGGTTTCCTCGTCTTTAGAAACCACGAAAGTAGGATCTTCCTCCGCCAACTGCTGCAACGCATCAGCCATTTTATCGGAATCGGCTGTGGTTTTCGGCTCCACAGCCATCGAAATAACCGGATCCGGAAACGCCGGCGGCTCCAGCATAATATCGAAGCCTTCTTCGTGAATCGTGTCACCGGTCCGAACCAGCTTCATTCCGACCACAGCGGCAATATCACCGGCGTAACAGGTATCGATATCCTTGTGATCATTCGCCTGGATCTGAATCACCCGACCGATCCGGGTTTTCTTCCCGGTCCGCGAATTGATGATTTGATCGCCTTTGGAAATCGTTCCGGAGTAAACACGGATAAACACGAGTTTGCCGACGTATTTGTCGGACCAAAGTTTAAACACCAAAGCACAGGTTTTGCCCGCATCACTTGCCGGGGCCTCAACTTCTTCAGTGTTATCAAGATTTTTGAATCCCGTCGCCGCCTTTACTTCAAGCGGACTGGGCAGATAATCAACGACGGCGTCAAGCAGGCCCTGAACCCCTTTGTTTTTAAAGGCGGAACCCCCGACAACCGGGATCATTTTGTTGGATACCGTAGCTCTGCGAATCGCAGCCTTGATATCAGCAGCGGTGATTTCCTCTTCATCCAGAAATTTTAATCCGAGCTCTTCGTCAGCATCAACGAGCATCTCAACCAGCGCCTCGCGGGCTTTGGTGGCAACATTCAACTGCTCTCCCTCGAGATCACTCAGTGTATAAGTAGAACCGAGCAAGTCGTCATCTGAATAAGTGACGGCTTTTAAATTGATGATATCGATCTGACCGGAAAGCTTGTCCTCGGAACCAATCGGAAGCAAAACCGGAACGGCATTCGCTTTCAGTTTTTCGCGAACATCCTTGACCACAGCATTAAAATCCGCTCCGGTCCGGTCCATTTTATTCACGAATATGATGCGCGGCACATCGTATTTATTAGCCTGCCGCCAAACAGTCTCTGACTGAGGCTGAACACCGGCCACGCCGCAAAAAACGACGACACACCCGTCAAGAACCCGAAGAGAACGCTCGACTTCAGCGGTGAAATCAACGTGGCCGGGAGTGTCGATGATGGTGATGCGCTCATCCTGGCCGGAGAAATTTTTCACCACCCCGGCTTCTTCAAGCTGCTTCCATTTACAGGTTACAGCAGCGGAGGTGATTGTGATCCCCCGGTCCTGCTCCTGCTGCATCCAGTCAGTCGTTGCCTGACCATCATGCACTTCACCGAGCTTATGAATCATCCCGGTGTAGAACAGGATTCGCTCGGTGAGCGTGGTTTTCCCTGCATCGATATGCGCCGCAATCCCAATATTCCGGGTGCGTTCCAAAGGAACCTCCCGGTTTGGGGAATTGTGGTTGTTCGGCGCGGTCATCGTTTTAACGCAGTGGAGCTAAGCAGCAGAGAAAGAGTATCGCTGATTACCAGCGGAAGTGAGCAAATGCACGGTTCGCCTGTGCCATCTTGTGGGTTTCATCCCTTTTCCGGATCACGGCTCCCTGATTGGTTGCGGCATCTTTGATCTCGTTGGAAAGCGCCACATGCATGGGCGTTCCACGGCGCTTGCGGGCGCTTGTCACGATCCAGCGCATCGCGAGTGATTCCTGACGCTCCAGAGAAACCTCGAGAGGCACCTGGTAAGTCGCACCACCGACCCGGCGGCTCTTCACTTCAACACGCGGCTTGGCGTTTTCGATGGCACGATGAAGAACCTCAAGAGGATCAACAGATTCACCACCTTCATTGGCACGCTCGATTGCAGCGTAAACAATGCGCTCAGCCAGGGCTTTTTTGCCCTGGGACATGACCTTTGAGATCAGCTTGGCAACCAACGCGCTATCGTAGCGCGGGTCATGCTGCTCAGGTTTTGAGTAGACTCTTTTTCTACGGGACATAGGATTATTTCAGTAAAATCTGTAACATTCGTATCGCCGAGAAGCTTCTGTATAGTCCGAAGACTAACGGTCAGCTTTTCGGTCGTTTCGCGCCATACTTGGAGCGGGACTGCTTCCGACCATCAACACCCAGTGTATCGAGAGCACCACGAACAACGTGGTAACGAACACCCGGCAAGTCTTTCACACGACCGCCTCTGACGAGAACGATGGAGTGCTCCTGGAGGTTATGACCTTCACCGCCAATATAAGCGATGACTTCCTGCCCGTTCGTGAGACGAACCTTGGCTACCTTACGGAGCGCTGAGTTCGGCTTTTTCGGTGTTCTGGTATAAACCTGCAGACAAACCCCGCGACGTTGTGGACAGCTGTCCAATGCCGGCGACTTGGATTTGAAAGGCTTATTTTTTCTACCTTTACGAACGAGTTGGTTAATTGTGGGCATAACGTTTCCGTTTGCGTTAAAATTTAAAATTTGGCACCATTTATGCAATCCTGATTGATTGACTTCCTTCTTGATCCACCAAATCCAAATCGTTGATAAAACAAGCCCTGTACGCCGATGCCCCAGCTTTAAAAGGGGCGGGAATATAATGGGATCGTTCAGGTGCGCAAGCAGGAAAGTATAAAAAAATTTCAGAGAACTTTACCCCGCCCCGTTTCCCGCTGCTCAAGACTGCGGAAATCATATTATTTACCGGGCTTCGGGGCTGTTTCAAAAAAAGCGGTCCGATGAACGGCCGCCCGGTTTTTGCTTCAGATTGATGAAGGTACCCAATGATCAGCGGCAACGCTTACAAACGGTGGAAGTCTTGTAGCTGCATATTCCGCAGCAGTCCACGTAAGTGGTCCGGTAGGCGATCTCCACGAAATGGTTCGTCTTCTGACAGCCGGACACGCAGCGGGTTTTGGTTAAACAGCGGCGGCAGACTTCTTTAACAATGTGTGTGCTTGCAACAACTTGTCGACAGGAACGCGCTGTGCTTGTATACAAAAATGAAAAGAAAAAGAGAGGGGATTCTCGACATACTATTACAATCTTCCTGGTGGATTAGCATTTGCCTTGGCGGAATCTGCTACATCGCACTGAAGTTTGTTTTCCCTTCGTTGGAGTTTGATAACCCAATATTTAAGGGTTTAGCCACCGGCGGGGAAGGCCTCGCACCAATAGTTGCCATTATCCTTTTTTTCGTCGCATCGAGCTCGGCCTTTAATTCTTTTCGTAAGCGACGTCTACTGGACAAACAAAATGGGATTGATTCAATATGCTCACTGTCGTGGAAGGAATTTGAAGAGTTGATCGCCGAGGCATACAGGCGGCAAGGTTACTTTGTGAAAGAAAATCTTCACGCTGGACCGGACGGAGGGATAGACATAACGCTCCAAAAGGATGGCGAAACTCTCTTTGTCCAATGCAAGCAATGGCGTTCGTGTAAGGTAGGCGTGAAAATAGTCAGGGAAATGTTGGGGCTGGTAACTGCACACAATGCAAATAAGGGGATAATCGTTACTTGCGGTCATTTCACGAAAGATGCGGTGTCGTTTGCTTCCGAAAACGTGATCGAACTGATTGATCAAAATCAGTTAATGAAATTGATTCAAGGCGTTCAATCGAGCCCAGTTTCATACGAGGTCGACAAAAGCCCCGCGGATGTAAAAACGTGCCCAAAGTGCGGATCAAAAATGGTCGAGCGCGTTGCAGGGAAAGGAAAGCGCAAAGGAACGAAATTCCGGGGCTGCTCGTCCTTCCCGGAATGCAGGTACACGGAGGACCTTCAGAATTGACCGCCTTTTCAGCCCTGGTTTAAAGCGGTACCAAACGCCACCGGACCGCTGATCCTTTTTCGGATACCGGTAAAGAGCGGCCCTGGGTAAAAGCAACCGGGGCGTGATAAGCTACCCAGACGCGCTCGTATTCGAGGCTTCGCGGGGCATTGTCACAGGCGACAAAAAAGATCAGCCCACCTGCGTGGACCAGGCTGTGAGCAGAGCTCGCATCCGGGGGGGATGGCGCGGGTTACGGACTGTCAATCAAGCGGCTTTTCTGCATGCTCAAATGTAGATGTAGTTATCACTGTTTGCGCGCCTTTTTCGGCTTTTTGTACGCAGAAACAATGACGTCGAACCGGAGAGTAACAGAATGGCGAGAGGTTAAGCGTAGCTTGTGTACCAGGCATAGTTCCGGACTGTACCTGTTACGGCGGGGTCCGAATCGACAATTCTCCGGAGAGCATGCTTCGAAAACCGGCGCATTTTACCCTTCAATTTTCGGAAATGGAATTACAAACGGAGCCAGTTTGGTGCCGGGCACTAATCTTCCCCAGGATATCCCGGTATAATCGGGACAAAGATCGCCTACCATCGGCAGCAGGCTTTCAACCAATTGTGGCATAACCGGATTTAACAGCTGGATACCCAGGCGCAACGCTTCAGCAGAAATAAACAACACCATAGCTGCGCGATCTTTGTCGCTTTGAACTTCACTCTTCAGTAATCTCCACGGCTCGGTCCGGGCGAGGTATACATTGATCGATTTGATATATTCCATCGTTTGCCCAATGGCTTCGTTGACCTTGAGTTCAGTAATTGCGTTGGCCACCCGGGTAAGCAACTTTTCGCCAGCAACCCGCAAGTCACGATCGAGTTCACTTTCCGTACCCTTTGAAGGATCGGGGAGTTTGCCCTCGAAATTCCTGCTAATCAAAGTATGAATACGCCCTATACAATTTCCAAGATCGTTGCCCAGTTCGCCATTGTAACGACGCAAAAATGATTCGGTAGAGAAATAGGCATCCTGTCCTGGAACCATTTCTTTCATCAGGTAATAGCGGACTGAATCGACGCCGAATCTGTCGATTAAATCGAGTGGGTTCACCACATTTCCCAGGGATTTACTCATCTTTTCCAAACCCTTGTCATCTTCCTTCGGACTCAACCACCAACCGTGAGCAAAGATCGTCTTAGGCAGTGGGATTCCAGCGGAAAACAACATAGTCGGCCAGTAGATAGCATGAGTCATCAGAATGTCTTTGCCGATCAAATGACAATCAGCAGGCCACCATTTCTGAAACGACCTATCATCCGATCCATATCCGGGAACGGATATATAGTTCAATAATGCATCGAACCAGACATAAGTCACAAAGTCGCTGTCGAATGGCACATCTATACCCCAGGAAAGCCGGTTTTTGGGCCGGGATATACACAGATCGCCTATCGGCTCGCGCAGCTTGCCCAGAATTTCGTTTCGTCGCGTAGCGGGTAGTATAAATTCGGGGTGCTGTTCGATATACTCGATCAATCGGCCCTGGTATTTCTCCATCCGGAAATAGTAATTCGTTTCTGATATTCGTTGCAGATCGCGGAACTCCCCGCTGGCCCTTTCTTTATCGGTGATGAACCGTTCTTCCGAGACGGAATACCAGCCTTCATATTGACCTTTGTAGATATCTCCGGCATCGTAAACCGCCTGTAGCACCTGTTGAACGATGACTTTGTGCCGTGGTTCAGTGGTGCGAATGAAGTCATCATTTTTTATCTGCAACTGTTTCCACAGGTTTAGAAAATGAGGCGCCATTTGATCGCAATGTTGCTTTGGTGTCAGGTCACTCTTCTCAGCTGTATGTTGAACTTTCTGACCATGTTCATCGAGGCCGGTTAGAAAAAAGACGTGATCACCCGTCTGGCGTCGATACCGCGCAATCACATCTGCCAGAATAGTGGTATAGGCGTGCCCGATATGCGGTTTGTCGTTTACGTAATAAATAGGTGTAGTGATGTAGAAATGATTCATTTTTGCATGCTTCGAAAAGAGGATTGAGTGCAATGAGTGCGGAAAAGCGCTCTCAGCGAACCCGGGATTTGACTAAGGAAACAGGTGAAAGAGATTTCCGTTGATCCGACGAGTCCAGCTCTACCAGGAAAACATCATCATCGACATACCCATTCTATGGGCTGATGATTGTGAGTTTATGTTCCTGTTCGTATTGATCCACTACACTAAACACTAAGCCAATTTTTGGCAAAGTGTTTTTTTGTTGCAGCACTACCGGCCAATCCCGCTCAAAGTCGAAAATATAAGGTTCGCTACATCCGACGCGCGAGAGATACGGCGGTAGGTCAAGTGCTCTACCAAAACCCGGAAGGCGGCAAATCCTTCGGTCGGCAGATGACGATGCCGGCGTGCTTTGAGCTGCCGCGCAGGTAGTCGGAGATCGGTGCGTCGAGCACCATTTTCCGGCCCTTTGATCGCTGCGAGGTGGCGTGCATGAAACGCGCCCTTCCGCCCTGCTTCACGATCAGGCCCACGTGCGAGGTGTAGCTGTGTTTCCAGGTGGTGGTGATGGCACAGATATCGCCATCCTTGAGATATTTTTCCACGGAACGAACCCGCGATTTCGGAATGTGGTAGAACGGCAGACAGGTAATTCGTTTTTCAATCTGCGCCATTTTCGGAATCAAATCGCGGTTGTTACGCAGGTAACGATAATCCCGCCAGGCGGACGTCATATATTTCATTTCCCGCTGCATCCGGCAGGCTCCCGGCAGATTTGCGGTTACATTAGTCGCCAGCCCTCGTTTCTGGTTGTCGTAAAAGACTTCCTCGAGGTGATGCATCCGGCTCAGATAGCTTCCGGTGCAGCGACCGCTGCGGTAGCGCTCGAGTTCGATCATGTGCAGCAGATCCCCTTTGCTGTAGGGCCCCGGCTTGTAGGCCAACAGCCGCGCCATGCCGAGGGCATTTTCGTAGTAGGTCCAGCAGTCCATACCATCCAGATTAACCACTGGTGACTCGATGCGATCGTGGACCTCCAGCGTGTAATTCACATAGGGCACGCTGAGCATCGCTTTGCCGAATCTCGCGGTCCTTTCCCCTATCGGCAGCTTGCGCCAACCTTCGCGCTCAGCTTTTGCCATCAGAGATTTAAAGCGCTTTTCGCCTTTGAAAACCGTGCCCATCGGTAGGCGCGGTTTGCTCGGTGGAGTAACGGAATGACCGGAACCCGACAGCGCTGCCTTTCCGTTGGTGGTTTCAACGAAACAGGACGAAGCGCATCCGGTAAATCCAGTGATCAGGATGGCGAGCAACAGACTGTAATAACAACCTTTCAAAACGGGAACGAAATCCAGGGCGCTGAGAAACTACTGTCCCTGCCGCCCTTTTCCACTGTTCTTCTATGGCTGGTTCACGAGCAGCATGATTTTGCTATTTCCGCACCAGTACGCGCGGCTCGCCGTCGTTGATTTGAAAGGTGAGGGTATCGCCTTCGAGAAGGTAGACCGTGGTTTTCTCACCGGTTCTTCCGTCGCCGGTTGCGTAGGTTTCTGTAGCGACGGATTTGTCGGCTTCGAACGTGCAGAACCCTTTGCTCTGGCCGCCCTTGTTATCGAGAGACAGGATAGCGATTTTGCCGGATTCCGGCTCCTTCCACATTACGGCGTATTTCTGTGATTCGCCCCATTTGACGGACGATTCGAGAACTGTTCCGGGGTATTTCCAGCCGAAGGAGACAGTCGGCCCGTCCTCTTCCTGCCAGGTGCCGATTATCTTATCCCAACCGTTCACGAGCCACGAATCCTCCGGGGTTCCCTCGCTGTGGGATTTGTCGTGGGCATGTTCGGTCTGATCTTCTGCGGATTTGTCCCACGACTTGATTTTGTAGTGCTCCGCCAGCTCGATCGCTTCGGCAGCCTGTTCCCGGGAGATCTCAGAGGAACCGTCGGTGGTGACCGTCATTTTGTGGGCATCGTCGCCGATTTTTTCGATTCGGATGCTCTGGACACCCGAAATTTTGGCAAGTGACCTGGCGATTGTCTTTTTGCAACCTTCGCATTCGATACCGCTAAGCGTTGCCACATAGGTATCTGCGAATAAAAGACCGGATGAGAACGCAAACAAAAGAGCGAAAACTGAGACCAATGAATTTTTCATAAACATAATTGATGCAAATTACTTGCAAGATGGATCAATCCGGGACGGACCGCAAGCAAAAGCCCAACCGAAACCGAGGCAATTCCGGGTTATGGAAACTGATCCGGGATCGCCAATCCAATGGATTACATAATACGCGGACAGAAATGTCCGCGTCACATGGAGCGTCCCAATCCGGACCTTTTTTCGACTGTACCCTGTACGATCCGGGATTGTACCCTGTACGATTTGCGGTGCCAAAGGCTACTAGCTAACTTACTCACAATCCTTACAGCTTCCGTACACCTCCATCACGTGCGTAACATCGCGGAAGCCTAGATTGTGCGCTTTTTGCTCCAGCTCTTTGCCCATGCACACATCAAGCCGCTCTGTTTTGTGGCATACCCGGCAGATCAAGTGGTGATGATGGTCGCCAGGCTCGGTCAGTTCGTAGATCGTTCCGCCGCTTTCCAACGGAATGCCCTGCACAATCCCGATTCCTGAAAATGCCTCGATCGTACGATACACCGTGACCAGGTCACTTGGTGGCAGGTCAGCAAGGACGCGCAATTCCTCAACCGACACCGGACGATCAAGGGTTAACAAAGCGTTGAGAAGGCAGTCGCGCTTCCGAGTCATCCGTAGCGGACTTTTCCTGATGCGTTCCCGGATTCGCTCAATGTTCATGTCTAATCGGGCTAATTGATGCAAACACTTTGCACCATTACTAGCGACACCGGCGATTTTGGCAAGCGCAATCGAACCCAGGTCAGGCTGGTATTTTTTATTGAAAGTCACTTGCATTAAGAGCTAATTCGCCTTACCGAGCGACCCCTAATGCAAATTACTTGCATTAAAATGAAAAACTTAACAAACGATGATGCGCTACTATAAACTTCTAAATATTCTAAGTACTCACGCCTTACTGGCGATGCTGGTCAGCAGTGGACTTTCCCAGGACCAAGGTACCAATTTTACCTTCCATTTCGATCCTCTTAGCGGTGAGAATGCCAATCTGGGTGGAATTCTATTTCCGCGATTTTACGCAATAGGCACCTTTGGCGCTCTTGAGTCGGGTGCCGAAGCGACCGATTTCGCCAGCAATGAACATGATCCACAAAAAGATGCCGCTTTTCAGAATGTCGAAGCTTCCGTTTTATTAAAAATCAATGACAAGCTTGTCGGTCGAATTACCGCGTTTGGTCAGGAAGGAGCTGAAGAATGGAGTGCTGAAGTGGAAGAGTACTTTCTTCGCTACAACTTTTCCCCGGCCGTTACACTTGGTGGGGGCCAGTTTCTCAATTTCTTCGGCTTTCAATCACATCGTCACCTGCATGGTTGGGACTTTGTGAACAATAATCTGGCAAACTCCCGCCTGATCAACGAGGGCGAACTGATCACTCAGGGCGGCCATTTGATCCTCAAACACCCGGACGAATTTGCCATGCTCACGATTGGCGCAGGTGGTGTTCGCACCCATGCCCACGAACATGAAGAAGAGGAAGGACACGACGACGATCACCATCTCGAAGCGGACAGCGCCAATTTCAATTCCTGGGTAGCAACCGCAGATTTGAAATGGGCGTTAGTCGAAGACGGGGCGGCCATGGGAACAGCCTCCTTCGGGATGGGTGAAAATGGCTTTGGCGAGATGACATATCTGTACGGTTTCGGTATTCAGAAGGTTTGGGGAGGTAGAGACTCCGGGCATGGATACCAGGAACTCGCCCCGGGAGCCTTTATGATTCGCTCCGAGTTTATTGGTCGTTCATTCGACGCCGTTGAGATTCACGAAGATGATGGCGAAATAGAAAGGCACGAATTTGACGAACAGGGTGTCTCCACGAACTTATTCTACGGTTTAAGTGACACGACAAAGCTGTCTTTCCGTCACGATTTTGTATCAGGAATTGAAGCACTGGAAACGCCTGACTACCACCGTTTATCCCCTTCTTTAACGACACGGATTGGAGCAAGCAAGCGATTCCAGACTCGCATTCAGTATGACTACAATGATTCAGATGGTCATGGTGAGGAACATGTCGGATGGCTGCAACTACAGTATCAATGGGGTGGAACAGTCGGAGGTTATTTTCGGGATTAAATTCGAATTTTGAAGCCTCTGGTATTCATCACCGGATTTCTCGGAGCGGGAAAAACAACTCTGCTTCGGAGACTTTCGACTTCGCTTCGTGATCACAACATTCAGGTCGATGCCATTCTCAATGACTATGTCAATGCAGGGATGGAGGCCGCGACCATCAGTGATTCCGTAGCTCACGTGGTTCCCCTCGAATCCGGCTGCGCCTGTTGCGAAAGCCTCGATGAGCTGGTCGCTGTCTGCCGGGCAGCACTGGACGGAAGAGGAGATCTTTTGTTGCTGGAGCTGAACGGCACCGCCGATCCCCTGCCGGTATTGGAAGCATTTTCGCTGATGCAAAATGATCTGCCGTTTTTTCCCCGGATGCAGGTGTGCCTAATCGACGCCCGGCATTGGGGAACCCGGGGGGATTTGACCGCTCTGGAAAAACGGCAGATGGAAACCGCCGGCTACTGGATGTTGACCCATGCCGACAAAGTGGATCACGATCGTATCAAAACCGTAACCGGCGGCGTCACTTCGCTGGCACCCCATTCCGCCCGGATTACGGTGACCGATTTGGCGAAGATCCTGAGGATGGAATTGCGTGGTGCCGGGGAAAACCGGAAGTGGTTTCACCAGGGAGAGAATCCGGTTCCCGACTATTTATCGAACCCGGATCACCATCACCACCATCATCATGATGAGGTGCATCAAATCTCTCATCGTTTCACCGGGTGTTCGCTTTCGTTGCCTCCCAGAGTAAGGCGCCATTCGATAGAACAACTCATAGCGGAACTTCCCGACCGGATAATCCGTGTAAAAGCCCTCGTAAAACTGGTCGAGGAACCCGGCTCCCGCTGGCTTTTCCAACGCACCGGTTCGGAACCCCTGCAGCCTCCCGTCGCCGTTCCCGGGATTTGCCATGTTCCGGCTTCGCTCATTTGCATTGGTCCGGGGCTGGATGAACACGAATTGAAAGCGCGGATTGATTTCCATTTTGGCAAATTTCCGGAAAATTCTTAATGCAAACTGCTTGCGTTAATATATACTGCAAGTTACTTGCAGTAAAAGAAACTTATTCAGGTCATGAATCCATCAACCAATCTTATTGCTGAAGCAACTCCCCGGAAAAAAGTCGATGCAGATCGCGTGGGCGTTTTTCTTTCGGTTTTGTGCGCCATTCACTGTGCGGCAACCCCAATCCTTCTTATTGTTTTGCCGACCTTCGGAAAAATCTGGAGTCACCCCGCTTCCCACTGGGGGATGGCTCTGTTTGTTGTTCCCATTGCCGTGCTGATGCTTACTTCCGGTTATCGTCGGCACCGCAAAAAATGGATCATCGCCACCGGTGCTTTGGGAATCTCTCTGGTCATTGTCGGGGCGATACTTCCCTATATCGAGAAATCATCATCGCCCGAACCGGTGGCAGTTGAAACAAAAGCGGAAGAAGAAGTATTTACCTATGTGGTCGGCGGGTCCGATACGACGGAAGCTGAAGAGGCTGCATTTGTTTATGTGAAAGGCGAAGAAATGCCGGAGACAAGTTGCGGCAGCGGCTGCACTGACAATTGCTGTCCGTCTCTAATAACGGATGCAGACGGCAAAATGCGTTTGAACATTCCCCCGGCCAGTATTGTTACCACACTGGGAGGCGTGTCGTTGATCATTACTCATATGGGGAACCTCTGCTGTTGTTCCGCCTGTCGCAGAAGGAAGTTATTTGCGTAGGTATGAATACCCGGAACGAGGAAGGATTGCAGAGAGGCTTATTTCGTGATTTTACCAATGCACTTGGCCAGCAGATGTTTTTCTGGGGGCGCGATGTAATCCACAGCAGTGGAAATCTGCTTTGCGAATTTGGTCTGGAACGTGAAAAATCCGGCGGGTTGGATGGAACCAGTTGTTACCGGATGGAATACGAAGGAGATATCATAGAGTTACACGGAGCCTGTGTAGGCCGGTATTCCCGCGACAAACATGGATTTCTATACATTCGCAACCGTTCACGGTGTTTTCTGTATACGGAGGCAGTACCGCCGAATCCCGGTTTCTATCATGAAAACAATTTGCGAAGCGAGCCGGTCGATCAACTACACAATGCAGGGAGGCTGTTTCTCAAATGGTGGGTGGAATACGAAAACTGGATCAGCGAAACAACATCATCCTGTTACCGGGAAAATTGTTTTCGTGCTTTCCCTCGGCTCCCGAAATCAAAGGCGTGGATGGAGCCTCAGCAGGCCCGAAAATGGTTACATGCCTACCACGAAAATTCGACTGCACTTTGCCGCGCGCGGGAGTGGGGAGATTGCGGCGGAATGTGAAGCAAAATCAAATACTCCCCCCCCTGGGCGGGTTCGCTATTGTATCACTTCGTTTCAATACTCATAGCCACAATCAAACTACCACCGACCAACAGGCATCGCCAGCGCATGCCCTACCGGGTCAGCTATCCGAACTGTCGGCAGCCATCTGCCATTTCGGAAATGGATCCGGGAAGTCCCATTTTTCTTTGTCCATTGCCAGTTCTTCGGGAGTCAAAAGGGCGCTGTCCAGCATTTCGACCAGTTGCTCTTTATTCATATTCGATCCGATGAGAACGATCTCCTGTCGGCAGTCCCCGTTCGGTTCCTGCCAGGTATGTTCGATCTCCTCGAGTGACGCGGAATCTGTGGGCCAGTGTTCTTGAGGCACGGCAGCCCAGAAATAACCGAGGCATTGATTTTCACACATTGCCCCGGCCTGCGACCAATAGCCCGCCATTTGCAGACGGGTTGCCAGCCAGAACAGACCTTTGGAACGGAGTACCCCGGGCCATTGCTGCTGAAAAACTTCATACAGTCGCTGTGGATGAAACGGTATCCGCCGTTCATAAACGAAGTTGGAGATGCCGTATTCTTCTGTTTCAGGCGTTTGCTCAATCAGGGAATCAAGCCAGCCCGGCGTTTGCTCGGCTTCAGCCATCCGGAACAGTCCGGTTCCCATTACTTCGTCCAAAGGCACCTCTGACCTGGTCGTTTCCAAAATTCTTGCCCCGGGATTGAGCGCCCGGAGCATAGTGTGAATCTTTGTTCTCACATCTTCCGTCACCAGATCGATCTTGTTGATCAGGATGACGTTGGCAAACTCTACCTGATCGACGAGCAAATCTACGATGGTTCGCTCATCTTCTTCACCGAGTGCTTCGCCCCGGTCCCGCAGATTCTCAACACTCTCGTAGTCGCGAATGAAATTCAGAGCATCCACCACCGTCACCATCGTGTCGATCTCCGCTATATCACCGAGCGAGTTGCCGTCTTCGTCCCGGAAAGTAAAGGTTTCTGCCACCGGCATAGGCTCGCTGACCCCGGTAGACTCGATCAAAAGATGATCAAAACGCCCTTCCCTTGCCAGGCGACCAACTTCGATCAACAAATCCTCGCGTAGCGTGCAGCAAATGCACCCGTTGGACATCTCGACCATTTTCTCATCTGAATGCGAAAGCGCTGCGTCTCCGGATCGAACCAGCGAGGCATCAATGTTTATCTCGCTCATGTCGTTCACGATTACCGCGACTCTTTTTCCCTGTCGATTCCGCAGGATGTGGTTCAGAAGGGTTGTTTTGCCGGCACCCAGAAAGCCGGACATAACTGTTACGGGAAGAATACTTGCTGACATCATTTATCGTTTCACTAATGCAATATACTTGCAATAATGCGGATTTTTATCTATTGCAAGCTATTTGCAATAGATACTGCATGGGTGGAAATTCTACGATTCGCGTATCCCCTTTCCTCTGGATCATTCCCCCGTGGCATGACTTACTGGGAGCATGCGGAATCTTCTCGCCATCATCGTTTCGGGTATCTGGATAAACATCGCTTTAACGGCTGATCCCCCCGTTGTTCCCGATGATATTTCACCGAATGCCAAAACGCTGCTGCCGGGGCTGAAACTTACTCTGGTGGTGAAGCACCCGGACATCGTCACGCCGACGGGAATCGATATCGATGACAAAGGCCGGATCTGGGCAGTGTCCAGCCACACCCACTTCCGCCCCGATCCCTACGACGGCCCGGAACATGACGAAATACTGATTTTCGATGCCGACGGCAAAAACCGGCAGGTATTCTATAACAAAACCGAAGCAACTATGGATCTCGAACTGGGCCCGAATGGCTGGGTGTATCTCGCCGAGCGCGACAGGGTGCTGAGAATCCGGGATTCGGACGGCGATGGCACAGCCGACGTGGAAGAACAGATCGCCACGCTGGAGACGATCGCGGATTACCCGCACAATGGCCTTTCCGGGATGTCGTGGGATGAAGACGGCTCTCTGATTTTCGCGCTTGGGGAAAATTTCTGGAAAGACTGGACGCTGACCGGCTCCGACGGCAAAATCCTGACCGGGACCGGCGAAGGCGGCATTTTCCGCTGTTCACCGGAAGGCAAAGGTCTGCACCGGGTTGCCAAAGGCTTCTGGAATCCCTTCGGTATTTGTGTGCGCGAGGATGGCGAAATTTTCGCGGCCGAGAATGATCCCGGTTCACGCCCACCCTGCCGCTTGATCCATGTCGTCGAAGGCGGCGATTACGGCTACAACCGGCGCTACGGAAATGCTCCGTTTCACCCTTTTGTAGCCTGGAATGGCGAATTGCGCGGCACCCTGCCAATGCTGCATTCCTCAGGTGAAGCTCCCTGCGGGATTCTGCCACTGGGCGGCGGATTGATCTCGGGATCCTGGAGCGATCACCGGGTCGACTTTTACCCGTTGCACCGGAAAGGCGCTTCATTCGAGACGGAAAGAGTTACTTTGGTCACCGGTAGCGAGCATTTCCGACCGACCTGTTTTGCCCGGGGGCCGGACGGTGCGATTTATTTCACCGACTGGGCTCTTACCTTTTATCACCTGCATAAGCGAGGCAGAATCTGGAAACTCGAAATCGACGAAGACAAAGCCGATTGGCTTAATCCGCTCACCCCGGATCCCGCTAATGAGGATTCCACACTCGCTGCTGAGCTGCGCCGGGGAAAACCCGGTCTGCCGCACAAAGACCTCCTGAAACTTTGCCGGGACCGGGAGAAACCGTTCCTCGCGCGGGCTGCTTTGCTGGAATTATCACGACGGGATTTGGGTGATGCGTTGTCCTGGCCGAAAGCTGATGCCCTCTCGGCCATTCTTGCCCGTCAATTAGCTGAGCCGAAAGACACCGAATTCGCGGCCGAAGCTTTGGCAAACGAAACCCCTGCCATTCAATTCGAGGCTCTGCGCTGGATTGCCAATGAAGATCTGGCAGGTTTCGAGGTTAAGATCGCTGAAATGCTCACCCGCCCGGATCTGAGCTACGCACTTTTCGAAGCAGCTCTCGCCGCACACAACACCCTGGCCGGAAAATCCGAAGCCGGCGTGGCCGATGTGAAAATGCTGATGGAGCGGATTCAGGACAGCAATACTCCCGGAAGAATTCGCGCCTTCGCCCTGCGGCTGATGTCGCCTTCGCACCCGCGATTGAACCCGAAACTACTCAGCGATCTGCTCACCTCGAAAAACCCGGCTTTGCGACTGGAGACCTGCCGCGCTCTAGCTTTCCGCACTGATGAAGCGACCCTGCCCATTGTTCTGGAGCAATTGGCGGGCGATAACACGAATGACAACGAAGCCGGTTTTCTCCTGCTACGCCTTGCTGTCGATCCACAAAAATACCCCGAAGTTCTACAGAAATACGCACAAAAAGGGAATTCCCCGGCCGCAGCCGCAGAAGCCAAACGCGCCCTGCGCGGCTACAGTACCGAGCCGCAGCCTCCTGTCGATGATACCGATGCCTGGCTCGCAGCCCTCGATAAAGTTACCGGCGAACCGGACCTCGCCTCCGGGGAACGACTGTTTTTCCATCCTCTATTGGCCCGCTGCGCAACGTGCCACCGGCACTCGGGCAGAGGCAATATCGTCGGTCCGGATCTTTCCGCTGTCACGAACCGCGATCGCCACTGGCTGGTTCAATCCATCCTGCAACCGCAAGCGGAGGTGCCGCCCCAGTTCCATCCGCGCTCGGTCGCGATGAAGGACGGCAGCAATTTTGTCGGCTTTCTCCTGCGCAACGGCGGGCGCAGCGGCAAGGAGTTTTACCGGGATATCACCGGCAGCGAAGTCGGCTTGCTGAAGTCCGAGATCAAGGAAAGAACCGAACTGGAAATGTCGCTCATGCCGGTGGGACTGTTAACCGGCCTGACGATGGAGGAGGTTCGCGATCTGATCGCTTTTTTGCGGAGTGGAAACAACCGGTAGATTCTTTTTGCTCCAACCACGGCTCGACATCGATCGACACGGATTTCCACCCGCATGCTTTATCCGTGGTCAAATTCCATTCCAATCCTTCCGATGAACCGACGAAAATTCACTACATGCCTCGCTGCGACCGGTTTGTGCCCTACGCCTCTACATTCCGGAACACCTAAGTGGGTCAAACACGGCGAACTTTTCCGCCACACCGGAAAACCCACCGCTGGCTGGATCCAGAATTTTACCAGCCCGGCCGAGCCGCTGGAGAATGACCGCTGGAGGCTTTGGATCAGTCTTTCGGGTATAGGCGTCGACAGAAAAATCGGATTTGCCGAAGGTTCGATCGGCGGGAAATGGGACATCACCTACGCGAATACCGGCCCCGGCCTGATTCTGGAAGGCATGCCGCCAGGATGGCACCCCGTTCAACCCGTCCACCTCGTGCTGAAAGACGGAACCCACAGACTGTATTTCTGGGTCCACGGCGACAGCGATGGACACGTGGTCCGCTTCATCGCAGCGGACAGCGATGACGGTGTTCGATACCGTGTGGTCAATGCTCTGCAGCCCTGTCTATATCACATCAGCGACCGGGCGGTTGGCGCAGAGGCACGGCTCGACATCGATCTGCCGAAGCCGGGGAAAAAGATGAACCTGACAGATGGCGAGTCCCCTGCCCCTGCCCACCTCATTTGTAACGACGCTACCAATGTCTACCAACTTCCCGACGGCACATTCGAACTGTTCACCGTTGGCCTCATCCCCTCCGGCCGCGATAAGCAACGCGACGGTCTTCGCGGTATGATTCGCGTCATCTATCGCTACTCCAGTGCCGACGGGCTATTGTGGAACGGACCGCAGAAGGTCATCATTCCTGACTCAAAAGATCCCGGCGACCTCGAATTTTATTACCTCTCCGTTACCTATACGGACAAAGGCAGGATCGGAATCCTCGGTCGCTACCGGACCGATGCTCAAACCATCGATATGGAGTGCTGCAATTCCACAGACGGAGTCAACTGGGAGCGAAACCACCGGAAGCCATGGATTGATCGAGGCGGAGAAAGTGAGCTCGACCGTTTTATGATCTACCCGCCCCATCAATTAATTTTGCGGGACGGAAAATGGTGGATGTTCTACACCGGAGCCAATTTCAGCCATGATCTGCGGGATTTTAACGGCCAAAAACAGCGCGGAATTTTCGCCGCCACATTGGACGCTCTGATTCATTAACTTTTAAAATTCAACAGGGTACAGTCCATAATTGTACCCTGTTGGGTCTGGACCGGCAGTAGAAAATCTTCTCAAAAAAGGACTGCAAATCATCTTCCCCCTTCCGTGGCAAAAATTTTATTTGACCTGAATACCCCTCTATTGAAGGACCTTGCGGCACCTTTTATCGCATTTAAAGCTGTCAAACACAGAAAAATTGTCATAAAAGCGACGCTCGCAGCAAAAGCAACCAGCTGCTGCGGGCTCGAATACTTTTTTATCTGCACCCTGAATATTTTATGAAGTTCTGGAAAAAACAAAAGGCATCAACCACTGAAAATCGCGAGTATTTCGCCGAAGCACTTGAGCCGAGGATACTGTATTCAGGTGCCCCTGTCGGAGAAATGCCGGATGCCCCTGTCCAGGAAGTTTCCGTTTCGAATGACGATGCCGGGGTAAATCGCTTCGCAGGAGCTGAGGAATTTGGTTCGCAGGAGATTCTCCATTCCCACAACGACTTTGAAGACGACCCGAATTTTCAGGTTATTTTGACCAGTTTCGAAAATTTGTCGGAAGAGGAAATTCAGAATATCACAGATGCTGCCGTCCAGCGCTGGTCGCAAACCGAACTGACCGACGCACAGCGTGAAACCCTCGAAGCAATCGAGATATCAGTGGTGGATATCGAAGGATTGGCTCTTGGAACAACGGAGGGAACCCATATCTATCTCGACTGGAACGCCGCCGGCAGTGATTGGTTTATCGATGAAACTCCCTTTGATGATGAAGAGTTTGAGTTTGCCGTAAGTTCCACCGTTTTCCGCGATACCGACGGGGAAGCCCAATACGGGATGGACCTGCTCTCGGTCATGATGCATGAGATGGGGCACGTACTCGGTTTGGAGGATGTTTATGCTTCGCAGCAAAACCAGAATCTGATGTTTGGCGGGTTTACCGAAGGTGAACGACGCCTGCCGGTTAGCAATCAGGCTGACGGAGCGGAGGCGGGCACTATTTTCGGTTCTCATATGGACAGAATGGTGTCGACCAATGTTGACGACGGATCAGCCGGATCGCTACGGGAGACAATCAACGCTGCAGTTACCGGCGATCGTGTCATTCTCGGATCGGGAACTTTCGTGCTTTCGCAGGGTGATATCGACATAAGCGGAAAAGAAATCACCATCACTGGAGCCGGTATCGACCAAACATTTATTGATGCTCAAAATCTGGATCGGATTTTCAACATCACCGGTACGACAAAGGTGACCCTGGAAGACATGACCCTGACGAATGGACAGATCGATGAAGGCGATGGCGGTGCGATTCGGATTGTTGGTCCGGCTGAACTGGAGATGTTCCGGGTGAATTTCCTCGATAACGAAGTCCGCGACACGGTGGACAACAACACCAATGCCCGCGGAGGAGCGATCTACGCAGTAAATCAGGCCGTGATCACGGGCACGGATGTTGATTTCACCAACAACAAAGCAACACGTGCCGGTGGAGCCGAAGCGGCTGATGGGGCCGGCTTCTACGCGATAAACGAAACCACGGTAAATTTGACGGGCGGAACTTTCAGCGGAAACGAGGCCCGTGACGGAGCAGGTTTTTACGTGACAGCGGGCTCAAAAGTAACTCTGAGTGATGTGCTACTGAATAACAACACGGCTGATATTCGTGGCGGCGCCTTCCGCAACGCGACTTTCACATCCGAAGTCACACTCATCGATTCAACAGTTTCCAACAATACAGCCACCGAGGAACATGGTGGCGGCTTCTATAACAACGGGATTGTTGTTCTCGACAATACTGATGTGGAATCGAACCACACGCTCGATTTGAGTGCCACAAACCGGCGGGATGGATATGGTGGTGGATTCTACAACTCCGGAGGAACAGTGACTCTCCAGAACGGATCCGACATCCTTGGCAACGATGCCTACGGACACGGGGGAGGGTTTGCCAACAATGGTGGTACCATCACCATGAAAGACGGCACCATCGACGGGAACTCCACGATATATTTTAACACCACAAGAAGCGGTGGAGGTTTCTCGAACCAGGGAGACGGGATCACGAATCTGGAGAATGTAATTATTTCCAACAATTTCACCGGCTCTGACAGCGGAGGCACACGAATCCGGGGCGTAGGAGGCGGCTTCTACAACCTCGACGGTTCCACCGTCAACATCAAAGGAAACTCTGCCATCACCGGTAACCGCGCTGAGGACGGCGGCGGTTTCTACAGCTCTTCCACCGGAGGAACGGTAAACATTATCGGATCTGATACCAATTCCATTGAGATAGAGAATAACAGTGCCCGGGTGCGCGGCGGCGGATTTCGTTCCACCGACTATACATTTGTCAATCTTAGCTATGTCTCGATAACCGGTAACGTCGCAGAAACAGAACGCGGTGGCGCTTTCTATGTAAACGGCGCAACGGTGGCCGGCGACCACGTCACATTGACTCAAAACGAAACCCTTGGCACCAGCGGAAGCCGACAGGGTGGCGCCGGCTGGATAAGTTCCTATTCCGCCGTCAGTTTCACGGACAGTGTAATCAAGTCAAACAGCTCATCCAATAATGGCGGCGGATTTTATGTAGAGAATTCAACGCTGAATCTGGATCGAACCGAAATCACGGAGAACTACAGCCAAAACTCGGGTGGGGGTTTAATGGTGACCGGCTCGTCCGTATTGAACGGCACCGACAGCAGCATCAGCGATAATATTTCCCGCGACCACGGCGGAGGAATGTATATCACCGACGATTCCATTGTTGACCTTGTTCGGACTCAAATTAATGGCAACCTGGCGGGCTATGAAAGCGATGGAGAGACGCGACGCGAGTCAGGAACCTCCGGTATTGATGGAGGACCCACAGGCTCGGATCTACGGGGTGGAGGTTTCCGCGCTCTTGGTCGCGCTCAAGTGACCCTGACCGATTCGACAATAAATGACAATGAGGCCGCCAGTTTCGGGGGCGGATTTGACGCCGAGAACGAACCGGTAATTACCTTGTTCGGATCGACAATCGCCAACAACGTCAGTAATAACTACGGCGGCGGAATGCGCCTCGCAAGCAACGCCCAGTTCAATGCTACCAACTCAACCATCAGTGGAAACTATACCGGTTTCGCCCGTGCGAAATATGACGGCAACGTAACAGCCGAATACAACAACCGGGTCGGCGGCGCGCTCTGGAGTCAAAGCGGCGGCAACGAAACGAATCTCAACCATGTTACGATAACAAATAACCATTCCACTGCCGGGGGCTCTGGTGGCGGCGGCGGCATCTATCGTTCTGCCGGATCAGTTATTATAGAAAACAGTATCATTTTCGGTAATACTGCCGACGCGGATCTGGACGCTTCAGGACAGGACGCATCTGATGTCCGCGGCAACGCTACCCTTGTGGGCGCGAACATTATCGGAGTGCACAATTCAGGGTCTTTGACCGGCGACCTTCAGGGAAGGATGACGGTCGATCCGGAGTTGGGCGCTCTGGCTAACAATGGTGGCGCCGCATTATACGATGGCAGCGTAGTCCTGTCTCACTCAATATCCGGCACCAGCGCGGCTGCCGGTGCGGCGATTGACTCAAGAGTAGCGACGGATCAAAGAGGCGATGGTCGGCCGGGGACCGCTGCAACTACACAGATTCCAGCCTTTGATTTAACCGGAGCCCAATTGTTGACCGACTCCAGAGTGACCTTGACCGGGGAACGGGTGGGAACTGCGGATGGCACTTCTGTTGATTTTGCAGGCGGTGATGCTGATAACGAATATGTATTTACGGCCGATATAGTCGCTCCCGGCGAGTTGCAACCGGGCACTCCGACGACCGTGAGAGTCGAGTACGATTTCACGGCAAGTGGTGATGAGGATCCGGTGCTGTTTCTGTCTGACGGAATTACCACAGTCAACGTTTCCATACAGGACAACAGCGGCGGAGCGGTTTACGCCAATCCGGGCAGCAGCGCACTGATGTTCAATAATGCCGGTCCGGTGAACGGGGTCGGCAAACTGACGGCTGATTTCGTCCTCAACGAAAACGGAACCACCATTAATGTTACTCTCGTGACGTCAGCTGGAACTTTTACCAATTCGGTGACCGGAAGCCGGGTTCTTAGCACCATGAACGGTCTCTCTCTTGAATATAGAGCAGGGAACGCCGGAGAAACATATCAGATCGACAACCTGGCAATCAGCGTAACGCCCGATACTCTGACAGAAAGTGGTGACCTTGGTGCTTTTGAAGCTGACCCGGTAGCTGAGACGCTCATTTTAAATGAAGTAACCATTCCGGAAAATGCCCTCTCCGGCAACAGCGTTGATCTCTCTGCAGCTGCAACCACCAACGGGGCTGGACCGGTGGAATACACATGGACAATAACTGACTCCAACGGAAATCCGGTTCCGGGAAGCTACAGCGGAGAAACTACCAGTTTCACCTACTCGAACGTTACAGGTGAATTAGTGGAATATCTCGATGTACAGGTAACAGCCACTGATACTACGACACACCAGACTGTCATTTCAGAAGTGACGCAAGTGCGCATCGTAAATCCCGATATCGATACTTCGGACATGGCGTTCATAGAGACGATCGTAGTTGATAGCCTGGGAGATGAAACGGACGGAGTCACTACCGTTGGAAACGTCACCCTCCGGGAAGCGATCAATGCAGCCAATGCCAGCGCCGCAGGCAACGTCAAAATCACATTTGACCCTGCCATCACCAACGCCCAGACTTTACTGACCCAACTCACCTACCGTGAGTTAAACTACGACGCTCAAAGCGCCGAATTCACTAAAGGAGCTACGCTTTCGGGCGGAGGTACTACCGCCAGGATAGTGGATATTATCGGGGACGGCGGCACCGGTGACAGCACCGGCCGATTGGTGTTGGAAATTCTAAGCGGGAGTGATTTTTCTAACAATGTTGCCATTACCGATGACTCCGGGGGCAGCGCACTGGCCAATGGATCACTATTCCAAAGCTATAACTCCGGTTACGACTACGATATCACAAAGACCAACGGCGCGGTCGTAATTCAAGGCAACGGAGCGGCAAACACCATTATTGACGGTAACGGAGTGGACCGTGTTTTCGACATTCGCCCGGGTGCTTCTGTCATTTTCGAAGAGCTGACGATCCAGGGCGGAGAAACAACACTTACCGACGGCAACAGTGAGCACGGCGGCGGCGTGAAGAATGAAGGCGGGATTGGTATTTTCCACAACGTGGATATCATAAACAACCGGGCTGCTGCCGGCACCAATGCCGGACAGGGAGGCGGCATCTTTTCCACCAGCAGCGGGCGCAATGTCGGAATGATCTTTATGACCGGCGGATCAATTTCCGGTAACGAAGCGGAAAGTCATGGCGGCGGCATCTCCTTCAACGGCACCAATGTCGGCGAAGGGTTTCTTTATCTCGATGGAACATCTATAACAAGTAACACGGCTTCTTCGGACGATGCCAACCTGAATGACCGACGCGGGGGCGGGATATATATCAGCGATGATGGCAACCGCGTCACCCTCAGCGACGTCACTGTTGAAGACAATATCACCGCAGGATACGACAGAAGTGATGGCGGCGGAATTGCCGTCAACGGAGCAGATAACATCATCGAAATGTCCGGCGGGTCGATCATCCGAAATCAGTCCGGAGGAACTGTGGAGCGCGACTCTGATGGCGGCGGATTTTGGGTCGGAGGAACAAGAAACACTTTCACTCTTCGCGATGTGACCATCGGCGGAGACTTATCCGGCGGAGATGCGACGACTGGAATCGGAGGAACACGCAACAACGGCAATTTTTCGTCGGATGACGGGGGTGGTTTCTATATCGAAGGGCAGTTCAACACAGTCAATGTAATTGATTCCTCTATAGTCGGAAATGTATCTACCGATCATGGCGGAGGATTCTACAACGCCTCAATCAACTCAACCCTGAATCTGACACAGACAAAAGCTGACGCGCTGCAAATCAGAAATAACTACACCAATTCCACCAATGGACATGGAGGAGGATTCTGGAATCAGGGAATCCTCAATATAGAAGGCTCGGCGGCAAACCCGATTGATATCAAATGGAACGAAGCCAGATCCACTACCAACAACCAGGATATCCGCGGCGGAGGATTTTGGAACAGTGACGGGGTAGCCAATCTAACCGATGTCAGGATTGAAGAAAACCAGGCGAACCGGCACGGCGCCGGCTTCTGGAACAGTGGCGGCGGAATTGTAAATATCGATTCGTCCGATCCCGACACATTTAAATCCACCATTTCCAGCAATTCCACGCTCGATGACTTCGATGGTAACGGTGGCGGATTTTATACCACCACACACCTCAGCCAGGTCAATTTAACCGACGTAATCGTAAATCAAAACAAAACGAAAAATGACGGTGCCGGATTCTATCAATCCGGTAACGGTAGCACGGTAACCCTGCTGCGGACCGATCTTACTTCCAATACGGCTCAGGATGACGGTGGCGGTTTTTACAATGCTTCAGATGGGGCGGTTGTGAATCTCAACACTGTGAAGATTGCCAACAACACCTCAGAAACCCAACATGGCGGAGGATTTCGCAACGAGGGAATTGTCGTTGGAACGGATGTAGAAATCACCAACAACTCCACACAGTCGACCGGAAACACAAACCGGGTCGGCGGAGGGATATATAACAATGGTGCCGAATCATCGGTGACTCTGGCGCGGGTAATCATAGCGGATAATGATGCCTATGGCCGGGGCGGCGGCATCTATAACAGTGATGGATTGATCTCCCTCACTGATTTCGCCCTGCGCAACAACACTACCGATCAGGATACCAGCGAAAGCCAGGGCCGCGGCGGCGCCATCTGGAACAGCGACCGCGGAACCGTAACTCTAACCAACGGCGAAGTCAGCGGCAACAGTTCGTTCGGGCATGGCGGTGGTGTATTTCAGCAAACCGACGGGTCGTCCTTCACAGCCACCAATGTCACCTTCAGCGACAACCTGGCAGGCTGGGACATGTCGGCTGACGACTACGAGGACAACCGGGTCGGCGGCGCGATATGGGCGATCAACCGGGGATTGGTAGCCCTGGATCATGTTACTATCACCAATAACCGCACGACTCGAAATGGATCTGACTCCGGATCGGGAATTCGAGTCGATTCAAGCGGAAATGTGGTCACCATTGAAAACAGTATCATTTACGGCAACGTGCGGAATGTGGATGCCACTGCGGTAGCCAACGATACCGACAGCCATATTGGAAATACCAGTCTGGAACTGATCGGGAATAACATCATCGGAACCCACACCGGTAACACACTTGGAGGTAATACCTCCGGTAGGATTACCGATGATCCAAATTTGGGCGAACTGGCTGACAACGGCGGCTTCTCTCAGACCCATGCGATCGACTCCGGAAGCATTGCCGCCGATGCAGCGGCAGGCTCCATATCAGTCAGCGACCAGCGTGGTGCCGTGCGCGACGCCACTGCCGATATAGGTGCTTTTGAAGTTACCACGATCGTCTATGTCGATGACAACTGGTCCGGAATTCCGGATGACACAGCTGTGACCGATGGCGACCACGGCACAGACGATGATCAACCGGCAGTGATCGGAGTCAGTGCTTTCTCCACCATTCAAGCGGCGCTTGATGCCGTTGCGGCAGGGGGAACCATTATCATAAATGGAGGCACCTACAGTGAAACCATCGTCCTCGCGGACGGTAAGACCATCGAAATCACCGGGCCGGATGCGGCCGGAACTGTGACTATTGATTCGCTTTCCGCCGGACCGACCGAATTCGTCATTATCGAAGGCAGCTCCACTCTCGAACTCGGAGCGGGAACCATAGACAGTGTTATTTCCGGCAGTGGAAATATATTGAAATCCGGATCCGGAACTCTGGTATTGAACGGCGAGAATACTTACGATGGAGTTACCTCGATCAGTGAAGGTATTTTGGAGATGGGCAATACCCAGGCCCTGGGTAGCAACACCGGAAATACCGTAGTAACAAATTCCGGAACTCTGGATATCAAAGGCTTTCGCGGAGGAGACCCTTACGAATCTATTGATATTGAGGGTGCCGGACACGGCGGTGTCGGCGCGATTATTAACACCGGCGGTTCACAATACGCAGCATTCAACAACGTCACTCTGACCGGCAACGCCACCATCGGCAGTTCGGTGGCGCGCTGGGATTTGACAGGCACTCTGGACATGAACGGCAACACGCTGACGAAAGTCGGAGGAAATAGTTTATATATAAAGAATGTCACAATTACTGATCCCGGCAGTATCGATATCCAGGAGGGAACTCTGGTCCTTGAGGCAAGGACCGACTTCGACAGCCCGGGAACCATTACAGTCCGGTCAAATGCGACTCTACTTTTGAACAAAAGCGTCGGTAGCGGAGGAACAACGATTGTTCACGATGTTGATCTGATTCTGGAAGATGCCAGCCTAGTGAAAGCTGACACCTTTGTTGACAGCGTAGTGACACCCGAATTTTCCGGAAACGTCACCCTTGTGAGTGGAACCGCCACGATAGAAACGGATACCGGTTCGAACGGAAGTATTTCGAACCTTCATTTGTCCGGTGATATCAGCGGACCGGGCGGACTGAGAAAAACCGGAACAGAGCTACTGATCTTAAGTGGTACCAACACCTACCAGGGCACGACAACGGTTGTTAATGGAACTCTACAGGTCAACGGAACTCACACCGGCGGCGACAACTTCAGCGTTACGGCTAACGGAATCCTGGCAGGAACCGGTTCCATTACCCTGCTCGATAACACAAAGACCGTCACTATCGATGATGACGCAGATCTGGCTCCGGGAGTCGACGGAGCGGGGACATTGACAATTTTAAACGATGTCATATTGAATGGTGATTTTGCTGTCGATGTTGACGGATCGACAACTGACACTCTTGTTGCCGATCTCACCGACGGAAATACACTGGGCGCGACATCAACCCTGGCGATAACCGGAGACGGGCCGACCGAAGCGCTCTACACCATCATCAACAACGATGGCACCACCGATCAAATCAGCGGAAACTTCAACGGTCTTCCTGAAGGCTCTACGATCACGATTGACACGGTTGCTTACAAAATATTCTACAGCGGTGGTGACGGCAATGATGTCGTCCTTGCGGACGCAACGACTCCGGGAACCGTCTATGTCGACGACGCATGGGCAACCCTGAGTGGCGGACAAACCATTGCCGATGCAGACCTCGGAACCAACAACGATCAAAGTGCGATTTTTAAGATCAATGCTTTTGCCACAATAGAGGAAGCAATTGCTGCGGTTGGCAGCGGCGGAACCATTATCATCAACGACGGAACCTATGCCGAAACGATAATTCTGAATGATGGTAAGACGATTGAATTGACCGGACCGGATGCCGACGGGACCGTATCAATTGATTCAATCACCGCGGGAGTAACGGAGTTGATCATTATCGAAGGAAGCACCACTCTCCAACTCGGAGCGGGAAGTATTCAAGGTGTCATTTCCGGCGGTGGCGGATTAACGAAAACGGGAACCGGAACGCTAACTCTTTCCGGTGACAACACCTACCAGGGACAAACGACAGTCTCAGAAGGTCTTCTTGTATGGGGTCATGTGAATGCTCTTGGCAGCAGCGATGCAGGGACAGTGATTGAGACGGGTGCAGCCCTCGATATGGCAGGCGTGTTCAGCGGCTGGAATACCGGCAACCTGACGGACGAGACGATCACTGTAAACGGGGCGGGAATCGCAACCGACTCGAATAATGGAGCGCTCTACAACAGTGGCGCAAACCAGACCAACAAAGGTCTTCGAAATGTGATTCTCGGCAGTGATGCGTCAATAGGTGGAAACGGTGGACGATTTGATATTCGCGGAACTCTCACCAGTGATGGCGGTCCTTATACATTAACCAAAGTTGGCACCAACTACATGGGAGTAAGCGGCCAACCGGAGCTAGCCAAACTGATCATCGACGGAGGACAGTATGGGTTAACTTCGACCAACGGGTTCAACGGCATTATCGGCAAGGCAGTTGAAATCAACTCATCGGGAATTCTGGCTGTATACCGGGACAAAGCCTTCGACGCGAATATCGTCATGAACGGGGGAACTATCCGCCACAACCAGGGCGGAGATACCGCAGGCCGAACCCTGACAATCAACGGAACGATTACTCTGAACGGAACCAACAATCGCTTTGAGACAGAGAATGGCGGAACGGGAACGGTGGCCACCGTGGTGAATGCGGAGATCGGCGGGAGCGGTGACCTGGTGAAACTTGATCCTGGAACTCTCATTTTGGAGAATGACAATGAATACATCGGAAGTACCTCTATTAACGGTGGCACCCTGTTGATCAACGGGGACAACTCCGCAGCTACCGGCTCTCTCACCGTTGCCAACGGGGCTGACCTGGGCGGATCCGGCACTATCGGTGGAATTGTTACTGTAATCACCGGAGCCGATTTGCAGCCTGGCGAAAACGGAACCGG
>JARGOZ010000315.1 GCA_029213025.1 Verrucomicrobiales bacterium
TTACCTCTTCGATGCTGCATTTAATTGAACCGAATTTGAGGATATCTCCTCGGAACACCTGAACCGGTTCGGTCACGCGTTTACTATTCAAGAATGTGCCGTTGCTTGAATCCCTGTCTTTCAGGAAGATTCGACCGTCCTCTCCCTGAGATAACTCGGCATGGTAGGCGGAAACATAGGTTTCTTTTATCCGGATGTCATTATCGTGACGCCGACCAATCGTAACCTTTTCTTTGGCTAAATTGAATTCAAAGATATCTCCTTTTGAATTCACTGGGATTTGCAATTTCAGCATATTTCCGTTTCCTTGTTTAAGTTTTCAACTTCGCAAACCCTTCTAATTTATCGGATTTCCATCTCAAATAAAAGAACTTCCTCTATTTTAAGTAAAAAAGAAGTTATTTCTATAATTTTGATATAAAATTTCGCTTTTTCTGCCAAACTTTTTCGATAAGCTGGATGATTTTGCTTTTAGCAGGTTACTGGACGCACGGACAGATAAAAAATACCAAATATAATGTCCACACCTCTACCGGGCAATTAGTGGAACTGAAATAAAACACAATTTATTTGAAGACTCTTCAATTCGTATCGTTAAGGATGGCAGAATTTTCATGAGCAATACATCATTCGATTTTGTAGTTATCGGCGGTGGCAGTGGCGGATATGCCGCAGCCCGCACAGCTTGTGATTTAGGTCTTAAAACAGCAGTGATTGATTCTGCAGATGAATTGGGAGGTCTCTGCATCCTGCGTGGGTGCATGCCGTCGAAATCCCTGATCGAATCGGCGAACCGGGCCCGGGCGATCAGAAATGCTAAACAGTTCGGCCTCTCGGTGGACAACCTGTCAATCAGCACTGAAGCTATCGTCGACAGGAAGGAAGAGTTGATTTCTGATTTTGCTTCCTATCGGAAAGAGCAACTTACCGATGGCCGTTTCGCAATGAAAAGAGGGAGAGCCTCTTTTGTTGATCAGCAAACCCTTCAAGTCTCTTTGAAAGACGGCTCGACGGAAACATTCACATTTTCTTCCGCCTGCATCGCTACGGGTTCGGTCGTCCACACAGTTCCGGTTCCCGGTCTTGAAGAAACCGGCTACTGGACCAGTGATGAAATCCTGGAGGCGAAAGAGCTGCCGGAAAGTATCATCGTCCTTGGCGGAGGAGCGATTGCTCTGGAAATGGCATGCTATCTAGAGGGCATCGGTAAACATGTCACTGTAATCCAAAGAAGTAACCAGCTACTCAGTGGTTCGGACCGGGATGTAGCCGACTCATTACAGGCAGCAATGGAGTCCCGTCCAAATCTCGACATTTTCGTTGGCACCAGTCTCACCAAAGTGAATAAAACTCCCGAAGGCGGGAAGCAAGTTCACTTCCTGCACAATGGTGAATCAAAATCCATAGTTGCAGCAGAGATACTTCAAGCCCTCGGTCGCAAGCCCAATTCAGACGGGTTGAATCTTGAATCCTGCGGAATTCTGAGGAACGACTCCGGCCTGATTCAGTGTAACGAATACCAGCAAACCTCCTGTCCCCATATCTTCGCAGCCGGCGATGTGTGCGGGCCATACGAAGTAGTCCATACCGCCATCGAACAAGGTGAAAAGTCGGCCGAAAACGCCGCTGTTTTACTGGGCCGAAAACAGGGAGACCTGCGAAAAATGGATTACAGACTGAAACTTTTAGGAATTTTTACTGATCCACAGGTAGCCATGGTTGGTCTCACCGAACATGAAGCGCAAGAGATGGGAATTGAATTCAATTCTGCCTCCTATCCTTTCGACGATCACGGGAAGTCTATGATCATGGGCGAACTGCACGGACTGGTAAAATTATTGGCGGATTCAACCACGGGAAAATTGCTCGGGGGAGCAGTCGTGGGACCTGAAGCCGTCGAGTTAATTCACGAAATTGTAGTTGCTATGAATTTTGGTGCTACTGCTAGTGAATTTCTAGAAATCCCCCATTATCATCCAACATTAAGTGAAATCTGGACATATCCAGCAGAAGACCTTATATTATGAGGAATTCAATATCAGGACTGAGAATATTCCATTCGCTGAGATTGGCAATTAATAAAAATTAACAAAAATTGAGCCGTGCTTAAACAAATTATCAACCAAGAGCAAGACTCCGGGGCAGCTAATCCAGCACCTCAGGCAGCATCACCAACTCAACCACAGGCGGCACCGCAACCGAGTGCCAAACCAGCATCACCATCCATGAGTGCAAACAAAAATATCCTGTCCAGCGACGTTGAAATCAAAGGAACCCTGAAATTCTCCAATGATTTAATCATTGATGGCCGGATTGAAGGGGAAGTTAATTCCGAAGGGGATCTGACTGTCGGAGAGAATGCTCACATTCAAGGCGACATCAACACCCGCTCCGTCACTGTTTTCGGCAAAATTGTCGGTAATATCAAAGTAACAGACCGGTGTGAATTGAAGCAAAACGCCCACCTTGAAGGAGATGTCGCAGCCGGTAAACTCGCCATCGAAGAAGGTGCCATATTTATGGGATCTTCCGCAGTGGGAGCAGCAAAAGGCGGCGGCGCAGCCCCGGCAAAACCGGCATCATCCCCCGCTCCGGCCTCGAAACCGGCTCCTCAGTCACAGCCTGCGACAGCAGGGACCAAATAGAGCATACCTGCTCAATAAACGTTTATTTCGCAGGTAGAAATTTTTTTAGACGCGCCGTTTCTTGCGGCGCGTTTTTTTATTTTGTTCCAACCTGGTTTATAGTACCTTGAAATTCCGTTTCCCGTTGTGTTTGATAAGTTGAAAAAGAAGTCCATTGAAATCATCTGTCCGGCATGCAAAGGCGGTCAGACGGAACCTTCTTTGGCGTTTTCCACTTACTGCCGAAACTGCGGAGAGCACTTAAAAATTGTCAAGGGTATTGCCCGGCTGAATTCCGGCCCTCAACTGTCCGGCATTTCCACAATCCGGGTGGTTTCAGAATCTGTGCCTCTATTTGTCGACAAAGAAGAAGAAACAGATAAACAAAACGGTCATAAAAACGGGAAAGCGGAAACCTGGGTAAAATCGAAAACCAGGCCTGAAACAAGGAAGCCCGAAAAGAAAAAGAAGCGCAAAAAGTCCCGCGAACAACCCGCCGGGGAAAAGCCGCAGACTGAGACAAGCGCTTCCCCCGAAAAGGAAGTGAGAATGGACCGGGAACCACCGGCCTCTGTCGCAGAAGTCTTCGGCCTGACCCGGGATAAAGAAGAGCCGGATTCACCACCAATCGCGCCGGAGGAAGACTATAAGCCGAAGGAACACTCGATAAGTCTCGGCAACGAATCCGCGTCCTACGAAGAACTTTCCGAAGGCTCAATGGCAGCGATGATTGGGGATCTCGTAGAGCAGGAGGAAAAACGCGAAAAAGCCAAAGCTAATCGTGATACTTTATCTGTTAAACCGGTAGTCGAAAAAACTGTTGCCCCGCCGCCTGAACCGAGGCAAGACATCGAAAAAGACGACCCTCCGGAGCCCGGCATTCTCGCCGAACCGGAAAAGCCCATTGTCACGAAGAAAGAAATTTCGAAAAACCAGATCAAGGTTCGCTGTTTCCGTTGCAATCACCGCCAACTGGAATCCAAACACGCGGAGTCGACTCAGTGCGGCCGTTGCAATACCTATATCAGCCTCGCGGATTATCACATTCGCCAACCAACCGACCGGGTGATTCGTACTCGCGGAAATGTCACAGTGCACCGGAAAGGTTCCCTTATAGGTGACGAGTTGGCCTGCCGTAACCTGTTGGCCATGGGAACCATTTCTACAAAAATCGACTGTTCCGGTGAGGCCCGCTTCAAGTATTCCGCTTCGGTAAACGGAAATTTGCATTGCGAATCGCTGATCGTTGAAAAAGGAACTATCGTCGAGTTTTCCGAAGGCGTTTACACTGAATCAGTTAAGATATACGGCACGTTGCGGGGCGATGTCACCTGTGCAGGACTGGTCGAAGTGACAAGGACCGGAATTCTCGACGGCGATGTCATCGCCCGGGACATAGACCTGCAGGATGGCGGAACCCTGACCGGCGAAATGGCGGTCGATCCCGACCTGAAAGTGAAACTGCCGGAAGTGAAAGGTTACGATCCATCCATCATTGATTAATTGCCGGTCGGTGGCTAAGTTTAGGGAATGAGTCAGTCCCTGAATACTTCGACAGACCTACGCGAGGATATTCTTGCGCTTAAGAAAGAACGGAACGCTGTTATTCTCGCCCACAACTATCAGATTCCTGAGATTCAGGACATCGCAGATTACGTGGGCGACTCATTGGGACTCGCCTTCCGCGCCCAGGAAACCGATGCTGATGTGATCGCATTTTGCGGGGTGCATTTCATG
>JARGOZ010000055.1 GCA_029213025.1 Verrucomicrobiales bacterium
GGTGACAGGATTCGAACCTGCGACCTCGTCGTCCCGAACGACGCGCGCTACCAAACTGCGCCACACCCCGTGATTGGAAATTTTCCCGGTCGGAAAAATACGATCCCGGCGATGACTGGCAACAAAAAAGTGCGAAATGAATCGCGTCACGACCTGGACCGGGTTTTTCGCGATTTGAAGATATTTTTGAGGGGTGTGCGCCGGGCGAACAGTGGCTGAGGCCGCCCGCATTTGGGGCAGGAGTTCTTTTTGCAGGGGCACTTCGGCAGACAAAAAAGCGGATTCCGCCCCGCCTTCCCGGGTGCCGAAAGCATTTTCCGAATCGGCAGCAGTGGCTTTCGACACCCCGAAGAAGACGGGGGATTTTTCGCTGACCCCATTGACGGACGGCTCCGCCGACAGGTAAACAAAGCAAGTAACGGCCGCTGCACCACCCGGTAGGGCTCCGATCTGTGCGACCGGGATTTCCTCTGCGGCGGCGGAGTCGAGCGGGAGTAGGTATTCCCTGCCTTTTCGCGAGGCACGGGAGCCGGGCTCGCGGGAGGCGCCTGGGGCGCCGGATCAACCAGCAGGGTCAATACCGCCCGGCCGCCGGTGCCGAACAGCTGCCCGAAGGAACTGTCGGTCAACCCCGGTGCCGTGATGTAGTAGAGAAACAATTTTTGTCCTTTGGTGAAAAAATACGGCGTGGGCCGGTCGAGATTCAACCGGGTGAGCCCTTTTGTTCCGGTCATGACCGGCAAAGCTCCGTGGCCAACATACACTTCCTTCAAATCATCGGTCGGAACGGCGAACAAAATTTTCCCCGACCCTTGCAACTGCACGGCTTCGCTCGAACGGACCACGAGATGCAGGGGCTGGTTGGAAATCATTCCCGGAGTAAAAGTAGGATCGACCTGGAGCGAATCAAAACGATGCCCGATTCCCCCACCCTCACTTATCAGGCCGTCGATCTCGATATTGCCGTTCGGATCGTTGTCAAAACGACTCAACATCTGGGTGTTCCCGGCGAAAATTGCGGTAGGCAGCATCACTGCTATATAGATAAGGCGGGCTGTGTTTGCTGCTTTTCCCCATCGCTTTATTCTCCACTCCCGCCGTATCGCCATCCCATAGGCCTAACAAAAACACCAATACCGGGTCAATCTTTTTTGGTTTATGTTAGTGTGTTTTGACTAACGGAATTCGTTCGCTTTCGGACTGACTAAAATTGCTTTTAGCCATCAGATTCTCCAAAACGACAAAATCCCCGACTTAACAGGGTACAATGGCGGACTGTACCCTGTTGAATCAGAGATTGTACCCTGTTTAACGGGTTGATTTTCGCCCCGATCCAAGGCACTGGTAGTCCAACAACCATGCCAATCATCCTCGAAGAAGGCGACTCCGGTTGGTTCGTCATCCGAACCCGTCCGAAAAGCGAACACATTGCTGCGATTCATCTCATGAAATTCGCGGACATTGATGAAGTGTTCGCGCCTCGCGTAAAGTACGAAAAAGGCACCCGGCGCGGTAAGGTCTGGTTTGTCGAATCGCTTTTCCCCGGTTACATCTTCGCCCGCTTTGATCTGGGCGAGAAGCTGCGTGCGGTCAATGCAACCAACGCTGTCTCCGGTGTGCTCAAATTCGCCGATATTTTCCCCCAGATCAGTGACGATTTTATCCAACAGCTTCGCGCTGAGTTTCCCGAAGAGGAAAACGAGATCCGGATCATTGATCAACCCATCGAAGAGGGAGATGAAGTTCTGATTCTTGATGGTGTTATGGCAGGTCTGGAAACGGTGGTTACAAAAATCATGTCGGGAAAAGAGCGGGTCCGGATTCTTCTCAACTGGCTGGGCCAGGAGCGGGAAGCCGAGGTTTGCTACGCGTCAATCGCCCCGACCAGACAGGCGCGCAGCAATCTTTGAGCCTTGCAATCACTGCCCGGTTCTCTACCGTTTCCGATCATGTCCCAGTCCGTATCCGCCGGCGATCTGCTCAATCGCTTTTCCCAACAACGCATCCTCGTTGTCGGGGATATCATGCTCGACTGGTTCATCTGGGGCAGCGTATCGCGGATTTCACCGGAGGCACCCGTGCCTGTAGTGGAAGTACAGGAGGAGGACCGCTACCCGGGCGGAGCGGCTAACGTGGCGCGAAATCTGACTCCCTTCGGCTCGAAGATCGAGCTCGCTGGACTGTACGGAAAAGATCCCAACGGGGCCCTGCTCACCGCTACTCTGGAAAACAACGGGATCGGCTCGGATCTGTGTCTGGAGGTGGAAAAATTTCAGACCATCACCAAAACCCGGGTCGTGGCCCGCCATCAGCAGGTGGTGCGAATCGACCGGGAAAAGAGATTTCAGCTCGATCCGGTAAAAGAAGCCGTGCTGATCGAAAATATCGCCAAGGTTCTGCCCAATATCGACGGGATGATCATCGAGGACTACGGCAAAGGCCTGATCACACCCCGCCTGGTCGAAGCGCTGATCAAAGAAGCGCGGAAACACAAAATCGTCATCACCGTGGACCCCAAACCGGGCAATCCGATTTCCTGGAAAGGTGTCACCACCGTAAAACCGAACCGCCCGGAAGCCTTCGCCTGCGCCGGGAAAGTGGATATCCATCGCGACGAGGGAGTTCCCCCGCTGGAGGATGAGCCACTCCTCGAGGTCGGTAAAATTCTTCGCGAAAAATGGGAGAGCGATCAGGTGCTGCTCACTCTCGGCGAACAGGGCATGCTGCTTTTTTCCGCGGACGAAGAGCCGTTTCTCATCCCCGCTCTCGCCAAAGAAGTCTTCGATGTGTCCGGTGCCGGAGATACCGCTATCGCACTTTACACGTTGAGTCTCTGCGCCGGTCTGGACGCCCACTCCGCCGCGAGAATTTCCAATCTGGCCAGTAGTATCGTAGTAGGCAAACTGGGAACCAGTCCGATCGAGAAAGACGAACTGGCCGCCTTGCTTTAGCTTGCCGCCACCCCGGAAAGCGGGGTATCATTTCCCGATGAGACACCTGCTCCGCCTTTCTCTGATTTCTTTACTTCCGGTCTGCGTGCTGGTCGCTCAGAACTCCGGTAAAACAACAGCGGAGAAGATCACGGAAGCCGCTCTGTTCCGCGCCACCCAGTCGGTGCGCTACGATCCCAAATATGTCGTGCTCGACTACCCTGGCGGGGATGTCCCGGCTGATACCGGCGTTTGCACCGATGTAGTGATCCGCACCTACCGGGCTCTCGGAATCGATCTACAGAAACTCGTGCACGAAGACATGAAGCGGAATTTCTCCGCCTATCCGAAGATTTGGGGCCTGCGTAGGCCCGATAAAAATATCGATCACCGACGGGTTCCCAATCTCCAGCGCTTTTTTAAACGAATCGGTGCCGAACTGAAACGCGACGGAACGAACAAATTTCTCCCCGGAGACATCGTCGCCTGGGACCTCAACGACAAAGGGCTCACCCATATCGGCATCGTCGTCGGCGAAGATGAATTTGTTCACAACATCGGAGCTGGTCCGCGGAAAGAAAAAGGGATCGATGAATGGACCATTCTCGGTCATTATAGATATCACCCGGAACTACCGGCCGTAAACTAACGGAGCTATGCCTGCGAAAAAGAACAAAATCGACCCGGCCACCCTCCAGGGAGAAGCATTGCTAAAAGAGGCCTGCCGGAGAATCCGCGTCGCGCGAAATTTGTGGAAAGAACATCGCAACGGCGCCTGCCGCAACGAGCGGGAAAAAGCGCTCGAACTGTATGAAAGACTCTCCGCCGAGCAAAAACAGAAGGTCCCGGAAACTCTCCGGACCTGGCTGAAATACCGCAGCGAAAAATATTTCGGCAAAGACCGGAAAGGAAACGGCGCGAACAGCAAGGGGTGATTTGTCAGGAGCGAGCCGGGCGAGCGCAGTGCGGGATTTTTCCGCTTGGTTTATGCCCCATATGATGCTGAAGTCTAGGATAACCTAAATTTCAGGTCATCTTGAAGAAGGCTCCTCCCCAAATTTTGCACATGGCGATCTCCGTCAGCTTCCCGCTGATGGCAATTTTCCTGTCGGGATGCAGTCTGGTCCATGTCGATCCGGGCCCCGTCTCGCAGGGCAGTGTGCTCAGCTTGCCGAATCACAATCCGGCCATGGCGGGATCGCATGGTGCCGGCGAGCCGGAGCAAACCGCGAACCGGCTGGTGGAAGTGTACTTCGCCACCGACCGGGCGCAAAATCCTGAGATCGGGCAAAAGCCCATTTTCCTCGGCGAAAGGAATCTGTCCGGCGCCCCGATCAGCTACGGAAAATGTGTTGTTTCGATCCCTCAAAATCACGAGCCGGGCGTTTTGGAGACCAAAAAATGGTGGAAGTTCGAATTCAAAGAAGATCCGGAGAAACATGTCGTGATCAAATCCGCGGCGTTGCTCGATTCCGATTCCTTTTTCGACAACCTCGAAGCGGTTGCCGAAGACGCAGACCGGGAACGGCGGGCGGGCAAGCAGGCGCTGCTTTTTATCCACGGCTTCAATGTCTCTTTCGATCTCGCTATCCGGAGGACCGGCCAGTTGGCCTGGGACCTCGATTTCCCCGGCGTTCCGATGAGTTTCACCTGGCCAAGTGCCGGGAAATTAACCCAATACACCGCCGATGAAAGCAGCGCGGAATTTGCCAAACCCCACCTCGCGCAAGTATTGGTCGAGATCCAGAAAAACACCGATATAGAGAAAATTCATATCATCGCCCACAGTATGGGCACCCGGGTTTTGACCGGCGCTTTGGTGATGGCGAAGGATCAGGGCTTTGATTTAGACCTGAACAACATCGTCCTCGCAGCGGCTGATATCG
The DNA here is from genome assembly GCA_029213025.1 of Verrucomicrobiales bacterium. Lineage (GTDB taxonomy): Bacteria > Verrucomicrobiota > Verrucomicrobiia > Verrucomicrobiales > DEV007 > Arctic95D-9. The sequence goes on from JARGOZ010000055.1 coordinate 4,817, forward strand.
GGGTCGATGAATTCAAAGAGGAGATCATGCCGAAGATTTACGGCTCATCCAAACGCCTGACGCTGTTCGCCAATTCAGGAGACCGGGCTCTGCAAGCTTCGTCGCGAATCAACCGGACTCCGCGGCTGGGCCGCTCGGGAGACAACATTGTTGTGCTGCCCGGCATGGATACAATCGACGCGACACGGGTGGACCGCTCTTTTGTCGGGCACAGCTACTTCGGAGGCAACAGCCTCATGCTTCGGGATTTGATCAACCTGATCGTCCATGAGGAATCACCCGCCCAGCGCAGGCTGACTTTACAGCCGAACGGCGCGTGGACATTTTTCCGATAGCCACAAGGCCGTTTCCAAAAAACGCAACAATTCCCGCTTGTGGTTCTCACAAACTGGAAATACAGTCTATACTCACTCTATTTTTTAGAATGACATCCCGAATTTTCCCCACATTTCTCGCTCTGTTACTATCGACTTTCCCGGCTGCCGCCAATGATCAGCGGGTTCTCGATTTTGTGGAGACCTGCCGCACACGACTAACGGATAACCGAACTTTGGCCGGAGACGCCGACGGCTGGTTTTTCCCGACCAGAGAAATCAAACAGCTCAGTTTGGGCAATTTCTGGGAAAAACCGTGGGCGGAAGTCTCGCGCAATCAGTCCGATCCGGTGCCTTCGATGATTGAATTTCACCAACTGCTGGCGGAGAAAAATGTAAAATTGCTCATCGTCCCGGTCCCGGCCAAAGCTACGATTTATCCCGGGAAATTTGCCGGGCATTTCGCTCCCGGCGAGGCTCAGGGTATTTCGCCGTTTATGGAAAATCTCCGCAAACAAGGTCTTAATGTGGTCGATCTGGAACCGCTGTTTCTCGAAATGCGGACCCATTCCACGGAGAAACTCTGGTGCGCTCAGGATGCCCACTACTCTCCCGCAGCGTGCGTAAAGATCGCCGATCTGGTTGCGGATATTCTGGAATCGGAATTCGGCATGGAACGCCATAAAAACACTACCTTGTGCCGGTCGGAGGCTGAAGAAATCAGCATTCTCGGGGATCTCGTGGCCTACTCGGAATGGCAAAAATCCACCCCGCAGGAAATCGTCAATGTTCAGTATGTGAGCCGCGAAAATCCTTTGCAAAGTAATGCAGAAAGCCCGGTTCTACTGCTCGGCGACAGCCATGCGCTTGTGTTCAGCGATGCGGAAAACTTTCACTGTGAGAGTGCCGGGCTTTTCGATCATCTTTCCGCCGCAATGGGCAGCGCAATTGATCTGGAAGGCAGTGCGTCAGGCGGACTGGTCACTTCGAGGATCAATTTGTACCGGAAAGCGGTCAATACTCCCGGATATTGGGACCGGAAAAAGGCGGTTGTCTGGGTCTTTACGGCGCGGGAATTTACTCAGAGTTCCTTCACTCGCGGATTTGTTTCAATTCCGATTGAGCGGTAAAGATTCCTGGCAAAAATCCTGCTACATCGTATATAGATGTTCAGGTCATGTCCGATCACACTGCGCCCATAAAACCCCTTAATCAGCTCGCCAGGATCGAGCCGGCGACGCTTGACGATTTGCCAAAACTGGTAGACCTCCTTCTCACCCTGTTTCAAATCGAAGAAGACTTTCAACCGGACCGGGCTCTCCAGGAAAAGGGCCTCAGGCTCATTCTGGAACAACCCAGCCGCGGCCGGATTTTTGTGGTCCGGACCGACTACGAAATTATCGGGATGGTAAACTGCCTCTTCACCATCAGTACAGCGATGGGTGGATTTGTGGTCTTGCTGGAGGATTTGATTATCAATACCGAGTTTCAACGCCAGCACTACGGCACGCAACTCATCCAATACGTGGTGGATTACGCGAAGAAAAAGGACTTTAAGCGAATCACTCTGCTGACCGACAAATTAAGCGAGGACAGTCAGAAATTTTTCGTTAATTTCGGTTTCGAACATTCCAAAATGATCCCGATGCGGCTCAATCTGGAAGTATGATCGACGCTCACTGTCATCTGCAGGATGACAAACTCGCCTCCGCTCTCGAACAGGTGATCGGTGAAGCAATGGATCGCGGGATCGATACATTTGTCGTCAACGGCACCTCGGAAAAAGATTGGGACCGGGTCGCCGATCTGGCCCGGAATCACCGGCAAATCATTCCATTCTTCGGCCTGCATCCCTGGTTTGTTGCCGATCGCAGTGTGGACTGGTTGCAGCGACTCACCGTTTTTCTCGACGAATTCCCCGATGCCGGCGTCGGCGAAATCGGTCTTGATCGCTGGATCAAAAATCATGATATCGATCAGCAGATGCCTGTCTTTGAGAGTCAATGGCAACTCGCCAACGAGAAAGGCCGCCCAATCTGCGTTCACTGTCTGCAGGCATGGGGTCACCTGGAGCAATGCCTCCGGTCGCTGCCTGGCAAAAATTTCCTGCTTCATTCCTATTCCGGCTCCCGGGAAATGGTTCCTGTTTTCTCCAAACTGGGCGGGTATTTCTCGATCTCGGGGTATTTTTTGAAGCCGGAAAAATCCGCCAAACTGGAAATATTCGATTCCGTCTCCGATGATCGCCTCCTGCTTGAAACCGACGCCCCGGAAATGGGTCTGCCTCCGGAGCAGAATCTCTATCCCGGCGAAAATTTCAATCATCCGGCCAATCTCACAGTCGTCTACGAGGCCGTAGCCAGGCGCATAGGAATGAGCAAATCGGAACTCAGCTCTTTGGTGGAGAAAAATTTCCGCAACTGGCTGAATTGATCAAGGCTCCGGTTTTTCCTCTTCTTCCTCTCCATCTGTCGGGCTCACGTAGCCGGGCGGTTTGGTGATCAGAATCTTTACCTCGCCTTTATCGATGCGGTCGAGAGTCTTCGCTGTCTCCGCTTTCAGAAAATTGGGATGAATCCCTGCGATCGACAGGAGACGAACCGCTTCCGCCAGCCTTTTCTCACTGATCCACGATGAAAACGCATCTGCACCTGAGCTGTAAATCAGCGACCGGACAATGATCGGATGCCCGACCCACGGTTCCGCTTTCAAAACCGGCACAAGCTCCTCAATCATTTCCCTCTGCCCGGTTTGCAGAACAAAACTGTTTCTCGCAAACAGGATCGGGCCGAATTCTTCATACGGACTGAGCGCCCCGCTCTCCGGCGGAATTTCCTCCGATATCGTATCCTCCTTCATGCCCTGCGAAGCGATCTCCGCCGGCACAACCAGAGGTTCCGGGATCTCGACTACGGCCGACATCAGCATGGGATCCTGCACCGTGATTTCCGGGTAAATCGAAGGGTCTGCCGTCCCCTCGATCAGTGACCGGATTTTGGTCAGCATAATCCCGGGCGTCTCATAACTCGCTTCCTGCTTCTTCTGCTCCAACTTTTGCTCGAAAGTAAACGCCTTGCGGGTTTCACCGGAAGAAAGCAGCACCGGAGCTTCAGGCAGATCCTCGACGGGAACGAGACAAATTTGCTCCTGATACCTGCGCTTCCCCAATAGCGCGCGAGCCCGAAGCCGGATCACCGATTCCGCTACCACACTGTCGGTCAGTCCGCCAACGACAAGTACATCGTCCGAAATTTCGAATACACCTTCATCGGTCGAAAGAGCGATTTCCACGATCAGGCTTTCGAGAAGTTTCCGGTCCGGCAATTTTACATCGTCATTAAAATCCATCCCGGCATCAACCACATTCATGTCCGGTCGGACATCCAGAATGGTTCCGGCCAGAGAATCGGCGGTTTCTTTGGAGTCAATTGAGCCCGAAAAGGTAATTTTCGATCTTTTGAAAAGGATCGCGAATGGTTTACGTTCCCGGGCAGCATCCGTTTCCGGTTCCGCAAAAGCGAATCGAACCGGAAAAATCAACAAGCAGATCAAAGCGATCACACTTCTCTGCCGAACAGGAATCATCATGGATACAACGGGAGGGATAAGATTCTATTTAACGGCAAAAGCCCGACTCCAGTCAACCCGCCATCGCTAATCGTACCCTGTTAAGTCGCAGACTGTACCCTGTCAGGTCTGGTGAACAGGGACAGGCACCCTTCAGCCCTTCCAGATCGTTCCGTCGTGAAATTCGTCAGGGATTCCGGTCAGCGTCTTAGCTATCAGATAAAACAAAAACCACACCATAATGACCGCCACCGCGAATTGAAGAATCGGGGCGGGCTGAAAAAAACGGAGACCTTTCTGCGTTTGCTTCGGTTTTTCGGCACTCTTTCGCGCTTCGTTAAGACACGCCGCGCAGGTCTTTTTGCCGTCGTGCTCAGTGATGCATTCCCGGCAGTAATACAGTTGGCAGGAGGGACACCGCGCCGTGGCGGGGCGATCAAAATGAATCCGGCAAGTCGTTTGAGAAAGAGACTGGCTCATATCTGCTGCAGCCGGTTTTTCCACTTCAAAGTCTGAACCATGCCGGTAACTGCGGTCGCAAACACGAACAATATCGATGCCAGAAAAAGCAGATAATAGACCATTCCCCCGAGAGTCGGAATTCCGACAAAGGCGTCAAAAGGGGCGGTAAGGTCCTCAAGGAACATCGGATTGGCGGAGATAATCTGAACAAAATAGACAAGGGCAAGACCGCCGAAAATCATCACCGAACTTAACAGCACAAACAGGATCCGCCTCAAAGGTTCCGGGGAGGGTTTCCGGTAGCTGCCAATGATCGAGCGAAATGTGAGCAGATTGCCGATCACAATCAGAACGAGAGCTGTGGCGCAGAGCGTGATACTTTCCAGATGAAGCGCGGCGAGGCCGCAAAGTCCGAAAACAGAATACACAGCAAAGGCGGGAAACACCGTTTTGCCTATCAATAACCGATCACCTTCGCGCCCCATCAGGGAGGAAAGATTGGTATCTGCTGCGTCGCCTCCCTTCACGAGGTGGTTTTGTTTCTCCCGAATGATACCGTCGAGCAAATCCGCGGCCTGACTGGCGAGGTAGAATCGATTTAACGGGGCGATCCTCTCCCGCTTCATAGCGGTATTGAGGTCGAAGTAACAGGTAGGACCGAGAAACATATGCCGCAGGAGCAGTATGAGAAAAAAGATCGTTCCGGCAGAAAGAAGAGACAAAGTGACAATCACAAACACACTGAGCGCGCCTTCCCCGCGCCCGGCCAGAATGGTCGCCATAATTCCCGCCAAAAGGGCAATGGACAGGCTGTATAGAACGATCCCGACAGCGCGGTTCGTTTTTGTGATGGCGAAGTATTGAATATCCTCATAGCGGAAGCGCCGGTAATGCTCGGTAAAATTAATTAAAAACCCGCTGCCTTTGACATAAACCAGATGATCCTCGCCCATCCAGAGGCTGGACATCCCAAATCTGCCTTTGGCGAGGCGATGATAACTGTCGAATGACTTTTTCAAACTTCGGTGCCAAGTGAACACCAAAAAGCCCGGCTAAGTCAACAGACTTGTCTGCTTGCCGGCATCTGAAATCAGGCATAAAAAAATCCGCCCCGGCATGAACCGGAGCGGATTTACGAGGGGAGTTGGAGAGGAAACGCTTATCGAATCAATTCGCTAAGCAGAGAGAGGAAAGGATTGTGACTGACCACTCTAACATTGCGGTTGTTTGCTACCGGAACCTGGCGGGCGTGATTTCCGTGGGGAACCGTTCTGGTGGTCACCGAAACAGGATTGAAACGGTGGGCATTTTGCTGAATCCGGGTCGCCAGCGAGCAGGACTGCTCAAGGCTGTCATTGATTGTGCAGCTTAAGTTGCGCACCCGTTTGGCTTGTCCTTCCACACAAGTCAGAGTTTCACGGACATTGTTAGCGGCCTTTTTGAATGTGATCGGGCAGCTGCCTCGGGAAGCGCGAACCAGATTCTGTGTTGTGCGGGAGTAGGTTTGCAAGTGATTGAAAAGAGCAACCGACTCGCGGGATCTGCGGGTGTAGCGCATTTCACGGGCAAACTGCACGGTCATCTGCTGAGCGATCCGGTCGATTGTCACCACATCAGACTGGAGAGAATTTCTCTGGTTACGGGACTCCCAGCCGTGGCTGGCCGTGCGGCTGTTATTGTAACCGTAAGAGTTGTGGTTTCCGCTTCTCCATCCCTGAGCGTTGGAATCGGCAGCGACAAGGCTTATTCCTAAAACGGCTGCTGCGGTGAGGGTGACTGATGTTTTCTTGATGTTCTTCATAAGGTGCTTTTGAATTATTTTCGTGGGGATAAGACTCGGTCTGAAATTTTTTATTCAAAAACATTTGCATTCCTTTATTTTTATGTGTGGCGAAATGACAAATACAATATCCCGGTGGTTTTGTAGTGTGTCGGGGCGATACTTCCGGAATGGAAACTCACCCTTTTCGACTCAAGCCGGGGCAGGATTTGAAAGCGGAAATCGATGCCCTGACCCTGCGGGAAAAATGGTCTGCAGCCTGTATTCTTTCCGCCGTGGGCAGCCTGACTCAGGCAGCGATCCGTTTTGCCGATCAGGAAGAGGTATCGATTCTGAACGGCCACTTTGAGATTCTTTCGCTGTCCGGAACTCTGTCACCGGGCGGATCCCACCTCCATATATCAATAGCCGACGGCAAAGGGAAAGTGACCGGGGGCCACCTCAAAGAGGGTTCTGAAATCTATACTACAGCGGAAGTAGTCATCGGAATACTTCATGACTGGGAATTCAGCCGACAGCTTTGTGAACAGTCCAACTACCTGGAGCTTGTTGCAGAAAAGAGGCGGAGCCTTTCGACTCCGCCTTCAAAACAAGACTAGTGAGAGTTAAAAAAACTTTTGCCGTGCCTTACCAATAGGTCCGCACTCCGAGCATCCAGGTATCGCCGGATAGATCACCAAGATCAGTCGAACCCGCATTTTCGTGCAGGTCAGCCGTGAGGTACTCATAGCCCCCCATTAGCTTGAAATTATCGCCACAGAGGCGGTAATTGAACCCGGCATAGAACGTGTGGACATCTTCCAGGTTGGGGCGACCCACGCCATTGTGATCAAAAGCTCTCCTTTGGCCCCGCTGTAGAACAGTATTTGATGCGTAAGCGTATTTTCCTACCAATTCCAGCCTCTCGGTCAAATCGTAGTGAGGCAGGATGACGATTCCGAATGTATCCTGCCCTGCCAGGGTTGCGTTATTTCCCCCGGCGATCCCCAGGCTATTCCCCCCGCTCGCTTCCCGGTCGATTCCCCAGATCAAGTCTGTAACCAGCCCGTATTTCCTGTCGCAACAACCAATATCCCAGGACGATTCCGTTCCGAGGGCGAAAATGTGATTGTAATTGGGAAGCGCATCCTCATCCGCTCTTCCCCGGGGATTCCGGGTTCCGTCACTGTTGTTGGTATAGAAGTAGTCAAAGTGCAGATCGGTAGCCTCGGTTATGCCGTAAGCGCCCCGGTAACTGGCACCTCCCCTCGCTCCGTCAAATCCCGGAGCTCTTGGCCCTCTCCCGTCAGCGTCATTATCATAACCGCCCAACCAGAGGCCGAAAGCGTGCTCTATTCCAAGAGCCTCGAAACCCGTCTCCACTCCCCAGGCAGCTGTGTCGGCGACCTCGTTGGTTATCTGGGAGCGCTCAAAGGTCAAAATTTTCTTCGAAGATGTGGAGAATTCCCTGGTGATTTTCTGTTCCTGCTTACCGACACTGACCCAAAGGCCAATGTCCGAGTCGGACGGATCCCACTTGATATACATTTCATAGATAGAGCCCCAAAAGTCACCGGCGATTCTGGCGCCGTCGTTATTGTCGTTGCCCAGGTTCCAGTTGTTGAAGAAGGTAAAATCATTCAGGAATTGAACTCTCGTTCCCAGACGGAGGCGGCGATGCTCCCAATATTGTGTCCCGAGGGAACGACCGCTGGAATGCTCAAGCGAAGAAGACTGGTATTGTCCGTGATACCGACCCACGAGCTGAACACTCTGAATCAGGCAGTTTTCCTCATTCTTGTAGAGAGTCGACTTATCGAAAATTTCGCACCAACAGGGATCCTCTTTGCAGCATTCCACCGGGCATTTGTCATTAATAATGCACGACTTATCATCTCCTGCAATCAACCCGGCACCCGAAAATATCATTCCGGCGCAAAGCAGCATGACTTTGATTCGTTTTACTTTTTCCATATCATTTTTTGTTGAGATTTCTCTATTGAAGACTTTTCCCGCACCCCGTTACCAGGCACAGGTCGAGTGAATCTGAATGAGTTTCCGAAATTTCCGAGTCTGTGAAACGCCGGGGAATTGAGTCACAAAGAAAACCAGCCGGAGAATGACCGGTCGTGTTCCCTCTCAGGGTTATGAGTGTTTCCGCTGCCAGACCGACACGGAGAATGATCGGAGTCATCTTCGGCATCGTAAATTTTCTGGACAGATTGAATTCTCCATAAGCGGAACGCCCTCATCGTATATACATTTACTTTGGATTCAAGCACAATTGTGACGAAAACGTCACCCCTTCAGATCCACCAACAGTCAGCCTGATGCATTGGAATCATGTGCATATTGTTCGCGGAACAGAGCAATAAACGCGACCGGATCCTCAACCGGATTTCTGATCCGGAACAGAAACTATCAATAATCAGGGAATTTGAACCGGCCGAAGACAAAATACTCCGCGCAACGTGGGATATTGTCATCGGTTTGACTCCGGAAGATCCCTAAGCCCGGCGCAGGCCCGGCGGGCCTCCGACAAGAACGAAGGGATAAACCACCGGCTCCGAAATCTGCGGAAAATATAGATTACAGGTTTCCGTGTTTGCATCGTTTAGGCAGCAGGGCGACTATCGGCCTCGCCAAAGACGAATCGTATGGAGTTGTCACCGTTTACAGATTTATGCTTCCTGTTTCTCAGTATCGTTCTGGAAGGAGCACCCTTCATCCTTCTCGGGACTGTGATTTCCGGCATTATCGATGCCTACCTTCCACCAGGTCTGATTGACCGCTGGCTGCCGAAGAACAAACCGCTCGCGGTTATACTCAGCGCCCTTCTCGGAGCGATCTTTCCGGTCTGTGAATGTACCATCGTACCGGTGATCCGCCGCCTCATCAAAAAGGGACTGCCGATCTCCTGCGCAGTGACTTACATGCTTTCATCCCCGATCATCAACCCGATCACGGTGATCAGCACGATGAATGCCTTCAAGTCGACGAAGCAGAATTTCTCACTGCGGGAAGACCCGACCCACATGGATGTCTACAGCCCGGAGTTTATGACTTCGAGCCGCTTGATCCTTGCTTTTATCATCACCGTATCAGTCGGCATGATCCTGCTGCGGGTCAGGAAAAAGAGTATTCTCGCCAAATCGCTCGCCGACGATGACTCCATCTCCGACGGACATCATGATGACCATCACGAACATGATCATGACGAGAAAAAAGAGCACGATCACAACGGGGAGGAAGATACGGCACAACCGAACCGCCCCATCCTCGCGATGCGGACGGCACTGCGGGACTTCGTGGAGACGGCGATGTATTTCACGATCGGTGTCGCAATAACCGCCGTGTTTAAAGCTTTTGTAACAGAAGACCTCGTCCTCGTATTTAATCAAAGCGAACCGGTCGGCATCGGCCTGATGATGATGCTGGCCTTTATTCTGAGCCTGTGCAGCACATCGGATGCCTTCATCGCTGCGAACTTTCCGGTCCCGCAGGCGGCGAAGCTCGCCTTTCTCGTCTACGGCCCGATGATGGATGTGAAGCTCATCTTCATGTACTTATCCGTGTTTAAGAAAAAGTTCGTTTTGATCCTCGCGGTGACGCTCTTCTTTGCGATAGGAATTTTGAGCTATGTTTGGTTCCAAATCTAGATAAATTGAGAGAGGGATTTCGTGATGAAAAAGATTTTTGAGATTCTAAGTATGGTGACCCTGCTGGTTTGGGGAGGGATGTTTCTCTATTTTTTCTTTAGCGGCCGGGTCAATGACTACCTCACATCGTCGTTCCGGATCTGGGTTCCGGTCTCCGGTGTCGGTATGATCATCCTCGGAGCGCTCAATCTCATCACCCGAAACCGTGATACAGGTGCCTGCTCGCACGACCACATTCATGGAGATCATTCGCATTGTGATCACGATCACGATCACGATCACCACGACCATTCCGACTGCGATCATGACCATCACCACGACGAAACATGCGATCACGGTCACGACCATCATCATGACCACGCTCACGATCACCACCACGAGGAAACCACTGCGTCGAGCCTCGCTTTTGCACTGATCGTCCTGCTGGTCCCTCTACTTACCGCCGCAAAATATTCTCAGGATTCTTTCAGCCGGCAATATACCGGGAAGTGGGTCGAAATCGAAGATGATATGCGGAAGCTGCGGCAGAAGAAAGCCGCTGTAGCCAGGCAGGAAATAGCCGATAGCAGCGAAAACCCGTACACCAATCCCGATGGCTCAAAGACCGAAGAGGAAACCAGCGGCAGCGGTGAGGAGTGGGGAGAATTCACCATCGAAGATCTCAAAAAAATGGTTCCCCAGACATCAGCCGGGGATTTCCTGCTCGACGTTCCACAAATTTATTATACCGCAGGAGACCAGGAACTTATGAAGGTGATGGAAGGAATTTCCATCGAAACCACCGCTCAGGTGATTGAGGATACAGTCGATGATTCACCGTCCAACCGTCTGCGCGCCTACCGACTCATGATTGAGTGCTGCGCCGCTGATGCCCGCCCGCTTTCGATCCCCATCGATTTCGCGGAAGCACTCCCGGAATACGAAGAAATGGGCTGGTACAAATTGATCGGTCGCCTCCACTTCCATGAGAGCGCAGAACACGAATACGTGCCGATCCTGCAGATCAAAAACTTTCAGCCAACCCCGGAACCGGCTGACTGGATGGCGTATTGAAATGTCGCGGCTATGCTGGTTTGGCTTTTCCCTGCTGATTTCGACAATCGCCACATGTAGTGATCCCGGATTTCAAATCCTCCAAATCTCCAGCCTTCCCACCCCCTTAACAATCCCCTACCCGTCCGGAGCTGCGGTTTGCCTCTGCAAAGATCAAACAGATGCAAAAATTCTTGTCGTTATTCAAGCCATAAAAGAACGCAAAATCCTCCCGGAATTTCTCAAGCTCAAGCCCGGAGACACCCCGGAGGGAATGCTCAAACCGTGGGCCGAAAGACCTGCTGAATGGAAGGCCATGGCGGTGGCAAACGACTTTGCCCACGAATACGATCTGAAGATCTACTTTCTCGACAACAAAACCAACTGATCAGCAGTTGGCCATAAAGTGGATCCCCAGCATTATGGAATGAATGATCCCGGTCTGGCGGACCTTATCATCAGAGGAAAGGTTGTCGAACCCAGGATAGAACAGACTCAACACACAGGGTGATGGAATTGTGCCACCGGGAAAGCGGGAATGAAGGTATCCCGGGTGCTCCTTTTTCAGCTCGTGATGGTAATACTCCATAACCGAACCGGCAACCGAGGCACTTTCGGGACCATTCAACCCACCGCTGAAATGGGCAATCTTTTCGCGCCCCCGCCACAGGGCAAGCTCCGGCTGAATCATCGAGTAGTTGAAAACTTCGAGGCGGAAAGCACCTAAATCGTCAGGCAGGATTCGATCCGCATTTCCCAGCTCAAAATCCACCCCAACCTGCCCGGCTATATTCGGGCAAAATTCCGGCGAATCCGCGTTGTAACTCAAGATCGTGCATTGATTCAAATTTAATGAAACAATCGTGGAATTTCCATTCGGCCAGGCCATTAGTTAAGAGATCTTAAATATCTGGATATGTCAAGTATCGCATGCAATTTGTTCGAAATTGTTGCGATCGCCCCATTTCAGCGCATTGATAGGCATGGAGAAGGAGGAACAGGAAAGATCTCTGTATCAAAGGTTTGTCGCCGCCACTGACAATCCCTCTTTCAACCTCACGGCGCTGGTTTGGGGACTGTTCCTCGCGATGGTCTGGGCGACGGTTCGAAACGACGTTTACCTCCTCGCCAAAGCGGGTGAGATCATCGCGCTGGCTTTGGGAAAACTGCTAATTCAGCGTCAGATTCGGTGGTTTTTCCGCGGACTGCTTGCAACGGCCCCGGCAATACCGGTGGCCGTTTATACAACCACTCCGATATTCTGGCGGAAATTTCTGCCCGTAGGATCGGAGGAATTTTTCGAGACACTGTTGCTCGGTTGCCTCTGCGGACTGCCGGTATTTTGCCTCGCCGTTTGGGGATTGCGCCGCAAATCAGGACCGGAACAAGCTCTCAACCCCGATCCGGCGTGGTTCAAACGACTCAATCAGATATTCAAATGGGCTCTTGCCGGAATGGTTTTGAGTTTTCATCTGGCTAATCCACCACTCATCATTGCCGGGATCCTGGTCTTTCTGGTCGGTATCATATGCCTCGCAAAAGTACGCCTGAATCTGACCATAAAACATGTGGGAAATTTCCTGATCATCGTAGGTGGTGCAACAGTCATTATCGCCCTGCTCCTTATCCCGCTTGGAATTGCCCATGTGAGCGGTGGTGAAGCGGCTATGGCAGTGATTCCCGGAGCAATCCTGGCGCTTCTGGGATTTCTGTTGCGAACATCCCGAAAGTAGGACTTAACAGGGTACAGTCCCCGACCTAACAGGGTACAGTCGTGCATTCAACAGGGTACAGTTGCCTTTTTACCCGGTATTTTCCGCCGCGTGATCACGACACTCAGAGGAGCAAAAGCTGCCCTCTTTTTCGAGACAATTCGGACAGATAAAAAATTGCCGGTTACAATTCGGCCAGCCGCAATTGGAGTATTCCGGGACAGTCGCATTGCAGTACCGGCAGGTGGAAATAATTTTCCTTGTCTCGGTAAAATTCGTTTCAACACCAACCCGTTTGTCGAAAACATAACAAAGCCCCTCGAAATCGCGGCCTTTTACCTCGGGATCTTTTGCGTAGGAAACTATGCCACCGTGAAGCTGGTACACCTCTTCGCAGCCTTCCTTTTTCAGAAAACCGGAGAGTTTTTCGCAGCGGATTCCGCCGGTGCAATAGGTGAGAATCTTGCGGTCGCGAATTTCATCAGCGTGCTCTTTGAACCATTCGGGAAACTCGCGAAAACTGTCGATCTCCGGGACGATCGCGTTTGTAAATTTGCCCATATCCGCCTCGTATTTATTCCGGCCGTCGATGATCACGACATCCTCCTCGTTCATCGCCTCGTAGAATTCACGGGGCGAAAGCCGTTTCCCGGTGATCTCATTGGGATCGATATCCTGCTCTTCAGTAAGCCCCAGCGTCACAATTTCATCGCGGACTTTGATCGACAGCTTCGGGAAAAGGTGCTCGTCGCAGGGGTCGATTTTAAACTCGATATCTTTCGTTCGCGGATCACTCCACAGAGCTTTCATATACTCTTCGGTTCCTTCAAGAGTGCCGGAGACAGTGCCGTTGATCCCTTCATTGCCGAGCAGAATCCGGCCCTTTAAGCCGAGGCTTTCGCACAGCTGACGGTGCTCGACCATGTAGGTCTCCGGGTCCTCCAGGGGGAAATAGAGATAGTAGAGGAGCACCTGCATTTCCGGAGATGTAGAAACTTCAAACACAGACTCAAAGAGAATGACCTTGAGGAGAATGGACAGACTGGGACTCGAACCCAGGACCAATTGGTTAAAAGCCAACTGCTCTACCAACTGAGCTACCTGTCCGTTGGTGAGGCGCGTATTCTACGCATTCTTTACGTCTGCGCAAGCGGAAGTTTATCGATAATTTGATTCAGAGTTCCTGCCCGCCTGCCCACGAGGAAAGTCCTCATTCCCGCAGCCTCTGCACCGCGGACATCACACACCGGATCATCCCCGACATGCAGAATTTGCGCAGCCGGCAGGTCGAGGATAGAAATCGCACAGTCAAAAATCTTTCGATCCGGCTTGGAAGCCCTGACGCGGTCGGAGATCACAACAGGATCAAAAAATCGGGACACCTCCAGGTCTTCGAGAATCGAATAGAGCCGGCTGTCAAAATTGGAAATGATTCCGGTCCGAATACCGCGGCTGGAAAGATGTTCCAGAAGATCCAAAGCATCAGCATCCAGCGCCCACACCCCTGGCTTACCGAAGTAGTCGAACAGAGTCCGGAAAAACACATCAAAATTATCCGGGTCGGTAAAATCCGGTCCGGCAGCGCTTTCAAAAACAGCGGTCACCACACTTTTCCACCAGGCCTCCTCGGACAGCCCGTGCGGCGGGGAAAATGGGCGCGGCATGGCTTTCCAAACTTCCCGGAAGGCGGTTTCGAGACATTCCGCGCCGGCCGCGATTCCAAAGCTCTCCGCGATCCTCGAGTAGGTAGTCCCGACTCTTTCTGTGAGATGAATCAAAGTTCCCCCGGCATCAAAAGTGACCGCTTTGACTGTTTCGTCCTTATTCATTTCTATAGATTCGCCCTCTTAACTTCCCCGGCCCGATTCGCAAACTTGAACCTGAAAAACGCAAAAGCCGCATGAGATCGCGCTTTTATGGGGATTTCATGGTTGCGTTACGGGCGTAAATTGGTATCTTACCCATTACACAGCTGAGGTTGGTGATTTTTTATATTTCACTGATGAATCGAAAGTGGGCCTTACGTCCCGCTTTTTTTTGTCTCAATTTCAGGCGGGTTAAGGAATATACAATGGCTAACGAGTTACTCTCTCTTTTCGAATATTACGAAGTGGAAAAAGGCATCAAGCGCGAAGTTATGGTCGAAGCGCTTGAGACTGCTCTACAATCTGCTTTGCGCAAAAAAATCGGCCCGGCCCGGGATCTCCGGGTAGCGGTAAATCCCGACAAAGGAATTATCCGGGCCTACTCGACGCTGGTCGTCGTTGACCGGGTGGAAAATCCCTACGACGAGATCGATATTTTCACGGCGCGCCGCATCAATCCCGAAATCAATGTAGAGGACGAACTCGAAGTTGATGTCACACCTGCCGACCTCGGTCGTATTGCAGCTCAAACTGCTAAACAAACCATGCTCCAGCGTCTGCGCCAGGCAGAGAAGGAGATGATTTATGACGAGTTTAAAGACCGCGCGGGCGATATTGTCAGCGGAACAGTGCGCCGCTTTGAGCGCGGTGATGTCTGGGTGGATCTCGGAAAATTCGAAGGCATCATGCCACAGAGAGAACGGGTATCGACAGAAGAATACAATACCGGAGACCGAATCCGCGTTTATGTAGTCGCTGTCGAGAACGGAGCCCGCGGCCCGGAAATCATCCTTTCCCGGAGTCATCCCAATTTTGTTCGCCGTCTGTTTGAATCCGAAGTCAGCGAAATCGCGGATCGCACAGTGGAAATTCGCGCGCTGGCCCGTGAACCCGGTTTCCGCACCAAAGTCGCCGTCTACAGTGAAGACGATAAAGTCGATCCCGTAGGTGCCTGTGTAGGTCTGCGTGGTGCCCGGGTGAAAAACATCGTCAATGAACTGAACAAAGAGAAGGTCGATATCATCCGCTACAGCGATGACCTGAAAGCCTTCGTCGAGGACGCTTTGAAGCCCGCTCAAATCAAATCGATGAACATCGATGAGGAAAACAAGGTCGTTCGCGTCTTTGTTGACGAAGAGGAACTTTCCAAAGCAATCGGCCGCCGCGGTCAGAACGTGCGCCTCACCACCCGCCTCGTAGGCTGGGATGTTCAAGTGCAGAAAGACGAATCAGCCCACGAAGCTTTTGAGAAGAAAATCGCCGAAGCCGCAGGAACAATTGCTGCTGCCGGTATTGAAATCGATCAGGCTACCGAGCTGGTTCGCGGCGGTGTAAACAGCCTGCAAATGCTGGCCAATGACGTCGACGAAGTCGACATCGCCGACATTCTCGAAATCGATGTCGAGGATGCCAAAAAGATTTCCGAAGCGGCCCGGAAAGCCGAAGGCAACGATGCCGAAGAAGCCGCCCAACCCGCCGAAGTTGCCGAGTAAATACACCCGCAATTATCTACTTAATTCCCGTTTACAATCTTCAAATTTAAGACAATTCGTCTAGTCGAGAAAAATCAGCTTATTCACCACCAGTTTATGCCCATCAAGAAACCAGTAAAATCACCCGGCAAGAAGAAGGATTCGAAGTCGATCGATGATCAGAAAGAGGATGCTCTTGATATTATCGACGAAGGTAAAAAGAAGACGAAAAAGAAAGTCGTCGCTGAAGAGGGCTCTCTGTACGGTCACCTCGGTAAGGAAGCTACTGTGATTCCTACTACTATTGCTACTAAAGAGGAACCGGAGGAAACTGATAAAAGGGTGGAAGAAGTCGATGGTCAAAAAATCATTCATATCAAAGGAATGATCGTGATCAGTGACCTCGCGGACTTGATGGGTCTCAAGCCGTTCAAGCTGATCAAAGAGCTCATGACGATGGATGTTTTCGCCAGTGCGGAACAGACGATTGAGCCGGCCGTGGCCGCCACGCTGTGTGAAAATAACGGATTTGTTCTCGAACAGGAACGACGCGAAAAGGGCGGCGGCGTTCACAAGGTGGAAGAAGTCATCGAGGAACCGGAAATCCCGGATCCGGAAGAAGTTGAAGAAGACCAGCTCAAGGAGCGTCCCCCCGTAGTCACATTCATGGGCCATGTTGACCACGGAAAAACTTCACTTTTGGACTACTACCGCGGATCGAGAATCGCCGCCGGGGAAGCTGGGGGCATCACCCAGGGTATGGGTGCCTACCAGGTGGAGAAAAACGGAAAAAAAGTCACTTTTATTGATACTCCGGGTCACGCCGCTTTTTCCGAAATGCGGGCTCGCGGAGCCAATGTAACCGATATCGTAATTTTGGTTGTCGCAGCGGATGATGGTCTTATGCCGACAACGATGGAAGCGATTGATCACTGTCGCGCCGCCAAAACGCCGATGATTGTGGCGATCAACAAGATCGACCTTCCGCGGGCTGACCTGAACAAAGTCAAAGGACAGCTGCAGAAAAATGATCTCGCTCCGGAGGACCTCGGCGGAAACACCCTGTGTGTGGAAGTCTCGGCGAAGGACGGCACAGGTCTCGACGATCTTTTCGATACCATCAATCTCCAGGCGGAGATTATGGAGCTGCGGGCCAATCATGACGGCCCGGCAAGAGCCGTTGTGATTGAGGCCAAATCCGAGCCTGGCAAAGGGCCGACCGCCAGCGTCATCGTCCAGTCCGGAACATTGGAACCTGGAAAACCGTTTATCTGCGGTAGTCACTACGGGAAAATCAAAGGACTCGTCAATGACTTCGGCGAGCGGATGAAAAAAGCTCTGCCTTCAGATCCGGTGGAAGTCATTGGTCTATCCGGTATCCCCAATGTGGGTGATGAGTTGGTCGAGATGGAAAATGAGCGCCACGCCAAAAAGCTGGGCGAAGAGCGTCAGGACCAACTCCGCCATAAGAAACTTCAGCCGGACGAAAAATCCGCCCTTGAGACTCTGTTCGGTAACATTGAGGAAGGCAAGAAAACCAATCTTAAGCTGATTATCAAAGCCGACGTGCAAGGTTCTCTGCAGGCGATCGAGAAGTCCCTTCTCGAAATCGAGTCAGACAAAATCAATCTCGATATTATCCGCCAGGGAGCAGGCCCGATTACTGAGGCGGATGTGATTCTAGCCAGTGCTTCTGATGCAATTTTGATCGGGTTTAACACCAAGGTGGAAAACAAAGCCCAGGCCGTTGTGAAACGGGAAGGAGTTCAGGTAAAGCTGTTCTCCATCATCTATGAACTGATTGATCAGGTGAAAGAGTCCATGCTCGGCATGCTCGATCCTGAGACTCGCGAGAAAGTCCTCGGACACGCCCAGGTGCTCCAGGTTTTCAAACTCAGCTCCGGCCGGGTGGGTGGCTGCATCGTTACCGATGGTAAAATCGTCAGAACTGCGCGGGCCCGTGTGCTCCGCGAGGATGTGCCGATCTACGACGGTGGATTTACCACCCTGCGCCGGTTCAAAGACGACGTGAAAGAAGTGAAAAACGGCATCGAATGCGGTATTAAGCTCGGAAAATTCAACGATTATCAAAAGGACGATGTGATCGAGTGCTACGAGTTGGAAAAACTCGAAGTGTCTCTCTAATTGACGACCCTGCGATTCCTTAGGTTTATCCTGACCGATAATAATCAAAGGGGTGTGTCCTGCGTATCGTTTTATAGACACACAACTTAACCTTACCGGAGGGTAATTACTATGAGTCAGAGAATATCTAAAGTTAACGAATTGCTGAAAAGGGAAATCATCACCTGCGTAGAGAGAAATTTCGAATTCCCCGATGTTCTCGTAACCATCCACGCGGTGGATACCGCCCCCAACCTCCGCACAGCCAAGGTCTACGTCGGTGTCATCGGCGATGCGAACGAAGCCAAAAACGTCGTTCAAAAGCTGAACAAAAAGAGGGGCATCATCCAGAATGAGATGATGAAGCGGGTCGTTCTCCGCAACACCCCGCAGCTGACTTTTGTCGGTGATAATTCCGTGGAACGAGGTGTTCACGTCTTGAGCATCCTCGACGAAATCGGAGATATCGATCTGGAAGAAGAGGAAAAAGTGTAAAAATTCATCGCCGGCGATTCGATATTCACCGGCGATACCTTTTTTGAACATTGCGCCGTGGATTTGGTCTCTGAAAGGAAGTTCTGCGAATCCGCAAAAATTCCTCGTAGGGCAAACTAAACTGAGTAATATCCCACCGTGTCCGATTCTAAATCACCAGCCATTGAAGCCGTAGACGTTGTTCGCACCTTCGTCATCGGAGACCGGGAGATCCAGGTTCTCAAGGGAGTAACGCTGAAAGTTCAGCGGGGAGAAAAACTCTTTCTTGTCGGCCCTTCCGGTGCCGGCAAAACCTCTCTGCTCTACACCCTAGCCGGGCTGGAATGTCCCAACGCAGGGGAAGTGCGCATCGACGGTGTTTCTCTTTATCAAATGAAAAAGACGAAACAGGCCAATCTCCGCAATGCGAAACTCGGCTACGTCTTTCAGAACTTTTTCCTGCTGCCTGAGCTGACCGCCGAGGAAAACGTGATGCTGCCTTCATTAATCAGCGGCAAAAACGCCCGGAAAAAAGCCTTCGAACTGCTGGAGCGGGTCGGCTTGAGCCATCGGGCCGGGCATTTGCCAACCGAGCTTTCCGGCGGCGAACAGCAGCGTGTCGCCATAGCCCGGGCAATGATCAATAATCCCGAAATTCTCTTTGCCGATGAACCGACCGGCAACCTCGATTCGAAAACCGGTCGAGCCGTAATGGGGCTCCTTACCGAAATGATCGACGAAAAAGGAGGCACCCTTCTCGTCGTTACGCACGATAATGAACTCGCCAAAACGGGTGATCGTCAGGTGCTCCTCACCGACGGCAAAATTGCTGCATAAACCGCATTCAACAGGGTACAGTCCCCGATTCAACAGGGTACGATTCCCTGGCCAAAGCTGTCATCAGGAGCAATTGTGTAGTGTATGAGAAACAAGCTACAGCGATGGGTTCCCGGACTGCTTGGAACAGGATTGCTTTCCTCGCTGGTTATCACCGCTTACGCCGCTCACCGGGCGGATGATTTTGTGGAAGTGACTTCGCTGAATCCCAACATCGTCATTTCCCTGCCCTACGCGACAGAGGACAATTTCTGCGACCAGGTTTTGTATCCGGTTGAGCGCTGTTTCCTGCGCCGCAGCGTGGCTGAACGCCTCGACAAAGTGCAAAAGGATCTCGAAAAGGAAGGCTATGGACTGAAAATCTGGGACGGCTACCGGCCCCGCTCGGTTCAGTATAAAATGTGGGCGATCAAGCCGAACTCGAATTACGTCGCCAATCCCAGAAGAGGTTCGCGACACAACCGGGGAGCCGCAGTCGACCTGACTTTAATTGATTTCGAAACAAAGCAGGAAGTCAAAATGCCGACGGACTACGATGTTTTCAGTCTCCGGGCGCACGCCTACTACAGCAACCTTCCAAAAGAAGTGCTCGCGAACAAAAGGCGTCTCCAGACCGCGATGACCAAACACGGCTTCCAGATTATGAAAACCGAGTGGTGGCATTTCGATGCGAGCGGCTGGACCCGGTTTCCCCTGATGAACAGACGACTGGGCGAACTCGCCAAAGAAGCCGACGCCCTGAAAGAGCCTGCCGAAACCGATGAAAGGTAGTATTTTCGGTTTTCTGTTTATTCTCAGCTTCATCCCCGCAATTCACGCGCAGAGCGACCTGGGGAGTCTGCCCCCTTTGCGGATTCTCCCGGCTCAAGGGACGGAAAAGAACATTATCCGGGCCCGGCGGGAGGTCGAAGAGTACCGCTCCCAGCTCGCGGAGACCAACCTTAAACTCCGCAAAATCGCATCACATACTTTGATTCTCCGGGAAAAACTCGAAGCCGCGGAAAAGAAACTCGCTGTCTTGAATCAACCCGGAAACCCGCCATCGGAACTGCCGTTCGAACTGCCGGATGTGGTGATCGAGACCAGTTTGAAACCTACCGCCAAAGCGACTGCGGGGATCGCGCCGATTATTTTCCCCCCGAAGTCGGCAGTGAATTACCCGGAGCGTGACCGGGTACTCCGGGAAGTGCTCGCTTTAGTGAAGAAAAATCCGGCCATCCGGATCACAATCACCGGCTACGCTGACGAATTCAAATTCGAGCAGACCAATCTCGATGTCTCTCAAAACCGGGCCGGATACCTCGCCTCCTGGCTGCGGAATAACGGCGTCCCCCGCGAAGTCATCGTCAGTGCCACGGGAGTCGGCAGCAAATCGCCCGCGTCGACACTGCCAAACCGGCGGGTGGAGTTTTCTATTAAATAGCCACTGCGCTACTTGCGGTTTTTCTCCTGCTTCAGAAACAGTGGTAACAATTCCTGTTCGATCCACGAGAAAGCCGCCTCCATCCCTTCGGTCCGGTAGATGACGCCGATCTTCGCTTCGATAGAAGTGGGATTCCCGGAATTGGCGAGGAACTGGTTATTAGTCATTCGCATCGCCATTTCCCCGGAAATTTTCCCGTGATTTTCGAGAATCCAGGTCCGGGCGAAAAGTTCCAGAATACAATCGCCGATCCAGGCCTGCTCGCGTTCTTTTTTGATCTCGGCGGCGCTTGGTTTCGATTTCATTACTGCGGTTTTTCGAGGTACAGATTCAGCATTTCCCGGGTCATCACATAGCGGGCTCCGCAACGCGGACAGGTTATCAGCGCAGGCTCGCCTTCCGGCCCGAACAGATCATTTCGCGCCTCTTCGGACAATCCACCGATGACCGGCAGCAGCTTGAACAAACTGCAACCGCAATCAAAAACATAGAACCGGGTCTCAAGCAGACTCATTTCCTCTGTCTTATCCAGTTCGCGGATCGACTCATCAGATAAGCCGTGAAACCATTCCAAATCGCAGTCAGGCTGGGCGGTCACCATGACAAAATCCTCTTCATCGTAGCGAAACAACCTCGCCGGGCGCTGTTCGCTTTGGTCGTAATATTCCTCTACGATCGAAAAGAAATTATCTGTCTGAATTTCGATGGTACTCTGGCGCCCGGGTTCGCCTTCGGCTGATACCTGAGAGAAAAACAGATTCGAATCCCGTTTCTTAACGTCCTCGGTAAAAATGCGACCGGTTATGTTGCCCAGCTGGTTGGAGCCGGTCACAAACAGGTTGTAGCGAGGGTCCTGCCAACTCATCGTCCACGCGTGGGATTCAATCCGCGGACGCGATGCGAGGTGGAGGGTGAGCCCGGCAAGCGCGTCTTTTAACACCGCGTCCAACTTTTCCCCGTATTTGATCTCGTGCTGCATGAGATGCAGATAATAATCCCGGTATATCGTCCCGAAATCAGACCGGACAAGCAGGGCATTTCGCTGCCTCACGAAGTAGCAGCGCACTTCGATCGGATCGTTTTCAGATTCTTTGTTGGGATCGTTCAGCATGGGAAAAGACCCTATTATCGGGTGGCATTTGTGAACCGAAAGAGTGTTTTTTCGAATTGTTGAAATTTATTGGTCCAAAACACAAAATCCGCTTCCACGTTGCCAAGAGGAGCACAGACAACTTCTCTGCCGCGCTTTATCAATAACCATGATAGAAGCTCTGGTGAACAGCCAACTCGTCCTCTACGGACTTTTTGCCATCGTGTTGGCGACTGTAATCTGGCACTTTTACGAGCGGCGCATCGATAAAAGGATTTTTCAGAAAGACCGGACAGGAGTTTTCCGGAACCTTCATGCCAGAACCGCACTTTATGCCTTTGATCATGTCAATAATATCGTGCCGGTGGATGTCCGCTCGGAAGAGGAATTTCGGGACGGACATATTCCCGGAGCCATCAACGCCACCTATCACGATAAACAGCTCAATGCCGATGAGCTGGAGAAACTGGACAGGAATACGCCCATCCTGATCTACTGCGAAGGCGGCTATGCAAGTCGCCTGGTGATCGACAGCGTCAAAGCACTCGGATTTCACACCATTTACCATATCCATCGGGGATTTAAATCCTGGCAGTTCTTTGGCGGAGCTGTTGAGCATACCGGATGAAGACAAAATATGCGGAACAAAGGTCAAGTTCGAGGTATCACCCCGAGTTCACTACCACGAGTTTGCGTTGTTAGGTAAATGAAAATAATGACTCGGTCGCCGGTATTCATTGTGAACTTTCGTGAAATCACCCGCGTTGTTGCAGGTTATCGTGTCAGAAAAGATCTGCCGTCCATAATTGAGTCGAAGGGGGAGCAAAAGCGCAATTATGATACGGCAGTATCACCCGGCCCCTGCGGGAGATAAAGCGAAAGACAAGGCGTGCCTCCGGGTGCGCCTTGTTTTATGCTACATTCATTTCCCGGCATGAATGAAACTCCCGTAAATCCAGACGACTTCCCGTTTCAAAACGAACATGAGGCTCTCATTGAAGAGCTTACCCGGGGAAATTCGGCGATCAAAGATGAAAATGTCATCCAGGCACTGAAGTCAGTTCCCCGGCATAAATTTGTTCTCCAGCCAGATCAACCGGCGGCCTACGAAAACCACCCGTTACCCATCGGTTTTGACCAAACCATCTCGCAGCCTTTTATCGTGGGCTACATGACCGAACATCTCCGGCTGAAACCGGAGGACAGAGTTCTCGAAATCGGCACCGGCTCGGGTTATCAGGCAGCAGTCCTTGCCCTGCTCGTAAGCGAGGTCTACACGATCGAAATCATTCCGCAACTCGCCGAAACAGCGGCACTCACTCTCCGGCAAAACGGATTCGAAAATATCTTCATCAAAACCGGGGACGGACACCCCGGCTGGCCGGAAAAAGCGCCTTTTGATGCGATTATCGTAACTTGCGCCCCCACGAAGATTCCGGATCACCTCGTCAATCAACTCAAAGAAGGCGGCCGGATGATCATTCCTGTAGGCAAACAGGACAACGCTCAGCAACTCTGTTTGCTTTCGAAAAAGGACGGAATCCTCCATCAAAAAGCCATTCTCCCGGTTCGATTTGTGCCCATGACGGGGCTGGACAAAAATGGCACGGGTTGATTCGTGATTTGGCCTTGTGTAGACCGGCCTGTAGGGGAAAGTCCCGGACATGCCTTCGTTTGTAACGATCCTTTCCGCAACAGCTCCCGTCTTTCTGGTGATGGGACTCGGATGCGCGATGCAACGCCGTGGATGGCTTGGAGAAGAACTGGAAATAGGGACGATGCGACTCGTCCTCAACATGTTCCTCCCCTGTCTGATCCTGACGGTGATCCCGGGCAACCCGGCCCTCGAAAAAATTTCATCCGCCGTGTGGACGGTGGGAACCGGATTTTTCCTTGTTTTGATCGGTTTCGCCGTCGCCCTCACCGTCGGTTGGATGGTTCGATTGAAAAAAGGTGACGGTTTGCGCACTTTTACGATCTGCGCCGGGATCCAGAACTACGGATATTTGCCAATCCCGATTATCGCCGAATTGTTTTCCGATGACAGCGGGCCAATGGGGCTCGTTTTTGTCCACGGAATAGGAGTGGAAATAGCAATGTGGAGTGTCGGCCTTCTGATTTTGACTCGCAAATCCGGTTGGCGGTCAATCCTGAACGGCCCTTTCGTAGCTGTCTTTGCCGCCCTGATCATCAACTACACCGGGCTCTACAACTACATTCCCGCCGTTATTACCACCGCCATGAAGATGCTCGGCCAGTGCGCCATCCCCGTGTCGATTTTTATGATAGGAGCGACGATGGGCGGCTTTTTGAAGCGGGACGTATTTTCCGATGCCTGGCGGGTATCCTTCTCCAGTGTCGTAGTTAGGATGGTCCTGCTTTCCGCGATCATCCTTATTCTCGCGAAATTTCTCCCCATGCCGGCAGATCTCAAGACCCTGCTTGTGATACAGGCTGCGATGCCGTCAGCCGTTTTCCCGATCATGCTGGCGAGGATGTATGGCGGCAGCCCCTCTGTCGCGATTCAAGTGGTTCTCGCCACGGCAATTGTCAGCGTGGCGACCTCGCCGCTGTTGATTTCTTTCGGACTGCGCTGGGTGAATGGCGGTTACTGAGTCCAGCGTCCGCCCGGCGATACGGTGGGCAAAATCATCTTCCACGTATCGGCATAATCAGTTTTCCCCACGGCACCGATCATTTTCTTTCCGGTCGCCCTGCGAAATTCTTTGGCGAAACTTTCCCCACTGTGACAGCCCCAGCTCTTGCAATACGCCTTTTTCGCAAATACCCCTTTGTCGATCTGCCGCAAATCTCTCTGGTGAATAAATACTTTTGAAGTGCCCAGCGAGTAATTGCTGTAATCCAGCAGGAAACAATACTTGTTGGAGTGTCCAAAGTACTCAAAACCCGACACCTTGGTCACCCGGCGGTTTTTCCCGCGGTTGATATAATCGAAAATGTCCTGTGCCGAGTTGTACCACACCAGATTCACTTTGTATTTGTCGCGCACGCTTTCGATGTTGGAAATCAAAGGTGCCCCGTCTTCATCTTCCCGCCCTTCGTAGCCTTCTTTGTAGACCAGCCAGGTAATATTCACGGTGTTATTGGATGCTTTCTGCAGCTGCTGAATCCGAATTCGGGCGGTGCGAATAAAATTTCCCCACCACTTGTCGTGCCGATGCTCATCGCGGCGAAAACTTTCCCATTTGATCAAAGCCGGCCCGCCCGAAATGATAATATATTCATCGTTTGGATTCAGCCCCTGACCGTTCGATTCAACCGAAAAACCAATAAGGAGCAGGGAAAAAAGCAGAGCCAACTTCATGGAAAAAAAATTCATCGGGAAAACAGTATGCTAAAAGTTTACCCAATATTCAAGCCGGAACGGAACCGTTGGCGGCGAATCTCCACCACATCGTCCTGTTTTTTGTCACGAATTCCGGGAAAAACGGTGTGAGCGTGCCTTTTGTATTTTTGAATCCTCTGGTAATGACGATGCACCCGCCCGATAAACCATTGCCAGGTATCCTTGGGACGACCGTCTTCCAGTAGAAAGTGAGGACAGTTCTTGTTCGGCGGCTCGTATCCACGCCGGGGCCAGTGATAATGCGGCACCACATTGGAAATCGGAATATCGTGATGATGCATCAATGAAGCGGTCAACTTCGCCGTACGATCTATCGTCTCAAGAATATTGTTGCCTTCGTGTTCGCACATTTCGATTCCGATCGAATACCGGTTCCCCGGTCCGTTGAAATCAGCGTGCTCCCCTCTCTCGCAAGTCGGGATATGCTGGATCACCGCATCGTCCTGTACCGTGAAATGCCAGCACAAATAACCGATCACGCCGCCGCGAAGAGCGCCCTTTTTCAAAGCCCGGGCGTGATCAAAGGCATCACCCGTATAATTCTGCGTGCTGTGGATCGTGATATATTGCGGCTTCATCGGCCGCCGACCTTTTCGCCCGTAGCGATTCGGTGCGATCATATCCACCTTGATGTTCAGCTCCTTGTGCAATTTCTGAGGATTCAGAGGAGAATCGGGAATCACCCCGAGCGAGGCCTCCCAGTTCTGACTTCTCTGATTTGTCTGACAGCCGGGCAGACCGATAAGAACACCCGCTAAAAGGGTGATTCCAGGCAAAATTGCGAGGTGACGCCACATCAAAATTACAGAATTAAAGACAGTTAAAAAGTTCGGACAAAATATAGGACTCGAGACGATTTGCAACCCGCAGTTCACTCACGTATTCAGCGGCTTACCTCTCCAGAATCTCAACCTCATAACCATCGGGATCGGTGACAAAGGCCATCTTGATTTTATCTCCCGAAGGAAAGGCTTCGCGCCAATCTTCAGGCCAAATTTCAATACCGGCTTTCTCCACTTCATCGCAATATGCCATGATGTCTTCAACTCCAACGGCTGTGTGCATCAAATCCTCAGGAAAATCGACAGAAAAATCCGGAGAATAACAAAGTTCGAGAAAATGATCGTTGCCGTCCAGCTCCAAAAAAGCCAGTTGATTACCCGCCGGGGACTTGTCCGTGCGCCGGGTCAGCTTGAACCCGAGTGTTTCATAAAACTTGATGGTTTCGTCCAGATCGGAAACCCTGATGCGAGTGTGAAGAAATTTGATCATGGCGTCGAATCTTCGCCCGTAGAATCCACGATTCAAGCGGCATCTTTAAGCGGGTAGCGCTACAAACTACTCCCCCGGTTGTAAAAGCAGACAGTAACCGATAAAAATAGAATACAGTCGATGAACGAAACCAGACAGAGAAAACCCGGTGGAAGCGCAGTCTTCTGGTCGTGGTTCCTTTTGATCACTACCTGTATTATTGCCGTTATCCCATTCGTGGGATTTCTGTCTTGGATAATCGGGCTGGCCACCATCGCCATCGTTACGATTCTGGCCATCATAACTATCGGGGAAGGCGGCACCACCCGCGGAGTCCTCATCCTGCTGGCGGCCTATATTGCCGTGCCGTTGTTTATCTTCATCGCCCCGATGGCGAGCTCGGCGTTATTTCTCCATAATCTGGATCAGGAGAATCGCCCCGGGATAATGAGGAATGATCAAATCGAAATCGATCAGAGTGTCAGAAGAACCGATCCGCTTCCCGAACAGTCAGCCAGTCAATAAATGACCGATTCAACAGGGTACGATTTCAAACTGTACCCTGTTGAATCGCCATAATGCCGGTCTTACTTGTCCCGCGTTTCGAAGAAATGTTCTCCCTCCAACGATTCACTCACCGATGACTTCGCCGGGCTGACCGGGCGGTGGTGAGCCTTCCGCCTCGATCTTGCTTCACCAAAAAGATCGTAATTTCTTTTTGCACGAATCGAACTTCTTTTTGCAGCTTTCGCAGCAAGAATTGTAAACATTATTAAAACTGAAGGTAAAACCAGAAATACTAATTCCATGCAGAGATTTTTTATAAAAAATACCTGAAAGTTTTCAGATAATCAAGTTCTCTTAAAAATAAATACATCTTGACTTTTAATACATCGAAGACGTTGTAGGAAACGGTGATTGATTCCGGCCTTTGTGAATCGGAATCGCTGAAATTTTCAGATTTGCATTCCAATTGGCAAGGATGACACGACTTTCGATAATGATTTTATTTTCCCTGCTGGGAGCGGCGGGAAATCTTTCGGGGCAAATTTCTATCGATGATGCGGTAAAAACGGCTCTGCAGTGTAATCCGCGCTTAAAAGCGGCACGAAGCCAGGTCGCAATCGCCCAGGCGAGATTGATCGACGCAGGAAAGCTGGAGAACCCGGTTTTCGAGTTTTCCCTGACCTCTCAAACTGCCGACGGCCCCGAACGGGAGGGTGCGATTTTTATGGGTTACAGCCAGAAATTCCCGATTACAGCAAAGCTCCTCCTGCAAAGAGATCTCGGCGTAGTCGACATCAAACTGGCCTGCGCGGAAATCCGCGAAGTGGAACGGGAATTTATTAGAAACGTGCTCGATTTGTATATCGATGCCGTAGGTGCAAAAGCCCAGGCTGACGCGCTCCGCCGACTGGAGAACGATGTTAATGAATACATCCGGCTGGCTACCTCTCAGCTCGAAAAAGCACTGGGCTCGGAGTTGGATGTCGACGCGGCGAAAACGGAGAGCCTGCTTGCTGCGCAATCGCGAACACTCGCCGAGTGCGATTACCGCGAAGCCATCGCAGCTCTGAAGCCGCTATTGGGGATGTGTACTACCGATCACCTGACACTGTCGGATTCACTGGCTGTTGCGACCCGTAAATTGAGAAAGTCCGTGACGATGTCAGTTCCGGAAAAACTCGACCGGGCTGACATCATTGCGGCTGAAGTTCGACTCGAAAGAGCCTGTGTTCGGGAATCACTCGCACGGGCTGAATCCGTCGAAGACTGGGAAATCGAAGCGGGATATGAATCCGGTCGTTCTGTAGATGAACCGGTCGGAGTGGAACGCGAACGTTTTCTGAACCTGGGCGTAAAGATCCCCCTGCCGGTCCGGAAAAAAGGCGCAGGAATTATCGCCGAAGCCGCCGCGCAAAAGCAACAGGCTGCCCACGAACTGACCGCTGTCAAAGCCGCCGCCAGGGGGGAAGTCGCCACATCGATCGAAGCTCTTTGTCGCTCCGGCGAAACAATCGAAACTCTGGAAGGCAGGGTGATTCCCCTGCTAAGGCAAAGGGAGAAAAAGACCCGCGATGCCTGGCAGCAGGGGCTGGTGAACTTTAACGATGTCATCCTCCTGCAACAACAGCAGTCGAGAACCTCCGAAACTTTAACCGAAGCCCTAAAAGAACAGGCCCACGGTTTGGTGCGACTCCAATTCGCCCTCGGTTCAAACCCTGTGCTTTGCCCGTGGAACCCCTGCGCCTGTCCAACCTACCGCCCCGGAACCGAACCGGAAAATGCTCCATTTGCACTGCCGGTAGCTGCCCGCAGCACTCAGGCAGTTCCCGTGGCGACCCCGGTGGCAAGCCCCCCGAAAAGTAATCAGCCCTTCAGAGAATTTCGGAGAAAGTCACGCAATTAATCAATTGGCTCGCGGGCCCGTGCGAAGTAGGCTCCCCGGCATGTTCCGGTTCCTCTCTTTGCTGTTCATCGTCGGCTTCTCACTGTGTAGTGCAGCGGAGCGACCCAACATCATTTTCCTGTTTGCCGATGATCAGACTTTTGACTCCCTCGGTTGCTATGGCAATCAGGACGTAAAGACCCCACACATCGACAAACTGTCGAAGGAAGGCCTCACCTTCGACCACTACTACAATACCACCGCAATTTGCATGGCGAGCCGCGCCAACGTCCTCACCGGCATGTACGAATACAAGACGGGCTGCAACTTCGGCAAGGGCGATTTGACGCCTGAGATCTTTGCTAAATCCTACCCTGTTCTATTGAGAAAATCCGGCTATGTCACCGCTATCGCCGGGAAAATCGGAGTCGAGGTGGAAGGTGTTGGACTTCCTGAAGATGATTTCGACTGGTGGGGAGCCGGCCCGGGACAAACCCACTACGAAACCAGAAAGAATAAGTCGATGGCTAAATACGCGGCCCGATACCCCCACTCCACTTTATCCTACGGGGCTTTCGGATCGGACTTCATAAACTGGGCCAACGAAAAGAAATCCCCGTTCTGCCTTTCCATCAGCTTTAAAGCACCTCACCGCCCGGTATCCCCGGATCCCAAATTCGATGATGTTTATACTGATACCACATTCCGGAAACCGGCAAACTTCGGTAGAGAAAACGGCCTGCACTTTTCTGAGCAAAGCCGCCAGGGCAGACAGTATCCCCGCTTCGACAGCTGGGGCTACCGTGACAATTTTAATGAAGCTCTGGCAAAGTATCACCAGTTGGTCTACGCCATCGATCAGGCCGTGGGAATGATACGCTCCGCCGTTGAGCAAGCTGGAATCGCCGACAATACTGTTGTTATCTATACTTCCGACAACGGCTATTTCAACGGCGCCCACGGTTATGGCTCGAAGGTTCTGCCCTACGAAGAATCAACCCGCGCACCGATGATCATTCACGATCCCCGGGAACCGGAAAGTCACGGCAAACGAACCGCTTCCCTTTCCGGAAATATCGACGTAGCACCAACCATTCTCGAGCTGGCGTCTGTGCCAATTCCGGAAAACGTCGATGGCAAAAGCCTGCTGCCACTGCTCAAAGACGAAACTACCGAAATACACAAACATCTCGCTATTATGAACTGCTGGGGCCCGCAACCCGCTCAGTCTTTTGGAGCGTTGAGTGACCGCTACAAATACATCTACTGGTATTACGATAACGATAAGATGGACCCGGCAGAGGAACTGTACGACCTCGAAAATGATCGACTGGAACTCAAAAATCTCGCTGCCGACGGAAACAGTCCCGCCCTCAAAGAGATGAGGCAATACTACGACAGCTACATCACCCACATTGGTGAATCGGCCCAACGAAAAGCCTACAAAGACTATGCCACCCTGTTCGACCGGAACCAGCCCTGGGAAAACAAAAAGGTCCTGTTACCGAAAAAATTGACTCCCGTCGGCAAGTAGCGGTCACGGCTCACACAAATCAAAACTCAATGTATCGAGTCGTTTGCCGTTGATTTGCAGGGTCACCCTGTATGCACCGGGGACCAGCGCCCGGGTTGTCATCAACTTCATGGGATGACGTTTGTTTAGTTCCACCGATTCGCCGCTTCCGGCCTTGTATTGTTTCCACTTAAAAATCCTCCCCCTGCCTCCGGGAAATTCCATATAGTAATCGATGAGGAGATTCTGCTTTTTGCGGGACTCCAGATGAAGTTGAAAGTCGGCTGCCCCGCCAATCTTCACCCGTTTGTTCTCTATAAAAAAACGCTCTACCGAAACGTCCGGATTCGGTGGGAACCCGAGTAGCGAGAGAGCTCCCGGGTGAGCCGATTTTACCAGAGTTCTCAGCGCGTGGCGGGTGATATATTCCAACTCTTTTCCTGACTGTTGCTTCTGCTTCCGCCACTTTTTTAATAGAGAAATCACAGCCTCGGGATCCAGCTTACTGATATCATTCAAATGATTCGCCACCGACCTGGTTACATAGCGGGTCGGATCCTTGTGCAGCTCTTCCAAAATCGGAACAGCTTTTTCATACGGGGTCGTTAGCTTTTGTGACCAAGGCAGCTTCGGCCTGGTCCCCTCGCTGGCGAGCCGGCGAACATGGTAGTTCCTGTCCAGCGAACAATCCTCCAGAAACGCAAACGTTTCCCCCGGGAACTGGTTGATAAAATACCGAATCGCATCCTCCGCAGAAAACCGTTTAGTGATTTCCCGGAGCGCGGCCAGGGATCGATCCAGCTGCTTTTTAGTACATCCGTTTAATACGATAAAGTGGGAAACCGGAGCGAAAATAAAATCCCCGAAATCATTGTCTGATAAATTCGGATCCAGCTCGGGAGGCAGTGACTTCAGTAAAATGCGGCACGATTGAGAAAAGGAATCCGGAAGATGATTTTCGAGACACCGCGTGATATGCACGATTCGCTCTTTTAATTCCAGTTCCGGAAACTTTTCAATCACTTCCCGGCGAAAAGTAGCGACAGGAAATTTCGGATGTGCATCTGAAATAAGACCGGCGAGATACTCTACTTTTTCAGAATTAAAGAGTTCGTCCTTTAGAGAGAACGTCGATTCGGCTTTCATCCACCTATTTTGCACTCAGGTGCTTGTTAAGAAACCGGAAAGTTCCTTCCGCGTTGATTGAGTGCGGGCCGACAAACCATTCTATTTCGCAGCGATCGCCAATCCCGAGCTTTGCCTGATAGAGATGGCGCACTTTGGCAAACTCCAGCGCCACCCGATGGTCCGGAGCCACGCCGTCAAAATGCCCCCGCTCTACCATAAAGGGGCGGGGAGCGATCAGCGCAGCCATTTCTGCATAGTTACATGTTCCACCCAAATTCCATTCAAAGATTTCGTATTCACCTT
Source organism: Verrucomicrobiales bacterium (assembly GCA_029213025.1). Taxonomy (GTDB): domain Bacteria; phylum Verrucomicrobiota; class Verrucomicrobiia; order Verrucomicrobiales; family DEV007; genus Arctic95D-9. The sequence continues at coordinate 36,558 of JARGOZ010000055.1, forward strand.
TGTTCGCATAACTGTAGCGAAGCGATTCGGAATCGGTTGCTGCGTTCTTCCATACCCAGTCGTTGAAGTCCGCTGAACATATTGAAAGACAATAGCGGTCCACCAGCGGAGGAATTCGCATCGCAGACTTACCGCCATAGCTCAATCCGTAGAAAGCAATTTTGCCGGGGTCTACAAAAGGCTGAGTCGCCAGCCAATCGGTGATTTGCTGATGTTGGGGAACGATAATCGAAAATAGAGTTTTGCCTATCGATTGCGCTTTGAACTGCTGCATGCGAAACAGATCAAAATATTTGTACCCGTTCTGCGGAGCGAAAGTAATATAGCCCTCTTCCGCAAGCCGCGTTGCAAAAGCTTTGTATGCCTTGTATTTATTTTCCCCGATCACATCCTGAGGCGTTCCCTCCAGCCCGTGTTGGCATACGACGACAGGCCGCTTTTCCCCGTTGATCAGATCTTTGGGCAGCGTTAGTATTCCGTAGGCCATAACTCCCTCCATCACGTCAAGCACCACCTCATAACTCTTCGTTTTCGGGCCTTCCTGGTAGGGCCGGGTGCGGGCACGAAACGGCAGCCTCGGTTCTTCAAAATCACCTATCACATCCGTGCGAAATTTTTCCCGGTAGGGTTCCACCGTCTTTTGAAACCCCGCCAGAGACCGGGTATCCAGGTCCTTCCAATATTCCTTCCGGTCGGCTGCAGCATGGTGCATTGTCCATTGGTTGTGCTTTTCAATCTCCTCTACCTGACGGGAATTACTTTCGAGCGTGAACCCCGATTGAACGGGTAACTCCACCTCTACGCCGAGACTTTTGCCGAACCCGGAAAACCATTCTTGTTCCGAATCCGTACACAATCCACCCTTTTGATATAGCGAAGGAATTTTCGCCCATTCCTCTGCCACCTGCGCAAATGAAAACGGTTCAATCACCCCGGGCTTACCGGGTAGCTTCGGCCTCGTCTGCAGTAGATCAAGACCTCTATATACATAATCCGAACTGCCATGATGAGTCACGAACAGCTGGCGGGGCAGAATCATCCGGGCGATCTCCGCATCACCGAAACGGTTGATCAACCCGAAAAGATTGCGATCAGCCGGTTCCTTCCAGAGTAAATCATGGGGTCCGAAGTATCCGGCCACAGCGACAGAATCAAATCGTTCATCCAGCGCTCCGGCATAAAAAGCCAGAAGCCCGCCCTCCCCTTTTCCGAGGATGCCCAGAGGCCGGTCCGCTTCCCCGATCCAGTCTGCCGCAGCGAGAATTTTTTGTATTTCGTAGCCGGGCAGAGTCCGCCCCAGAACAAAAGCCGGTCGCTGCAGCCATTCCCTGGTCGACATCGGGTCTTTGGGATGATTCGCCCGGGGAACAATATCCACCACCAGCACCCGGCAACCGGCCTGCGCCAATGCTTTCGCTTCGCCGCCAACTTCTCGGTCGGCATCCGGAATATATATCACGTCCGCTACAGCCTTGCCCTCCGGCTCAAGAAGCACTCCGTATCCGTGGACATCGTCGAAGGCCCGCCACTTCGCCCGGTTTGATGACGAAATATATACTTCTTTTTCAGCCCTTTCATCACGGTCGAGGCCGAGGACTTTGCGGAACCGCTCCCGGTTGGCGGCGACAGCGTTTTCATCTTTCCAATAATCCGGACGGCGCTGCACCGCTTTTTCAATTTGCCGGTCCAAAAACGCATCATTCATTTCGACAAGCTTCAGCGACAAATCCCCTTCGAAGGTGAGCCGTTCCGTCCCGGTGAGAGGTTCATTCGAATCCCACGGTTGTAAATCCGGCCACGGCTCCTGAGCCCCGACATGAAAGCAAAAACCAATCAACAGCGAAAAGATCCCGAAAAATCTCATACCCAAATCGTGGACCCGCCCCCTGGCCGGAACAAGCCCTCGATCATGGAATTGACTT
>JARGOZ010000316.1 GCA_029213025.1 Verrucomicrobiales bacterium
CATAAGGCATCCGATCTTCTCGGTAAAGCATAGTTGACAGTGCGATAATAAGCCTCATCAAAAAGATTGCTTTTTCTTATAATATTATAAATCTCCAGATAATTAACTGGCGCAGGGAGAGTGTTGTTCTCCGGGTGGGCTATGCTGTGTATAAATGGATTCTTTCTTTGTATCAATGCATCGGGATTCTCCGCCCAGTAAGCATGGTGATCAAACCCGCCGGGGAATATTGTTTTCTGAAAAATTCCATACCGAAGATAATGTGCCAAAGCATTTCTCTTAGAGAGTTTCACTGGAAGGCTTAGCTGATACGGATCAATGTTTAACTGATCCCCCAGCACCTCCATATTGGCGTGTAAATCGTGCTCGCTCTGCAGGGTCATGCCTACCCCAATATACGTTGCTCTATCTGCGGAAGATGTTGAAGTGCCCTGCGGGACCTCAATATAGTAGTGCTTCGCACTAAAATCACTAGCGTAACTAAGGCCGGTGTGTTTGCTTTCGATATTGGGGAGGATTCCAAATAGGCGTTCAATGGCGTGCCAGACAGAGGCGTAAGAACCTGTTTTTTGTCCCTCTTCACTCGCAGTTTTCTCTAGTTCGGTTATAAGCGGATACAGTTTTGCGATCAAGGATGAGCGAGCCCAGAACATTGAGCCAGCAAAGAAGCCTGCATCCGTCCTGAAATCCATGGCAGGCTCCAATTGCTTCAGCAGTTTATGCATTTCCGAACCATTGTCATAAATGAGATGCTTGACTGATTTATAGACTTGCGCAGCCCCTACCATATCTATATCTCTATTTTCAGAGAAAGCCGCTAGTACATTTAAAACCGTTTCAACTGATCCGGCTATGGGGTCGATTAGCATGTTTGCCCACACGGCATCGATGTTTTCTACAATATTTTCAAGATTGGCCGAACCCTTTTTGGTATGCAGTTTGCAGACGAGGTCACAGCCATCCTCAAAGGCGTGTTCGGCGGCTTTGAGAAATGGGTAAATGTCGTAGCCGATGTTTCGTGGAGTAATTATTTTATAATCCCAACCTTTATCATCAAGGGCTTCATCTACAATGTGGTAGTGTTCCGTGGTAGTAGAAATGTAACAAGTTGCATTTCCTGATGCATTAATAATGTTTTGGGTCGCCTCAAAAACATCATCTAATAGGTCTATATAGTAAATGTGCGCACATACTGCGATTTTGAAATCATTTGTAGGAGGGGGTGAATTGCTGTATATATTGACGGGATGGGTATTGCGCGGCTTTCGTCCCTCACTGAAGCCAAGTTTTACATAATGAACGAATGGGTTTATGTTGTTGATGGCAACATCATTGTTCTGTTTTAGATAGTATGATGTGGAAAAATCTCTGGATGGGTCTAAGCCTTTTTTATACCCCGTTTGAATGTAATCCTCTATAAGGAGCCGTTTGTCTTTATTCTTTAAGTCTCTTCTCTGTGCCTGGTAATAAAACTCGTCGAAATGAGGAGATAGTAGTTCATAGAGGTCTTGGTCAAGGGGCTTTTGATCCAGTTTTCCTCTCAACCACGAAATGTATCGAGTTATCTTTTTGGACTTATAGTTTGCTTTCACCGTGTCGAGATTTTTCCTTGGATACTTTGATGGGTTGAGTTTAGGTGAAGGGATGCGTCCTTCCTTCCTCCCGTGCTTAACATAATGTACAAGTGGATTGACATTGGCTTCGCGGACGTCGGGGTACGTCGCGAGATAATGTGATGTATGGAATTGCGGGCCGGGATTCCGTAACTCCATCCATCCGACCTCCATGAAATGTAGTAAGGGATCGGATCCTTCTTTAGCTATATCGGGGTTTTGAGAGAGGTAATGTTGCGCATCGAAAAACCCGCTTTCACTGACGAGTTGGAGATCATTCTTTCGCTTGAGTCGACCCAGTTTAATTTTACGGCAGCCTGCCGACCAGATTTTTATCAATTCGCGTTCCATGGCCAAATAACATCGGAATAATATTAGAAATTTGTGCTTTTGAAAGCTACAGTCAAATGCCTCTGGTAAAACCGGCGGCTTGTTTTTTGAGGCCGTACTAGGGGGCTGTCTATGTTTGCTTGATTATCTCAGATTGCATCTGAAATTTCGTTTCGGAGTGCCTCATGAGGGCGGATTAATCTACTCCGCAACTTAGTGATGCCTTGATTTCTCATCATCTCATCAATAAAATGTGGGAACCTTCCAGAATAGTCTAGTCCGATATTCCTCGCCTTCCGACTGGTAAGTATTGATTGCGGGACCTTCCACGTCTGACGCGAAACTCAGTCCCTCGTTTTCGAAAGGTCCGCCAAACATTCGTTCGAAGATATGTGCCAAATTCTTGTGGGCGCCGGTCGCGATCTCGCCACTGTCGAAATCCGCGTCGGTCAGGTTTGCTCTAACAAATTTTTGGAAGGGAGATGCTCGAGCCAGAAAAATCGTCCCGCCCACTGCAGGAAAGCGGCAGCGTGATCTCGAAATTCGAATTCCGAGGTTAAGGTCCGTCTTTGATTTCTTTTAGCCATTTTTCTGGTCAGGTTGTTTTAGTATTGTTCACACTGCCAGAATTCTTTAACTTTTCTTAATTATTGGCTCTGTTTGGACCAGCCACCTCTCACCAAACCTTCAACCCGGGGAGAAATTTCAGGTGAACAGAAAATACAGTAGAGTTCTCAAGAAACGCAAGCAATCGATCGAGACCCGACTCGGCCCGAAAGGATTTCCAGACTCTGGCAAACCGGAGATCGATACCGTAAACACTGTGAGATAGCTGAGCGTAACCGCGTTACTTCCTTCGGCGGGATTGGTGCCATCCATTTAATTGTACAACGCCTCGGCTTGATCAATCATCTCAATGAAGAGGTAAAACTTTTCAATTGTCATCAACCATACCATGAAAGCGATCACGTTCTGAATATCGCCTATAACGCCGCGCTTGGCGGTGTGTGTCATGAGGATATTGAACAACAGCGAAACGATGAATCCTTTCTCGACGCTCTTGGTGCGGACCGGATTCCCGATCCAACCGCTGCAGGAGATTTCACTCGTCGCTTCACCGAAGAAGCCAGCCGTGATCTGATGAAGGCAATCAACTTGACCAGAACCGGACTTTATAGGCATTTGGAAAAAGAACAGGGCAAAGGAAAATTGATTTACCGGACGATAGAAAATTGCTCACCTTCAGTTTTAACGTTTGCTCTAAAGCGCGCTGACGAAAAAGAAGTGGTATCGCAAAACAGCGGTTTCATCCGTAAATGAGCCCCGCTGTCGACATACTGTTTCAGTTTCAGCAGATTGGATTTGATAACCCTCGCACGGGCTGCCACGTTGCCAAGCTCATAACGGCCTAAATGACCTTCGCTCAAAAAGAAACTGTTAAGCAATATTTTATTCAGAGGAGCACATATCGCTTCGCATTCTCTCAGATTTTTAATCGGGTACACTCCCGAAGCGACAAGTGTCACTTTAAAATCCCAAGTGTGAACGATTTTTCGTTTCGAAATCTCACGTAACTGCTTGGTCAATTCTTCGAAAATATGTGACTGCACTCTCCACAAACGCTTTGACTGTATCACCAAGGCAGATATATTTCCTCCACACGATTCCCTCGGTTGGCAAGCTAACATCGTCAGAGCTTTGGCCTGATGCTTACAGGAACTGCAAAGTTAAGTGATGACTGATACTGCTGCTGATTCAAAGGAAACGGGTTCCGTGCTTCTTTTTTCAGCCTGGTCAAATTGAATGTAATGAAACAGGGGGGGGGGCGACTTGTCGCAACGTCAAAATTTCGGAGTAGGTAATCAAGCGGGGAAAATGCTGGGTTAGGCTTGAGATTCTGGTTTTCACCGATCAGGATGAAATGAAGGCAAGGGCTTACCTTTGAGAGCAAGTAGCAGGAATTGACCTGCGTTCGATAGAATTTTCGATTCAGCATTCTCGATCTACTGAGAGAACGATAGTATCGATAGAGTCGGCGTGTATCCGTAGTAAAGCTCATAATTTTAATAGGTTATTCGGGCGAGAGGTTGGAAAAAATAACTCTTAACCCCCTTCGAAGAAGCTCCTAAACGGGAAAAACATCGGCAATACCCAATGGCATTGATATCCCTTTGGTTTTACAGAATTTTTAATTTCACCTAAAAGGCTACCGCACTTGGAAGTAGTTTACTTCCAGATGGTTTGATGGTTTAGCTCTTTCTTAAAAAAATAAAATCAGCCTATGATATTAAGCGAAACGTTGAACCCAATCAAAGAAAGGTTATCCTGAGGTTTAGTTGATAGAAAGAGGGTTAAATATTTGTAACTGTTCAGCACTAAATCACCCGGATTGAAACATATCAGCCGGGTTGTG
>JARGOZ010000056.1 GCA_029213025.1 Verrucomicrobiales bacterium
CTGGGCTTTATCTATCTTCGCTACGAATATCCTGAAACAGAAAAGATTCTCGAAGAAGCGATCGAGGACGCACGTGCGGCTGGACTACTTGGGGAACATATCCTCGGAACCGACTTTGCCTTTCACCTTTATGTGAGACGGGGAGCCGGTGCTTATGTTTGTGGAGAGGAAGGCTCGCTCCTCAACAGCCTTGAAGGAAAGCATCCCTTTCCCCGGAACAAACCGCCGTTTCCGGTGACCCACGGCTTTAATGATAAGCCAACTGTGGTAAACAACGTGGAAACTCTTGCCTCAGTCCCCCACATCGTGGAAAAAGGGGCGGAATGGTATCGGGATCTTGGAATGGGTGAACACGCCGGTTCCAAACTGGTCAGCCTTTCAGGAGATATCCAAAGACCGGGAAACTACGAAGTTCCGATCGGAATGCCTCTTGCAACTCTCCTTTACGAATGGGCCGGCGGTCCCGGTGAAGGCCGCACCGTCCAAGCCGTGACTATGGCCGGACTGTCCGGGGGATTTCTCGCCGGGGATGACCTCAATGTCACTTTGGATGAACCGTCGATTCGCAGCAAAGGCTCGTTTCTCGGGGCCGGCGGGATCATCGTATTCGACGACACCCGCGACATGGTGAAAGCAACTCATGATGTGATGTCATTCTTCGCCCACGAAAGCTGCGGGAAATGTTTCCCGTGCCGGATCGGGACTCAGCGTATGACGGAACGGCTCAACGGAGATTCACCGGCGCTTACTTCAGCCGACTGGAACACCGAGATGCAAGACATCGGCTCCACCATGAAAGCAACCAGCGCCTGCGGACTGGGAATGGCCGCCCCACACGTTACGGAATCGCTGATGCGCTACTTCCCCGAGCAGGTCGAAGCCCATCTCGCCAAATCAGATACGACCGCTACGTAAGGAAAATCAGTCCTGACTTTTTCCCATCTCCGAGCGGAGATCGGCGACACAATTCAAAGGTAAACCAGTTGCTTCGGACACTTTTTCATCGCTCAAGCCCATTTCGATGAGCTTAACAGCGATTTCAGCCTGCTTTTTGGCTTCACCTTTCTCCAGGCCTTTTTCCAGGCCTTTTTCGATCCCTTCTTTCACCAGCTGATCCGCGACACTTCCTGCTTCGTATTGCATTTTACCTTCTCCTTTGCTGGTTACGATACTCAGAAACTCTTCTTTCGTCAATCCGGCCCGTGACATCAAGGCGTAAGACAATATCAAAAGAACGGGCGCTCTATGACTGGCGTAGGCATGGTTGAGTTCCTCGATATTTTCCTCCAGCCACTCCTTCACCGAATGAAACATCACCGCCTTCATCAGACTGAGTCCCAACCGGGCGAGCGGGTCATCCGGTGTAATTCTCGGTGAATCTTCATCGAGTCGAATCAAATCAATTTCGAACCTCGGAACCCAGCGGTGCAATTCATTATCCAAACCTTTGAGATCGATCAGGTCCTCCAATACCAGCCCCTTGCGCCAGCCTTCAGTTCCCTGAAATAAGACGACCGGGTAAACAAAAGGAAGTTTTCGCCCCGGTAAAAGGCGCCCCTCCCTCAATAGATGTCGATAAATCATACCGACGTAAATCCACATGCGAAGAGCCATCCATGAGTCTCTGCGACGCTGATGTTCCCACAACACATAAACATATACATCCCGCTCTTTCCTGTCCGCCCTGGGAATTCGAAATAGCAGGTCCGATTCGACCTCAGACATCTGCTCATCGACAAAATGCGAATTTTCCACCTCCAACCGGTCGAGATGAAGCACGCGCTTCAATGATTCAGGAAGTTGCGATTCTAAAAGCCCAATAGCCTCCTCCGGAGAACCAAAGTATCCCAGAATGAAGCGATTATGCGGCCCCTGCAAAGACGATTTATCCCGGGATTCCTCACTGCTGCTCTCAGAGTCGTCCGGCATCATCCAGGTTTCACCGCTAATCCAACAGGGTACAATGCTCGACTGTACCCTGTTAAGCCTCAAATCATGAGGTCGCTTCGTCGAGAGTTGTCCCCTCTGTAACCGGAGTGGCAGGTAAGGGTTTCAGTTTCCGGCGACGCTTCGGACGGTCCTTTATCATCGACTTCATAGTCTCCACTTTTCCGTAGCAGAGCAAAACGTCGTGCGCTTCCAGTACCCGGGAGGATTTAGGGTTGGAAATTACAGAGTCCCCGCGCTTCAAGGTCAAAACCACCACGTCCTGCTCTCTCAATCCGGTTTGTTCAATGGTTTGCCCGACAAAGGCGCTCCCTTCCGGAATAAAGATATCAGCCACTCCGTATCCCCTGCTTACCGTCAATCTCTGACGCAGGTCAATGTCGGGTAAATCAGCCTGGTCACAGATGAAATTGATAACTTCGCCCGCAATATCGAGCCCGGTAGCACCTTCGATCCCCTCCAGCCCCGGAGAGGAATTGATCTCCATAATTTGCGGGCCGTCTTTACCTTCCAGCATATCCACGCCGCAAACTTTCAACCCCATGATCTGTGCCGCACGAACTGCCGCTTTTTCGTAAACCGGATCGAGATCGATCGCGGTAGCCAGCCCACCCCGGTGGACATTGCTCCGGAATTCCTGCCCCTGCGCAGTCCGACGCATAGCCGCAACAACACGGTCGTTGATAACAAAGGCGCGGACGTCTTTGCCTTTGCTTTCGGCGACGAATTTCTGGATCAACACATTCTGATTGGCGCTGTGAAGAGTCTCGATAATCGCCTTGGCAATCTCCGGCTTATCCGCCAAAATCACTCCCACACCTTGAGTTCCTTCGATCAGTTTGATGATCACCGGGGTGCCGCCAACCCGGTCAATCGCATCGGAAACATCATTTTTGTGGCTCACATAAGCCGTTCTCGGAATACCAATGTCGTGTCGGGACAGAATCTGCAGACTTTTCAATTTATCCCGCGAATTTCCAATCCCCGCAGCGGTGTTTGGGGTATAGACATCCATCTGCTCAAACTGTCGCACGACGGTAGTTCCGTACCGGGTGATAGATGTTCCGACCCTGGGCAAAATAGCATCGGGAATCTCGATCGTTTTGTTCCGGTAGAGGAGATCCGGCTCGCCTTCTTCCATATCGATCGCAAACCTCAGAGGGTCTCGAATTTTTACTTCCAACCCTTTGGTTTCGGCAGCCTCCATGAGGCGGCGTGTGGAATAACAATCAGGAGCCCGGGAGAGAATAGTTAAACGCATGCCGCAATCTCATGCCAGACACACAATTGGCAACTATTGAAGTGATCGGCATCGAATTAGCGCAATTGATTTTTCTTTTCACCTTCAATCTATGCCACCTTAGGGCCATGAAATCTACAAATCGCCGTAGCCTGCTGAAAAACTCGCTCCTGCTTTCCGCTCCATGGATAGGTTGGTCCAGCACCGCCAGCGGCGGACCGCCCTCGAAAGAACTTCGCGTAGCCAGCTTTGGTGCCGCAAAAAGAGCCTGGAGAGATATCGAAGGGATCACCGCCGTGCCCAATACCACCCTGGTAGCAGTAGCCGAAATTGACGAAAGTCATCTCAAACAGGTAAACAAACAATTTCCAAAAACTAAGGTTTACCGGGACTGGCGTAACCTTCTCGAAAAAGAATCAAAAAATATCGATGCCATCGTGGTTGCCACCCCCGATCACATGCACGCGCCGATGGCGATGAGTGCCATGCTGGCAGGATTTCCTGTATACTGCGAAAAGCCGCTTACCCGAACGCTCCATGAAGCCCGTGCGCTGCGCGAATTTGCAGAAGCAAAGGGTCTCGTCACGCAGATGGGGAATCAAAGATCCCAGCATGAAAACAACCGGACTACGGTAAAATACCTGCGCGAGGGCATCGTCGGCACGGTCCGGGAAATTCACTGCATGCAAAACAAACAGTGGGGGTCCATGGAGCCACTTCCCGCCCCCGGTGAGGTGCCACCTGGAGTGGACTGGGATCTCTGGCTCGGAGTCCGCCCGGAGCGTCCCTGGGTCGACAAAATGTTCCACCCCTTCAACTGGCGGGGGCGGCTCGGTTTCGGATGCGGAAACCTCGGTGACATGGGCTGCCATATTTTCCACCCCTGGTATCTGGGGCTCAACCCAGGCGCCCCGCTGACTGCGGAAAGTTTCGGCCCCGGCCCGGCTAACCCCGACAGCTGGCCGACCGGCGTTCTTGTTAAATGGGAATTCGCCGGATCAAAAACCAGTGGCGGTAAGCCCTTTACTGTATCCTGGCATGATGGCGGCCAACCCGCCCCTGAGCACGTAGTGAAAGCAGTAGGCGGGCCGGAAAATGCAATTGGCAGCGGCAGTATCATTATAGGCACAAAAGGTGCCCTAATTTCCCCCCACGTTTCCGGGAAGGTTCGCTTTTTTGCCGACGGAAAAGAGGTCGAAGATGCTATCGAACCATTCACCGAAATCAACGATCACTACGCCGATTTCGCCAGTGCCGTGCGGGGGGACAGCGGCACTAAACCTCTGTCTCACTTTGGCCATGCCGGACCGATGACCGAAGCGGTTTTAGTAGGCACCTACGCGGTTCGCACTCCCGGAGTAAAACTGGAATGGGATTCCGCCAATCTGCGTTTTACTAACTCACCGGAAGCCAATCTACTTGTTCGCGAACCCTACCGGAAAGGCTGGGAAGTCGAGGGGCTATAGTATTCTTTTTCTGTATATGCGAGCTGTAACTATAGCGGAACCAAAACGTCTCGAACGAATTGATATAGCCGCACCCGGCTGCCCCGCCCCGGGGGAGGCACTGGTCCGGACGCACCGCATGGGTGTGTGCGGAACAGATATAAGCAGTTTTCTGGGAAAGTTTCCATTTTTCGATTACCCGCGAATTCCCGGTCACGAACTGGGTGTCGAAGTTCTGGAAGTAGGGAAAAGTGTCAAAAATGTGAAAACCGGGGACCGCTGCAGCGTAGAACCCTACATGAATTGCGGAGTCTGTTATCCCTGCCGAAAAGGTAAACAAAACTGCTGCGAAAAACTCAATGTTATCGGCATCATGTCCGATGGCGGACTGTGCGACAGGTTTTTGATCCGCGCCGAAAAACTACATCCATCAGACAGCCTTTCCTATGACCAACTGGCCCTGGTCGAGACCCTCGCAATCGGTTGTCACGGAACCGCCCGTGTCGCCCCGGAATCCGGAGATCAAGTACTGATAATCGGCGCCGGCCCCATCGGTTTGTCCATGTTGGAATTTACCCTGCTCACCGGGGCGCAAGTAACGGTTATGGATATGTCCGAATCGCGACTCTCCTTTTGTGAACGTAACTATGGAATTACCAACACGGTTATATACAAAGGCAACGGATCGGAGATTGAACAAATAAATAAAATCACAGACGGGGATCGATTCGCAGTCGTGGCCGATGCTACGGGAAGTCATCAATCTATGGCAAATGCCCTTCAATACGTAGCTCACTCAGGCAAACTGCTGTTTCTCGGCGTGACTACCTCGGAGATTACTTTTCCCCACCCCGCCATGCATAAACCGGAGATGACCATCATGAGCGCCCGCAATGCACTGCCGTCGGATTTTAGAAACATCATAACCCTTATCGAAACCGGCAAAATTGACTCCAACCCGTGGATTACCCACCGAACCGGTTTCGAAAATTCCATAGCGGAGTTCGCCACATTTTGCGACCCTGCTTCCGGAGTGATCAAAGCCATGATCGAGGTAAATTAATCGTTAATTACTACAGTTTGACACTTTCGCTTTATCCCCTTACTCTGCGGCTGATTCACCTGTCCCCACGATTCTTTTTTTGATATCACGGCTTCAGTTGTCTTACAATCCGAGCAACAAATTTGTTTGGAAGCTGTCGATCGAGGTGTGCGCTCTCCTTTGATTTGTGAAATAAATGCGCACATTTTTGACTAGTACTAATGAATATCTATGTGGGAAACCTTCCCTATACCATGTCTGAGGTGACACTCAGAGAATTGTTTGGCCAATACGGGGCCGTTGTGAATGCCAATATCATCATGGACCGGGAAACCGGCCAATCAAAAGGATTTGGTTTTATTGAAATGGAGAATTCCGAGGAAGGCGACCAGGCAATTCGCGAGCTCGACGGCAGCGATGTTGAAGGCCGAAATATCAAAGTGAATGAAGCACGTCCACGCGAAGAAAATCGCGGCGGTGGCGGCGGCGGCGGTGGTTATCGCGGCGGCGGCGGCGGTCGCGGTGGTGATCGTCGCGGCGGCGGCGGCGGTGGTGGCGGCTATCGCGGTGGCGGTGGCGGCGGTGGAAAAGGCGGTCGCGGCGGCAAAGGCGGCGGCGGCGGTGGTGGTCGCGGACGCGACAACTGGTAATTTTCCACTTACCGAATAACAATTTACCGGAAAAGCCGTCGGAATTCGTTCCGGCGGCTTTTTTTATCTCCGCCGATATCGAATATCTCCCCTTTTCGGCGGTATTCTTTCGGTTTTCAGCTATTTTCCTCCCAACCTGCCCTTTTCCTCCCCGGAGAAGCTTGCATATGCCTTCGATTAAGCCGACAGGTCACAAATTTTCTGCACTATGAACGACTCCACTCCTTCAGACTCCCTTTCCGAAAAAGTCGCCCTTTTGAAAGGGGAAATTCTCTCGAATTTGATTCGGAAACAAGCCCACGGTCCGGACACAGCCACTTCACATGACTGGTGGACTGCCGTTTGCCTTACGACCCGGGACAGAATTCTCGAAAACGCCTGCGAAATGAGGCGGGCTCACAGGGAGCGGAACGTAAAGCGGGTTTATTATTTGTCGCTCGAATACCTCATGGGCCGCCTTTTGGAAAATAATCTGGTCAATATCGGCGAATTAGACACAACCCGTGCGGCATTGAAAGAACTCGGACAGGATCTGGATGACCTGATGGACGAAGGTCCCGATTTAGGACTCGGCAACGGCGGTCTCGGTCGCCTCGCTGCCTGTTTTATGGATTCCCTCTCGACTCTCGATCTCCCGGCTATCGGCTACGGCATCAACTACGAGTTCGGCTTGTTCCGCCAGTCCTTTGTGGATAACAAACAGGTAGAACTTCCTGACGAATGGCGCCGGTTCGGAAATCCGTGGGGGATTTGCCGACCGGAATATGCGGTGGAAGTGCCCATGTATGGAAAAGTGGAACTGAAGTTCGATACCAACGGCAAAGGAACACCGGTCTGGACTGATACAAGGTCAATCCTCGGAGTCCCCTGGGATATCCCCGTTACCGGATACGACACAAAAACCGTGAACTTTCTTCGACTCTGGGAAAGCCGCGCATCCCAGGAGTTTGACCTCGGAATTTTTAATCGCGGCGGTTATGTCGATGCAGTGCGTCAGAAAGCGGAAAGCGAGACGATTTCCAAAGTTCTCTACCCCAACGACTCAACCGAAGCCGGTAAGGAACTGCGCCTCGTTCAGCAGTATTTCTTCGTCACCTGTTCGCTACAGGATATTATCAAAAGGCACCGCAAAGCCGGAAATTCATGGGAACAGCTCCCGGACAAAGCGGCTATCCAACTCAACGACACCCACCCGGCTATTGCTGTAGCGGAGTTGATCCGGCTTTTGACGGACGAAGAAGGCCTGAGTTGGGACGAAGCCTGGAAAATCAGTCACCGGACATTTTCCTACACCAATCACACACTGCTTCCTGAAGCTCTCGAAAAATGGAGCGTGCCTCTTTTCCAGAAGGTTTTGCCGAGACATCTGCAGATCATCTACGACATCAACAAGCAATTTCTGGAACAGGATGTGGAGAAAAAGTGGCCCGGAGACACCCGCAAAAAGTCAGAACTTTCTCTCATCGAGGAAAGTATGCCACAGCAAATCCGGATGGCCTACATGGCTGTGGTCTGCAGCCACACGACCAACGGAGTGGCGGCCCTGCATACCGAGTTGCTGAAAAAAGATCTCTTCAAACCGTTCGATGAACTTTATCCCGGTCGAATTCAGAACAAAACCAACGGCATCACCCCGCGTCGCTGGTTGAAAGCCTGTAACCCGGAACTGTCCGGTCTGATTGACCGCAGTATCGGCAGTGACTGGCCGAAAGACCTGGACCGGCTTCGGGATTTGGAAAAGTTCGCAGACGATGCCGCGTGGAAAGACGAGTTCATGGCGATCAAACTCCGCAACAAAGAGCGGCTCGGCAAACTAATCACGCAACGCTGCGGGATCACCGTGGATCCTACCGCTCTTTTCGATGTCCAGATCAAACGCCTGCATGAATACAAAAGACAACACCTCAATCTACTCAACATTGTAACGCAGTATCGCCGCCTGCTGAATAATCCCGATCTCGACATCGTTCCCCGCGTGTTTGTTTTCGGCGCGAAAGCCGCACCCGGTTACACCCTGGCGAAGGAGATCATCCACGCGATCAACGCCGTGGGGGAAAAGATCAACAATGACAAACGAATTCAGGGCAAACTGAAGGTAGCTTTCCTTCCCAATTACGGCGTCAGCGTCGCCGAGACGATTATCCCGGCAGCGGATCTTTCCGAGCAAATTTCCACAGCCGGTAAGGAGGCGTCCGGCACCGGTAATATGAAACTTGCGCTCAACGGTGCTCTCACCATAGGAACTCTGGACGGCGCGAATGTCGAGATTCTTGAAGAAGTGGGCGAAGACAATATTTTCATCTTCGGTCTCACCGTGGAGGAAGTCGAAGCACTCGGGAAAAAGGGATACAATTCCCGCGAATTTTTCCAGAAAAACGAGGAACTTGCCGATACCCTCGAATGGCTCACATCCGACTTCTTTGCCCCCTCCGGTTCATTCAATCAACTGCGTTACAGCCTGATTGAAGGCAACGACCCTTTCCTTGTCTTCCCGGACTATACGCCGTATGTGGCTACCCAGGGGAAAGTTGACCGAATGTTCAAAGACAAAGATCAATGGGCGAAAAGCGCTATCCTCAACACAGCCAGAGTCGGGAAATTCTCCAGCGACAGAACCATTCGCGAATACGCTGAACAAATTTGGAATCTTCCGCCGGAAAGGATTTAGCCTGACGGATGGACGAGCTGGTCGCGAAACGAATCCTTTTCGACTTCGAAATCATCACTCTGATCACCCTGGTGCTCGGAGTGATCGTCTATGGACTGTTCGGCTCGTTTCGAAAGCCACCCGGGCGCGGAATCGGATCAAAATTCATTGAGGCGGATCTTTTTCTGATCTGGTTTCCTCTCGTGTTCTTCCTGATTAATCCGATCCTTTCCTACCTCGTCCCCGATTCCGTGCCAACCACCACCGCGCCCGTGTCCGATTCCAAACAAATCGTGGCCGGTATCAACCAGTTGATCGGTTTTGCTTTTGTCGGAGTAATAACCGTGATCCTGATCCAGCTCGTCACCGTCCGCGACGCAGCCGAACTACTCGGTTTGCGGATGCAGAGGCCGATAGTGATTCTGGCCTACGGTCTGGTCGGCTTCGTTGTCTGCCTGCTCGTCAGTAATTTGATCATCGGTTCCCTGAGTTCCGAGTACCTCACCTCCCGCCTCGGCGAGTTGGATGCGCAACGACCGGTCGAAGAAATGAAACAGGCGCGATCCTTTTTTGTGGTTCTGCTGTCGATCATAAACGCCTGCATAATGGCTCCCATTGTCGAAGAAACCCTGTTTCGCGGCTATTTTTATCCGGTCCTGAAACGCTTCACCAGTCCGCTGTTCAGCGCTCTTGTCACCAGCGCGATATTTGCCGTTGTCCACTCGAATCTGCCAGCGCACCTTCCGCTCTGGGCGTTCGCGATCATCGTCACCCTCGCCTATGAAATGAGCCGCTGCCTGTGGGTGCCTATATTGATTCATTCCCTGTTTAACGGGGCCAATGTGCTGATGCTTTTTCTCTCGAAAGGCGAAGGTTAGTTAGGCCGGTTATTGCACTCATTTCTTGCTGAAACAACTTTCCCGCGTAGTTTACCGCGATTGGATCCAAAGTGGGTATAAATCCTGCATTGTACCCTGTTGAATCCTGGACTGTACCCTGTTAAGTCTAACAAAATATTGTGTGTAAATGAGCTTTGATGTCGTAAAAACTTTCAAGACCGGATCCGGTGCCGATGGTAATTTCTATTCTCTTCCCGCCCTCAAGGAGAGCGGGGCAGCCCCGAATCTGTCAAAGTTGCCTGTCAGTATTCGGATCGTTCTGGAATCATTGCTTCGGAATTGCGACGGCAAAAAAGTCACGGCAGACGATGTTAAAAATCTCGCCAACTACGATGCGAAAAATCCCGGCGACTACGAAATCCCGTTCACCGTGGCGCGGATCGTTTTGCAGGATTTCACCGGCGTGCCACTTCTTGTCGATCTAGCCGCGATGCGTTCCGCTGTGGACCGGATGGGCAAAAATGCCGAGATGATCGAGCCACTGGTGCCGGTTGATCTTGTGGTCGACCACTCAGTTCAGGTTGATTACTCCGGTTTCGAGGGCGCCCTTGAAAAAAACCTCGCCATCGAATTTATCAGAAACCGCGAGCGTTATGAATTTTTGAAATGGGGCCAGCAGGCATTTGAAACGTTCAACGTGGTGCCTCCAGGTATCGGGATCGTTCACCAGGTAAACCTGGAATACCTCGCTAAAGGCGTGCTTTCCAACAAAGAGAATGCCTATTATTTCGACACTCTGGTAGGGACGGACTCACACACCACGATGATCAACGGACTCGGCGTAGTCGGTTGGGGTGTTGGCGGAATCGAAGCCGAAGCCGGAATGCTCGGTCAGCCCGTGACCTTCCTCGTTCCAGAAGTTGTCGGAGTGAATCTGACCGGTTCGCTCAACGAAGGTGTCACCGCCACCGACCTGACTCTTCGGATCACCGAGATTTTGCGACTTCATGGAGTTGTCGGTAAATTCGTCGAATTCCACGGCGAGGGTGCCCGTGCTCTCAGCCTTCCCGACCGCGCCACGATCGCGAATATGGCTCCCGAATACGGTGCTACGATGGGATTTTTCCCCGTCGACGAAGAGACGATCAATTACCTTCGGGGTACAGGGCGCAGTGAAGAAGTTTGTCAGACAGTCGAAAACTACTTTAAAGCCCAGGACATGTTTGGAATTCCCGGGGCCGGGGAAATCGAGTACACCGAGCTTCTCGAAGTCGACCTTGGAGACATCGTCCCCGCCGTCGCAGGACCGAAGCGTCCTCAGGACCGGATCGACGTCCCGCAGCTGCGTGACACTTTTAATATGCTTTTCACAGCGCCCACGAGCGAAGGCGGCTTTGCCCGTGATGCGTCTCAGCGTTCCACCACCGTGGATATCAACATGGCGCACCGCGCCGGTTATGTGGACAACGACATGGTGGCTGTCGATGTGGAAGTCGCCGGGGCAGAAACTCAGTTACGCCACGGCTCCGTGCTCATCGCAGCGATCACGAGTTGCACCAACACGTCCAACCCGTCAGTCATGCTGGCGGCAGGTCTGCTCGCGAAAAAGGCCAACGAAAAAGGGCTCACTATCGCTCCCTATGTGAAAACTTCTCTCGGGCCGGGATCCCGCGTTGTGACAGATTACCTCGATGCTACCGGTCTCCAGAAAGAGCTCGATCATCTCGGTTTCCAGACCGTCGGCTACGGCTGCACCACTTGTATCGGTAACTCCGGTCCGCTGAATCCGGAAATCGAAGCCGCAATCGCAGAGGGCGACCTCGTCTGTGCTTCCGTGCTTTCAGGAAACCGGAACTTCGAAGCGCGGGTTCACCAGAATATCCGCTCCAATTTCCTGATGAGCCCTCCACTGGTAGTCGCCTACGCGCTCGCCGGTCGGGTTGATATCGATCTGACTTCCGAGCCGATCGGCAACGACAGCGATGGAAATCCCGTATTTCTCGAAGATATCTGGCCCAGCCAGGAGGAAGTCCGCAACGTGCTCAGCGCTGCACTCAAGCCGGAGGTTTTCAACAAACTCTACGGTGATTTTGATGCGGTAAATCCGCAGTGGAACGAAATCGCCAGTGCAACCGGCGATGTGTACACCTGGGACGAAAGCTCCACCTACATTCAGGATCCACCGTTCTTCGAAGGCTTCTCCCTTGTGCCGGGCGATATCACGGAAATCACCGGAGCGAGACCACTCGGCGTCTTTGGTGATTCGGTAACGACCGACCACATTTCACCGGCCGGAGCAATCAAAGAGGATTCTCCTGCAGGCCGCTATCTGAAAGCGAACGGAGTCGAAAAAGCGAAATTTAACAGCTACGGCAGCCGTCGCGGAAACGACCGGGTTATGACTCGCGGAACCTTTGCCAATGTCCGGATCAAGAACCTCATGGTTCCCGGAAGTGAAGGCGGAGTTACCAAATACTACGACGGTTCCAATGACGGCGAAGTGATGGACATCTTCGACGCTGCTCAGAAATATCACGAGAGCGGAACACCCCTCGTAGTGGTTGGCGCTGTCGACTACGGAATGGGTAGTTCCCGCGACTGGGCCGCCAAAGGCACCCGGCTTCTCGGCGTGAAAGCGGTGGTGACAAAAAGCTTCGAGCGAATCCACCGCAGCAACCTCATCGGCATGGGTGTATTGCCGTTAAACTTTGCCAACCCGGCCGACTACGACCGGTTGAATCTGGACGGCTCGGAAACCTACGACATCGTGGGTATCAGCAACGACATCAAGCCACGCGAGGAAGCGACCATGATTGTTCACCGTGCTGACGGCACCACCGACGAAGCCAAAGTGATCGTGCGACTGGATACCCCGGTCGAAATCGATTACTACCGCGCCGGAGGTATTCTGCCGTATGTATTGGCCCAGATTATCGAGGAAAACGCTTAGATTGCCCTTTTGATCCGCGAGATAAACTCCTCCTGCTTTACGGGGGATATGATCCGCACCGTTCCGTCGCTCAATTTCAATTCCAGTCTGTCGAGCGACAGAGCGGGTGACGCGACAATGGTTCGCGTGGGTTTTACATCCTCGATCTTCGACAGCGGGAAAGAATCCGTCACCAACCCCGACTGGATCTTCAGGTTTGAGCTGCTGACGGTGTAGCGGCAGGGAAACGTAAGCGTAGACAGGATGGCGGCGATGATGAGCCCCCAGAAAATCAGGAGAATTCCGTACAGAATTAATCCTTTCATCATCACCATTACTCCCAGAGGAAGGTGAATCAGCGGCACACCGACCATAATTAAGCCGATCCACCAGTCAATTTTCGAGGGATAAACAATCTCTTCGTCTTCCATTTGCCAGTATCCCGCAAATCGGTCGGCAATCAAAGACCACTGAAGAGATTCCCCGGATTTTTTTCTTTCAGGCGAAGCTGGACGCAACGATACATCTCCGCGACGTGCGGGTAGTGCAATCGGGTTTCCATAATCTGAGCACTTCGCTCAAAAGATCCCTGTTTCACGATCTCAATTTCAACATTTCGCACCCCCCACTCCTCCATCAGTTCCAGAGTGGGTTTGTAGAGGTCAATCGTATCAGTGCCGACGAGACCACTCCCATAGTCATCAATTTCATACAAATGAGGATCCCCGGCTATCCGGAACCGGGTTCCAACAGGGTATATCGACCAGTCCGCCGCCGCACTTCGCGGACCGGTATGGTATTTAAGCTCTGTGCCAAGGCAATTTAAATTCCCCTCTGCACCCGGTTCATTCTCCAAATGACAGTAGGCAGTGGTCCGCACCAATCCGTCAATTAACGAGGGTGCCAGCCGGGCCGAAGTCAGAGACATTTCGGTAATATTAAGGTTGGGTAATCCTTCGATGTCCCTCTGGGTCAACACTCCAACGACAATTCCGAGGGCAAAAGAATTCAGCACGATAAAGGGTTTGAGAAACATCCGAAGTAAGACGCGTGGGATTTCAACTTGTTCAAAAAAATTGAATCTCCGGTTTGTTCTTGATCTCAGGTTGATTCACTTTCAGGGTGGACAACACCGGCTCAAAAAGACCACCTAATGAATCTACTCGACCTGCAATCTCCAGCTCACCTCGCGAGCGACGCCATCATCGAATCGGGTTCATTTTACACCCCACGGCACCTCATCGATGAAGTCGACCGAATGGTCAAGTCGTTCCTCGAAGGCAAAGAACATGTCATTTTTTTCGACAGCTCAGTGGGCGGCGGGGCATTTTGCGCCGTCATGGACGGCTATGACTTTCGCCTCGCCGATGTAGATAAAACAGGCTGCGATCACCTCGCCGCACTGACCGATAAAAACCGGGTTTTCCAAACCAACTCACTCCACGAAGTGTCGAGAGAGAAATATTCGATTCCGGAGGAAGCCTACCTCGTTCAAGTGGGTAACCCCCCGTATAACGACACTACCTCTGCCTACAAAAAAGGCGAAAAAGGGGCCAACGAGTGCGATAAAGATCTTTTTGACAGGGACCTGGGAGTTTCCTTCCTGCGTAGCTACGACAAACTGAAATCCGATCTGGTCTGTGTATTGCCTCAAAAAAGAAGATATTTACAAACGACTGCGCAGCTTTCGCGAGAATTATGCGCTGCGTGACGGTGTCATTTTCTCCAGCGACAACTTCAACGGCACCAGCAAAAAATTCCCGATTATGATAGGCCTTTACCAACGGGAAAGTAAGGGAATGGATTATGAAACTGTCAAAAACTTCAGATTTCGATTATTGAATTCTGACAAAGAGTTTCAACTGGCTGATTTCACCACAACCGACGGCTACATCAAAAAATATCCGCCGGGAAAAAAGGATCCAAAAGAATCCTCGATTGGCCTGTATTACTACACATTTCGGGATATGAATGCCCTGCAACGGAGTGCATCATTCCAAACCAAACCCCACTACAACGCCATTGTAGTGGAACTGGAGAACTTATACCTGTACTCCTGGCTCTATGTTCTCAGGAAGTTTTTCAAGCCCAAAGACAGATGGCTTTACGGTAACCTTTCGCCACTGTTTGATGTAGATTATGTAGAGAACACAAAAACTGAATTGGTACGGTACGCGGTAAGCACCCATCCGGCATTCGGGGAGATATCGCCCGTAAATCTCGAAAAGATACGGAAGCACTATTCTCTACCGGTAGAGCATTCAGATACAGAAATCACCCGGTTGGAGAATGAACTACGTGAAAAAATCGATTCGTTAATTCCTTCCAATCAGTAATCCCGGGAAGGCTGAAAATATATACGAAAAAAGCAGCCGTGGCGGGCTGCTTTTTTGTAAGAATCAATGTGAATTCTATCGCCGCGATTAGTAGCGATACGTTTTCGTGAATGTGCGGTAGCTGCAATTGCCACAGCAATCACGGTAGGTCGACCGGTAGGTAACCTCGACGAATTGAATTTGTTTGGCACATCCACAGACCATTTTGGTTTTGCAGAACGTGCGGCGACAGACTTCTTCAGTGCACACTTTCTTTTTGATGCACGATCCAAAAGCCTCAACACTCTGAGTTCCGGAAAAACTGACAAACAGGGCTACAAATGTTGCGAAGATAAGATTTTTCATAATGTGTTTCCAATAAGTTAAAGAGTCGCAGGTATTACGAGTTTCTTTAAATTACAGCATTTATGAAAATAATCAATAACTTGATTTATCCTTTTTTCGGGTTTCTCACTTTCCAGTTGGGATTTGCCTCGTGGCCGGCTTTCATAAATCCCTCCGCTTTCTTTACCAGGTCGGGAAACTTCTCTGCCAGATTATTTTCCTCGCCGAGATCAGATTCGAGGTCATAGAGTTCTGTGTTGCCGCTAAAAATCGGTTTCCTGATGGCCTTCCACTTCCCGAAGCGCACCGCTTGTTTGCTGCCCTTCTCGTAAAATTCCCAGTATAGAAATTCCGGCTTTATCTGTTCGTCATCTTTTCCCAGTAAAGTAGGCAGAAAGCTGGTTGATTGCGTATTTTGCGGTGTTTTCACACCCGCCAGATCACAGGCAGTGGCCATAAAATCGGAGAACTGCGCCGCATGATCGGAAGCCGATCCGGCAGTAATTTGTCCCGGCCACCAGGCGATTGTGGGCATCCGGATGCCTCCTTCCGTAAGATCCCGCTTCATTCCACGGAGAGGACCGTTGCAGTCAAAGAACTCCGGATCGTTGCCGCCCTCTTTGTGATGACCGTTATCCGAGGTAAATACGACAAGAGTATTTTTTTCGATCTCATGCTTTTTGAGCAGGTCGAGAAGACGCCCTACATCGCGATCCATCATGGTATTCATCGCCGCGAATCCTTTGTTGGGATTGGACCAGTCTTTGTCAGAATAGATTCCGTAATCCGGGATTTCCTGGCCATCACCGGTTCCGCGAGCCGCCTCGTTGTTGGCATGAGGAATATTCAGCGCGTAGTAGAGAAAGAACGGCTCCTTCCTGCCGGCCTGCTCATCGACCCATTTGAGAGCTTCATCGGTAACCATTGCAGGCACGTAATCGACCTTTCTTCCAGAGGCGGCCCAACCGGCCCCGTCATCAGGGCGGTTTTGCTCCGTCCTGATTTTTATCCATGCCGGGTCCAATTCGTTTCGCAATTTCACTACTGTTTCGTTTCGGATAATGAATTCGGGATTAAAATTATGGGCATGGCGCTGATTCAAGTAGCCGAAAAAGTAGTCAAACCCCTGTTTGTTGGGGTGCCCGGTTGAACCGAGCTCGCCCAGTCCCCATTTTCCGCACAGAGCCGTGGCGTAGCCGGCTTCTTTCAGCTTTTCAGCCACAGTTACATCTTCGGGTCTGAGAGTCTGGGTAGCCGCCGCTCCGTTCCCCCGAACCCAGGTATGACCGGTATCCTGTCCGGTCATGAGGACGCTGCGAGATGGTGCGCATACCGTTGAGCCGGCATAAAAGCTCGTCAACTTCATGCCTTCTGCCGCCATTTGGTCAAGGCGGGGAGTTTTCACAATTTTCTGTCCAAAACAGCCCAGATCACCATAGCCCAGATCATCAGCCAGAATAAAAATGATATTGGGCTTTGAGGTGTCGGCCGGGACGTTTGCGGAAAATCCGAAAACCAGGACTGCTAACAGCGGGATAAGTAATTTACACATTCTGCGATCATATCGATTCAATGATCTCCGTCAACTCGCCCAAAGAGTGCGCAACAGGCACACCGGTTTTGCGGAGACGTTCCGGAGTGTGGTGACCGTGAGTCATGAGAATACATCCGGAGCCGATCGCTTCCGCGACTTCAAAATCGTGCAGCGTATCGCCAATCAGAACGATCTCTTCCGGTTCCCAGTGAAGTTGTTCAAGCCAATGCAGTCCCTGCTCGATTTTGCCTCGCGCATAAATGTTATCAGTTCCCTTCAGCCCCGAAAAATGCTCCCGAATCCCGAAGTGGGATACACCAGTTTCCAGCGCCTCCTGCTTCGCTGCGGACAGCACCGAATGCGTGAGCCCCACACCGGCGAGCTTGCCCAGCACTTCCGAAGTCTCTTTGTGCAGGGAAACTTCATCCAGCCAGCGATTCTCGTAACTTTCGATAAATTCCCTGCTGACTTTATCAAAATTGATATCATCGGTTTCAAACCCCAGATAATCATAGAATTGGATAACCGGAAAACCGAAATTCTGTCGGTAAAACTCTTCCGTGATTGGGTGTTTACCGCGCGTTGCCAACAGACCGTTCAGAACTTCGACACACAACCAGGTATCGTCCAGAAGCGTGCCATTCCAATCCCAAATGATGTGTTTATATGATGACATTTTTAAATCAATCCTGCATACTTTCGACCGGCCCATTCTGCACTCAAAAATATCAGAATCAGAAAAAAGAGTGCCCACCGGTTCCACAATGGAACAAAATCCAGTTCCTCGTGAGTAACTTTAGCATTTTTTTTCGCCAAAATGTCGATCGCCGTCTTCAACGACTCCGGCGGAATTAGAGCTCCGGCTGTTCCTGAAACGATTTTGCGGGCTGTATCCAGATCAACTGTGCGGTCGCCGTTTTCTGAATTGGGAAGCGCCTCGACTATAAAACCCGCCTGCCTCGAAAGAAATGCTTTCCCTTCTGACTTATCGATTTCCTTCAACAGTCCTTCGATAGTTTGGCCGACCGCCTCCACCCGGTATTCGCCATGCTCCATTGGCGGGAGAGCGCCCTCGTAGATCCCCGGCTTGCCGGTAACGGCGCTCAGCGTATGGATACTCTCGCCCGCCTTTTCCGCAGCCAACCTGACTTGTACAGAACCACCCGATACCGGTGAACCTTCTATATCTTTGATTTCCACAGAAATTTTCGGGGTATCATTTTCTTTGTATTGTTTGGCATCGCTCGAAATCTGTATCACAGCATTCCCCTGGTTCATTTCAGCTACCGTCGCCCAGCGCAGAAACTGCCCCCAAAACCTGTAGTGGTACCGGTCCCCAAACCGATAACGCAAATGGTATGTCGTCGGGGCTGACAGATAGAAAACCCGGCCCGATCCATAACGGTGCCAGGTAAGAAACGGCAAAGAGTTCTCTCCCGGGTTGGATGAGTCCCCGTGTAACGGCTTTGCTTCAAGTATCACCTGCGCCCCCGGTTTGGGAACATTGAAGGAGGAAAGCCCGGCGAGACTCAGAAGCGACGAACTCAAACGCCACACGGCTTCATTCTCCGCTTTGTTATCCTCAAGACTCAACGCCGCAATTCTGCTTCCAGCAGGGGTTGGAGCCAGTTTCACAGGCCCTGCTGTTCCTCTCCGCTGTTGATCGGGGTCTACCGGCAGCAGATCGGCCAGGTCGGTATACCGATACGCCCGGGGCATCGATTCCCGCCCCGCAATTACGATAAGATTGCCCCCCTCGTTTACATAGTTCTCCAGGTTCGATATTTCCAACTCCCCGAGAAACCCGGTTCCTACTTCCCCGAGAACCACAATCTGATAGGAGTCCAACTTCGATTTTGAAGACAGTATTTCTGAAAAATAGTCAGGGGGATTGGGAGCAAACAAAATCTCCCGGTGTTTGATCGAGCTCTCGCGCTTCAGTAGATTGCTCAAATACCGGGTCTCCCATCGCGGCCAACCATCCACGAGCAGCACCTGCAAATCGCCGGTATATACATTCACTACTACCGATGCCCTGTTGTTATCGACCTGCAGTTCACCGGGCAGACCGGCCAGTTCAATTTCATAGCGATGAGCCCCGGCTGATTTTGCCCTGGTTGTGAGTCGAAAATTTTGATCGCCTCCATCCGCAGGTAAAGTTACCTCGACACTGTCGAGTTCCTTGCCGTCCTGTAACAATTTAAGGCGCGTCTTTTTACCACTGAAACCTGTCGATCCGACAAGACAATCTATACTTATGAAATCATCTTTCCCTACCGAGTCCGGAGCTGAAGCTTTCCACAATGTCAGATCACTGAGCTTATACTCCCCTCCCGCCGGAACCCAGTAGAGAGGAAAATCCGACAAGCCGGTCGGTAACTTGAGAGGTGCTCCGCTGTTATTGTGGACCGCATCGGATATCACAAATGCCGCATTCAATTCGCCTGCCTGATGCTTCTGCTGGATTTGCTGCAGAACGGCATTCAAATCTGTGTTCTTTCCCTCCGCTGCACCGGGAGTGAAATTCCAGTCATCCGGTAACGGTGTAACTTCTGTCGCGAAATACTGCCGCTGAACAACCAGCCCGTCGTCCCGGTCCTTTAGCACGTCTTTTTCCACTTTTGCCAATAGAGAACCGGCTCTCTCCAGACGACTGGGAGTTTTCCCTCCGCTGTTGTTCGGATCGAGTTCCTCATCCCTCGCCAATTTACCGGAAATTACCCCGATTCGTTTCGATATTTCGGAACTTTCCTCTATAAGTCGATCATTGGTTTCCGCCCCGTCATCCATTGACCCGATCAACTGCTCCAGCATTTCGCAGGTTTCCCCGGTCAACACCGGGTATGGCAGTCGCGACTGGAGTTTTGATACGATTTCATGGGCGATTTTCATCTGCTCAATGGCCAGCGGGCGGTCTGAAATCAATGCCCTCGCCACATCAATTCGCGTCCGGGCTTCATCTACCCGGGCCAGCAGCGCATTCGAATTCTGCGTCGCCAACTCCCACCGTGTGATGTTACCTTTCCCGTCGACAGGGTCCTGAAGATTCATGCTCGCCGACGAATCCAGATAGATCGCCAACGTGTTGTGACCGCTTTCGGAGATGCGGCGGGTCATTTTGGTGGGCGCAGCCAGCACAAACAGAACGGCGACACAGGCTGCCGAACGAAACAGAAAAAGAACCGGTACGATCCATTTCTTTCGCGCAAAGATGAAGTCGCGGATCGAGAGGATAAACAGGAGCCCCAGCAATCCCGCCCCGAACCAACCGAGTTGATCGATTGAAAAAGGTCCGTTAAAGATCGTTTCCTGTTCGATCGACACTGGTTCGGAAAGAGGGGCTGGCACAACCCATTATTTGCTCATAAATCCCGGTAATTCGAGAGGAAAGTGGACTTTTATCCTACTGCTGCCGTGGCTCTCCGCCGGGACAGGAGATGATGCGCAAGTAAGACCTCCAGAATCAAAAAACCGATCAAGCCCGCCAGCAGCCACATCCAAATCTCCCGTTCATCAAAATTGTCTTTGCGGGCTTCCAATTCGCCTGCGGTTCCGAAATGGGCGGCAAAACGTTTCATTTCAGCCGAATGCTCCGGGCGAAGCAGAGTAATGGCTTCTAGCTGCGCCCATTCTTCAAGCTCCGCTTCGGACAGCGGTGCGGTGTCGGATTCGCCGATACTACCCGCCAGGCTCAGAGGCAATGGAACTCCATCTGTGGCAGATCCCAACCAGTACAAGCCTCTAGCCAGGGGGATCTCGCCAATTCCGTCTTTTTCAATCCATACGCCCTCCGGCGTCTTAACCCTGGCAGCCTGCAATAAACTTTCCCTCGCCGCATTTTCACCCACGGAGAAATTTCGCTGCGCGGAACCGGACGTAGCCAGGTGCCGGAGAATTTCCCGAACCAGGGGAACATACCCGATTATTGCCGCCAGATTTCCCACCCCGGGACTACTATCCATAGTGGTAAGAAAAACTTCCCCCCGGCCGAATTTCCGCCGAATCAGAAAAGGTTTCCCGCCTTCAAACTCGAGCAATACCTCGCTGGATTCCGGCACCGGTGAATGCAAACTGAAATGTCGCTTCGCCTGCAACTCGTCGAGTAACTGAAATACAGCTTCACTGAAAATTCCACCGCCCGTGTGGGAAGGCGGTCGCAAACCTATCGTCTTATCATCTTCCATTACCCGGTCATTCGCCGCAATTCCGGCCGGACTGAGACCGTATTCGTGAGGGAAGAACGCATTGTTGAAAGCATTCGAATTCAAACCCGCCCCACAACGAAACCAGAGTCCTCCTCCATTGGCCACGAAAGATTGAAGCTGGTCGGTAGTGACCGGTGCCGCATCACTCACCGACCAGACCACTACATCAAACTTGTCTGAATTGATTTCCGGCATTTGATCCGGCGTCAGCCATTGAAGTTGGAAGAAGGAATCGTGATTCTCCCCATTCGTAATACTTCCGGGATCACCCGCGGCAGCAGCAAAAGCCCAGTAGGCAAATCGAGTATCGGAATCCTGAATATCCGCCGGTAATTCATTAATAACTACAGCAACGGAAACATGATCAGCAACATCCAAAACCAGCGCCGAGGTGTTATCGTTTAGCAAAGCATCATTAGCATACTGAACCTCCACCTGCACGGCATTCAGCCCTGCCGCGGGAAACGTTTTTTTCACTGTCGCCATGTGACTTTCCCCCGGCTTAAGCGACGGCACATATTCTTCGGCAAACACCGTATACTTTTCCGACTCTTTCCAATACAGGCGGGCGGATTTACTGACTCCCTCCCCCCGGTTGGATATCTTCGCCTGTAATACCACAGGCTTTCCGCTTTGCAATGACAATTGATCTACAGCTAAATTTTCCACACAAAGATTGGGCCGCTTTCTGCCCGGATGATTTATTCCAACTGGATCAATATATACAGAAAAATCCTGCCCCTGTGTATTCCATACTTCAGATTCCGGCCATCCGTTCTTCGCTGCGTCAGCAATGATTAGAACCTGACGGGACAGCGGTTCGGAAAAATTTGAGTTTCGGTGGACAGAGCGAACAGCTTCCGGCCAGTCCACAGTTCCAGCTACCGGTTTTACGTTTTCCAGAGCACTGAGCCAGCCATCCCTGTTTTCCGGACTGGATAAAGAAGCCTCTGAAACCGGTGTCAGATATTGTAAGCCAGCCCCGGCCCCGTTCGCGTAGACCCTTACCCGGGTATCATTCGGAACGGATTCCAGCACCCGGGAAACGTGATCCAGAATTTCGCCTGAGACCGGGTTCCCTGATGATTCACCAAGCTCGGTGGAGAGCGACCGGTCCACAATCATGACCAGTTCATGAACATTTTCCGGAGGCACCGGCACTTTTATCGTCGGTCGGGCAAAAGCGAAGGCGAGCAGGGCTACAGCACCAATTCGAAGTAGAAGCACCAGCAAATCCTGCAATCGGACTGACCGGCGTTTCCAGGTGGGCTTTGCTTCATTCAAAAAGCGCATCGCTCCCCAGGGTTGGACGACCTTGCGGCGTCTGCCGAAAAAGTGAATCGCGAGAGGCACGAGAATTCCTGCCAATCCGACCAGAAAACCTATTCCCAGAAAACTCATTTGATATCAGCTCCGAGAACCGGGGCAAAATTTCCGGCATTCCATCTCCGCAGAAATGCAGCCAGCCCGGCACCGGCGGATTCACTGGTTAGCAGACGAAAATATCCGCACCCCAACCGGGTACATTGATTCTGCAACTGATCCAGAAACTGGTTAAATTGCTGCAGATAGGCCTCGCGATATACGGCAGGATCGATATCCCGCCACGAATCTTCCTCTTCGAGATCTTCAAATCTCGTGCCTTCGGTAAAGGTAAAATGCAGTTCCTCCGGAGCGAGAACATGACCGAGAATCACTTCATGGCCACGCACGGATAAAGTCTGCAGAACTCCGGCCATTTCTTCATCGGGCATAAATCCATCGCTCAACAACACCACCCTCATCCGCTGCGGAAACAACGGAATCAACCGCTCCACCAGAGCTTTTAAAAAAGTCTCTCCCGATGCGGGAAGCTCTGCAATATCTACAAACAGAGATTCAAAATGCGAAGGTGTTGACCTGGGTTTCACGATCAATCCGTCACCGCTCCGATCCCAACTCGCTATACCAACCGGATCCCGGTTACTCAGCAGGAGCCGGGCCATACAGGCTGCCGCACGCAGCGCATGATCAAATTTATTCCGGGTCGACAGGCCGAAGTTCATCGAACCGCTCCGATCAATAATAATCATGGTGGAAACCGTTCTTTCATCCTCGAAACGCTTAATGAAATGGCGATCACTTTTGCCGAGCAACCGCCAATCCATCTGCCGAAGCGGATCCCCGGGGTGATACGGCCGGTGATCAGCGAATTCCGTACACCCGCCCAACTGGGAGGATTTGTGTCTCCCCGCATACAAATCGCCGGAACGACGCCGGGAGCGAAATTCCATGCCGTCGATCCATCCGAAATCTTCGGAATCAAGCAGCGACTCTTTCCGGGGTTCTTTGTTCACCGGCAGAGTCTATCACAGAGAATTTAGGGATGACAAGCCCGGGAAATGCGATTCATACACCGCAACCCCGATCTTCAATAGGCATCCACCATCGCCCCGTCGATCAATATATTTTGCCCGGTAAGGTAGGTGTTTGCTTCCGAACAAAGGAAAACAACAGCTTTACCAAAATCGGTCGGCTTACCGTAGCGCCCCATCGGTATACCTGCTTCTGACTGGACCCTTTGTTCATCGTAGGAGATGCCTTTCTGATCCGCCCACATGGTATCGAGTTGCTTCACCCGGTCGGTATCGATTCGGCCCGGCCCAATGGTATTTACCAGTATATTTTCGGCTGCCAGTTCCCGGGCGAGAGATTTGCCCAGACCAACAAGGCCGGAACGGAAGGTATTCGACAAAATCAACGAATCGATAGCTTGTTTCGTCGAGGTGGAAGAGTTATTCACAATCCTGCCTCCGCCGCTGCTTTTCATATGCGGAAGAACGGCACGTATCGCCCGGATATATCCGAGGGTGGTGAGCTCAAAAGCTGACAGCCAGGCTTCATCGTCAAACTGATCAAAAGTCCCGGCAGGAGGTCCGCCCGTGTTATTAAACAGAGCCCGGATTCCACCGCATTTCTCTATTGTGTTCTCTACTACGATTTTGATATCAACCGCGTTTGCCACATCGCCCACGGTATAGTGGGGAGTATTGCCAGTTTCTTTACCGATTTCCTCCGCCGCAGCGGCGAGTTTATCCTCTGACCGGGCAAACAGCATCACCCTGGCACCTTCTCTCGCAAACTCCGTCGCGACGCCTTTTCCGATACCACCGCTCGATGCCAGCACGAGAACGCCTTGATTTTCCAGACCTAAATCCATATTGCATTACCGTTTCTGCGATACGGCGGAAATCAAACAGGAATCCTACGCATCTTCCGGTGCGGAATCCCGGCTTCGTCAAACTCATCCCCCTCGGCTGTAAAGCCGAGGCTCCGGTAAAAAGGGATCGTCCAGGTTTGCGCATGCAGTATTAATTCGGTATCACCCCGCTGTTTGGCGATTTCAAT
Organism: Verrucomicrobiales bacterium; assembly: GCA_029213025.1. Classification (GTDB taxonomy): domain Bacteria; phylum Verrucomicrobiota; class Verrucomicrobiia; order Verrucomicrobiales; family DEV007; genus Arctic95D-9. Next base: position 24,526 of record JARGOZ010000056.1, read on the forward strand.
CAGCCTGATCATCATGGCCCTGCCGACACCTGATTTTCGCCATTCTTTCAGCACGGCGACTCTGCCGATTTTTCCGGCGGGAAGCAACCGGGCCGTTCCTATCGGATTGTCGTCAGGATCGAGTGCCAGCACGTGAATGCTGACTTCATCGTATTCATCCACTTCCATTGAGGCGGGAACGTTTTGTTCTTCGACAAAAACTTTGGTCCTCACCGCGAGCAGACTTTGCCGGTGTGTGTCCCACAAAGCCTCTACAATTTTCACAGCCTCACTCATCGGTTCATCATCGCGAGACGGAGCAGACCCGCTACTGACATGGAATCGGTGATCTCGCCTCGTAATACCATTTCGACCGCTTCCGCTACCGGCAGCCTTTTTATCGCGAGATCTTCGGTATCTTCCGGGCAGGCCGTTCCCTGTGTCAGTCCGGTAGCGAGATAGACAAAAGCTCTTTCATCGGAAATCGAGTTGGAAAGCGCCATATTGCCGAGAAGAATTTTCAGGCTGTCGGCAATCAAGCCGGTTTCCTCCTGGAGCTCCCGCATCGCCGTTTCGCCGGTTTCCTCGCCAGGCGGACAGCCCCCGGCCGGAATTTCCCACTCGTAGGAATTGAGTGTGTAACGGAACTGGCCGACAAGATAGGTATAGCCCTCGTCATCGACCGGAATCACGCCCACTGCGGTATTTTTGAAATGAACCACTCCGTAGATGCCCGCCTTTCCCGCCGGATTTGTTACTTCGTTGTGAGTAACTTTTATCCAGGGATTGTCGTATTTCACCTCGGACTGGTGAGTCTGCCACGGATTCGATTCAAACAGTTCCATTATTTTGTGAATTTGGAAAAACAGGATATCGCGATCATTATCCTTTGCACAAGATCACTGTTTGCACAAAAATGTCGCTCAAATGGGAAAACCTTTAATCATCGCCATCGACGGGCCGGCTGCTTCCGGTAAAAGCACTGTAGCCAGACGCGTCGCACGGGCCCTGAATTGCGTGTTCGTGAATTCGGGCGAGATGTACCGTGCCTTCACGTGGTGGACCCTGAAAAATGATGTCGACCCAACTGACACGGATGCCGTTATCCGACTGCTGAACGATACTTCATTTACCTGCGGGCACGAAGAGCTCATCGGTTTTGTGGAAGTGGCAGGACAGCGTCTCAGCGAAGAGGAATTGAAAAACGATGCCGTGAATTCTTCCGTCTCAGCCATCGCAGCGATCGCCGAAGTGCGCGCCCGGCTTGTTGCCGAGCAACGGGCTTTTGCCAATGAATCTTCTCTCGTCATGGAAGGCCGCGATATCGGCACAGTGGTTTTTCCCGACACTCCGTGGAAATTTTTCATCGATGCCGCTCCGGAAATCAGAGCGGCGCGGAGAAACGCCGAAGGCATCGGCGACTCCATAGAAGCCCGCGACCGGGCCGATTCCATGCGCAAAGCTTCGCCGTTAAAAGTCGCCGATGATGCAATGGTGATTGATTCCTCCCACCTCGACATTGATGAAGTTGTCGATATCGTGGTGAATGCGATTCGCTGGGAAAACGAATCCGTCGCTTCGTAAAGTTCTAAAACTCCATCGCCGCGCCGCATCCGGACGCGCAGCCGTCTTTAATCAGTTCGAATAGATCGCGAACCTCTTCGTCGAGGGCCGGAAGAGCTTCGCCCGGATCGGTTATATCGATATCCGGTACTTTCCAATACATTACGCGTTCTTCCCACACGGGAAATTGCTCCGCCACCATAGGCCGGTGTTCGTCTTCGTAAACGGCGACGACGAGTGACGCTTTCGCCAGATCATCGAGAGTGAGCTTTTTGGGCACCGGCGCAGTTAAACTGAGAGGAATCCGGTGATTCATCAAATACTCCACAGCGATCGGCGACAGCTCCATTTGCTCCGGCTTCGGCCGAAGCCCGCGAGATTCCGCCCGCCAGTCGAGACGATCCAGAATGGCGAGATGATTGAATAGAGCCTCCGCGATCCGACTTCGATAATAATTCCCGGTGCAGAGAAAGAGAAGCTTTTGATTCGACATCGCGCTACCATAACCAGTCAGCCCGGAAGTAGCAATTTTAGATCTGTGAAGTTTTTGATTCGAAGGCGGATTGTACCCTGTTGAATCGCGGATTGTACCCTGTTGAATCGCGGACTGTACCCTGTTAAGTCCGTGACTGTACCCTGTTAGGTCCAGACAGTTACACCCCGGGGCAACGGTGTGCCCCGGGCGTGCAGGAAATCGTGCCGATTACTCAGCTTTGCCTCTTTTTCCGGCGAAATCGGCTTTTGCGGCGGCTTTTTCCTCGTCGCTCAGTTTGCCGTCGCCGTCTTTGTCATATTTGGCGAGAGCTTCAGCTTTGCGGGCTTCCATAGCCGTTTTCATAGCGGCTTTTTCGTCATCCGATAAAGTCCCATCGCCATCGGTGTCGAATTTTTCGAGCAAACGCTTTTTCATCTCGCCTTTGCCTTTTCCTTTGGCCGCACCTGCCATTGCCGCTTTGGCGGCCGCTCTTTCGTCTTCGGAAAGTTTACCGTCTCCATCGGCATCGAACTTTTTCAAAATCGCGGCACGACGATCAGCGGAACCCGGTCCGGGGGCTTTCTTTTCATCAGCTTGAGATCCGAAAGGGATGGCGAGCACCGACACACAAATAAGAGTATTTACTATTTTCATCGGGGATAAAAACCCCTCACCGATGAAGCGGTTTCGAAAAATTATTGCGGAAGCAAATTTTTTATCACTTCCAGCTCGGCTTTCCGGGGTGCCCTTTCGATCTCGCCGATGACGCGAAAGCCGGATTTATCGACTTCAAAAACCTCCAGACTCACCGGCATGGGTGTACTCTGAAAAGTCCTCGCTAGAGCGGGGCCGAAATCAGCCAGCTTTCCCCCGATGCCGGGAAAAACGTACAGAACATTCCTGTCCACCACAATCACATTCAGCTTTTCGCCCAGCGTGTCGGCAAACGGCTCCAAAAACACCGGCGAGGTCAACACACTGCTGATGAAAGGGCTTTCATCACTGACAATCGCGTATTCGATCACACCGCGACTGTCGCGGATGTATTGTGGTTTGATCTTTCCGGCAAGATCATCGGCGAGGGCCGCAGCCCTGGTGGCAAAGCCTTCCCAGGCAAAACCGCTCTCTTTCCATGTTTCATCCGTAAAAAGCCGGACCCCGTAGCTCCAGGTATAGGCAGCGGCGAGCTGAGTTTTTTTCGTGCCCCTCACATCCGAGGTAATATCGGCCTTTTCGAATTTTCCCGCAAAGAGAAGCCCCACCTGTCGGGCGACCTCTTCCTGAGCATGTGAAGGCATCACTACGAAGGAAATCACTCCCAAAACGAGGGAAAATGTAAATCCATGAAATTTCCGGTTCATCAAAAGAAGGGTTGCCTTTGTCAGGTTGTTGGGTTGGGTGACGACACAGTATTCGCCAATGATCGCATTTTTACAAGGTACCCTCGAAGAAAGCTGGCCCGGCCGTATCATCGTCAATGTAAACGGAGTGGGCTACGAAGTTATTGTACCTGGCGACGGGGATTTCGGCCAAATGGGCGATCAAACCAAGGTCCTGACTCATTTTCACGTCCGGGAAATGGAGCAGACTCTCTATGGGTTTGCCAGTGAAGATACCCGCGATCTTTTTCGACTTTTGATTGGGCGGGTTTCCGGTGTCGGCCCCAAAGTGGCGATGTCGATTCTTTCCGGAATGGCGGCAGCTGACTTCAAGCAGGCGGTGGTGGAGGGCGACCTCAATACCATCGCAAAAATCAAAGGACTCGGGAAAAAGACCGCCGAACGGGTGGTCCTCGAATTGCGGGACAAAGTGGGCGTCAAAGATGCCTGGGAAACACAATCCAATCCCTCCGCTACGCCGCTGCAAAGGGCTCGTGGCGATGCTATGCTGGGCCTTATGGCGCTGGGTTACAAGCAGGTCGACGCCCGCAAAGCAGTCGACAAAGTACCTGAAACTGTCACCAATACCGACGAAATCCTGAGGCAGGCCCTCAAATTTCTCAGATAGAAGTACACAATGAATCAGGCCGAAACCGCCCGAAAAATCCGCGATTCGCTGCCTGAGAGCGGGCTGTTTGCCGAAAAAGCATGGCGGATTTCCCCGACTCCGTTCCCTCTCGAAAAAAAGACCGTCAAAGCCCTGCAAAAGCTCGGCCCGGTCTTGTATCGCTTTCAAAAAGCCGCCGATCTCATTTACCGGCGCAGCAAAAAGGGCTCGCTCCCGGAGTGGATCGCCGGCTATCTCGACCAGGGTAAACCGAAGGAACTGCTCGAAATCGGGATCTCCGGCGCAGCCGTCGAGGAAATCCCGCGGGTAATCCGCCCCGATCTGATTCTCACGGAAGATGGTTTTGCGGCATCCGAATTGGACTCTGTGCCCGGTGGAATCGGTCTGACAGCCTGGCTGGCCGAAGTGTATCAAACGGCCAATCCGGAGAGCAAAATCATCGGCGGAGTCGATGGCATGCTGACCGGATTTCAGTCGATTTTCCCACGCGGGGAGGCCGATATTTTGATTTCCGAAGAATCCGGCGACTACCGCCCGGAAATGCAATGGCTGGCCGAACGGCTGAGCGGCCATTTTGCCGTATGCGATGCGGAAACTTACCAGCCGACGGATCGGGATCTGTATCGATTCTTCGAGCTTTTCGATTTGCCGAATATTGCCAATATCAAAGACATCGCGCAGGCCGTCACCGAGGCTAAGATCACTCTCACCAGTCCTCTCAAACCATGGATGGAGGAGAAAATGTGGTCGGCTTTGTTCTGGTCGTTGCCGCTCCGGGACGTGTGGCGGCAGGAGTTGCGGGACGGAAATTATCAGCGCTTAAAAAACATTTTCCCGAGAAGCTGGGTGGTTGATCCGGTCGAGTTGCCCCACCAGGCGGCGATTCCGGGACTGGACATACAGAGTTTTGCAGAATTGAAGAATTTCAGCCAAACCGAACGCGAACTGGTTTTGAAATTAAGCGGCTTCAACGAAGATGCGTGGGGCGCGAGAAGTGTCACAATCGGTCACGATGCCTCGGGTGAGGAATGGGCAGAAGCCGTCGATCATGCTATCGCAGAATTTGAAACAGCGCCCTACGTGCTGCAGGAATTTCATCAGGGCAAACGAGTTCAGCATCCCTGGTTGAATGAAGAAACCGGCGAAATCGAAATGATGGATGGCCGGGTAAGGCTGTGCCCGTATTATTTCGTCAGCGCGAAGAGCAACGCGGTGGAGCTGGGCGGAATCCTGGCGACGATCTGTCCGGCCGATAAAAAAATCATTCACGGCATGAGCGAAGCGGTTTTGGTTCCGTGTGCCGTCGAATCGAAATGAGTTTGGCATTGAAATACACATCCAATGATCCGTTTATCCCTGCTACTTATTCTCTTTGTTTCGGTGCCGGCATTTTCCGCTGACAAAACCGTCGTTGGCCCGGAGAAAGGAACCCTGTTCATCGTCGGCGGCGGCTACCTTTCCGAAGACCTGGTAGAACGTTTTATCGAGCTGGCGGGCGGTCCCGATGCTTCTATCGTGGTTGTCCCCACTGCGGGCGGCGCCCTGAAATACTCGGACGAACGGTCTGATTTTCTCCGGGAACAAGGTGCCAAAAACATCACGATGCTCCACACCACCGACCGGAAGAAGGCAAACTCGGACAGCTTCAGCAAACCTTTGCTCAGCGCATCGGCAGTCTGGTTCAATGGCGGCAGACAGTGGCGGCTCGTCGATGCCTACAAAGACACCTTAACCGAAAAACGCTTCCACGAAGTCCTCGCACGAGGCGGTGTCATCGGCGGTTCATCCGCGGGAGCCACTATTCAGGGAAGCTACCTCGTCCGGGGTGACACAAAGAATAACCAAATCATGGCCGGTGACCACGAGGTCGGTTTCGGTTTTTTGAAGAACACAGCGATCGATCAGCATCTCCTCGCCCGGAACCGGCATTTTGATCTGTTCAATGTCCTGCAAAAAAAGCCGGAGCTTCTGGGCCTCGGAATCGATGAAGACACGGCGATCGAGGTGGCCGGCGATGAATTTGTGGTTCATGGAAAAAGCTATGTCGTGGTCTACGATGGCAAATTCTGGTCACGGGAGGGGTCCACTCTGAAAATTCTGCCGGAGAAAAATCAGCTGTTCTATTTTCTCAAAGCGGGAGATCATTACGACCTGAAAAACCGGGTCGTTTCAAAACCGGCGAGTCGCCCTGAATAAATTCCCTTTTCAGGGAAACAGGCTATGATGCGACCATGAAAAATTACGGGATTTTATGCTGCCTGATTCTCCTCTCCTCGCTCTTGCTTTCGAGTTGTGGAAATTCGGACAACGAGATCAAAAACGCAGAACCGGAGGTCGTTGCCACCTCCACGATGATCGCGGATATGGTGCGGACTATCGCCGGTCCCGATGTAAAAGTCATCGGCCTGATGGCTCCGGGCGTCGATCCGCACACTTATGAACCGCCCGCCCGGGTGTACAGCGATCTTCGTCATGCCAATGCGATCATCTACAACGGTCTCCATCTCGAAGGCAAGATGACGGAGGCATTCGAAAAACAGGGAGACAAAGCCATCGCCATTTCCGACCATCTCCCTGCCGACCGGCTGATTTCGCCGGAGGCCATTGATGCAGAATTCGGCGATCCCCATGTGTGGGGTGATGCCAGCCTCTGGGCCCTTGCCATTCCGTTTGTGGTCGAGAAATTGGCCAGCCTGAAACCGGAGAAAAAAGCCGATTTTGAAGCCCGGGGAAAGGCTTACCAAAAAGAGGTCGAAGATTTCCATGCCTGGGCTCAGCAGCAAATCGCCAGCCTTCCGGAAAGTGGCCGCGTTCTGATCACCAGTCACGATGCCTTTAACTATTTCGGCAAAGCCTACGGTCTCGAAGTCTACGGTTTGGCAGGAATTTCCACGGTGGACGAACCCAGCGGGGCAACCGTTCTGCACACCATCGACATGATCAAAGAAAAGGGAGTCAAAGCGATTTTCCCCGAAAGCAGCGTAAATCCTTCGGTGATTGAGCGTATCTCCAAGGATGCCGGTGTCAGCAAAGGCGAAACTCTTTTCTCTGACTCCTGCGGCCAACTCGGAGACATTAGAACAAAAAACGGGGAAACTTACGACGTGGGCACCTATATCGGCATGATGAAACACAATGTTAACTCCATCGTCGATGCCTTGAAGTAACGATCATGGCGAAAAAGAAGAAAGACGGAAAACAGCCGGAGGCGGCCGCTCTCGAAGTACACGACCTGACCGTAGCCTACCGCAAAAAGCCGGTTCTCTGGGGAGTCGATTTCGAAATCCCCGGCGGACAATTGGTAGGAATTCTCGGACCAAACGGTGCCGGCAAATCCACCCTGATTAAAGCCGCGATGGGCCTGCTCCCACTGAGCAGCGGGTGGGTCGAAGTCTACGGCGAGCCGCTTGAGCAAAACCGCCACCGGGTTGGCTATGTACCGCAGCGCGAAGACATCGACTGGGATTTTCCTGTCAATGTAATGGACGTCGTTTTGATGGGCCGCTACGGCAAGCTGGGCTTTTTCAAATGGCCCAAAAAAGAGGACCGTGAGATCGCCCGGGCCTGTCTGGACAAGGTGAATATGCTACCCTTTGCCGACCGGCAGATTTCCAACCTTTCCGGCGGTCAACAGCAACGGGTTTTTCTCGCCCGTGCACTGGCTCAGGAAAGCGATCTCTACTTGATGGACGAGCCTTTTGCCGGAGTTGACGCTTCAACCGAAAGCGCGATCATCGATTTGCTTCGCGATTTGAAAGAACAAGGCAAAACCGTTTTTGTTGTGCACCACGATCTGGCCAGTGTTCCGGATTATTTCGACTGGGTGATTTTGCTGAACGCCCGGCTCATCGAATACGGCCCGACAAGGGAGGTGTTCACCACCGAAAATCTCGGAAAAACCTACGGCGGTCAGCTCACTGTTATGGCCGAAGTAGCCGAAGCCCTGCGCAAAGACGACGGACTCGAAGCGACGCGAAATCACTAAAACTCAAGGGCACATGACGAGTCCATTGGCCGATAGGCTCCGCAGGCGACAGGATTGTCGCCACTCCTTGAATTTTCGCGAAGCCACTAGTCAAGGAGGGATGACAATCCTGTCGTCCGACGGCATTGGCCGATAAGCTTCGCAGGCGACAGGATTGTCGCCGCTCCTTGAATTTTCACGAAGCAACCACTCAAGGAGGGATGACAATCCTGTCGTCCGGCGGCATTGGCCGACAGGCTTCGCTGGCGACAGGTTTGTCGCTGCTCCTTGGATCTTCACGAAGCAACTACTCAAGGAGGGATGACAATTCTGTCGTCCGACGGCATTGGCCGATAGGCTTCGCTGGCGACAGGATTGTCGCCGCTCCTTGAATTTTCACGAAGCCACCACTCAAGGAGGGATGACAATCCTGTCGTCCGACGGCATTGGCCGATGGGCTTCGCTGGCGACAGCGATTGTCGCCGCTCCTTGAATTTTCGCGAAGCCACCACTCAAGGAGGGATGACAATCCTGTCGTCCGACGGCATTGGCCGATAGGCTTCGCAGGCGACAGGATTGTCGCCACTCCCTGAATTTTCACGAAGCCACTACTCAAGGTGGGATGACAATCCTGTCGTCCGACGGCATTGGCCGATAGGCTCCGCAGGCGACAGGATTGTCGCCGCTCCTTGAAGCACGTTCTAGGAACGCTCTGCTATCGGCGTAATCGGCAAATCCTCTTTCGGCCCTGAATAATAAGTCAATGGACGGTAGAGACGGTTGTCATCAAGCTGTTCCAGAACCTGAGCGGTCCAACCGGCTGCGCGGGAAATCGCAAAAATCGGTGTGAACAAATCGGTCGGGATATCAAGTGAGTAATACACAGTTGCCGAGTAAAAATCCACGTTGGCGTTGAGGCCCTTTCTCTCCCGCATGAGGGTCGCAATTCTTTCGGACATATTGATCCATTTGGGCTGACCGAGCTCTTCGGTGAGTTTGATCGCCATCTTTTGGAGATGCGGAGCACGGGGATCCAGCACACGATAAACCCGGTGCCCGATACCCATGATTTTCTTTTTCTTCGCAAGACAGTCTTCCACGTAAGCGTCAACTTTGTCTTCGCTGCCGATTTCCTGGAGCATGTGGATAACCCCTTCGTTGGCTCCGCCGTGAAGAGGCCCTTTCAATGTCCCAATCGCCGAGGTGATCGCCGAATAGATATCGGAAAGCGTGGCAACAGTGACGCGGGCGCTGAAAGTCGATGCATTCATACCGTGATCAGCATGAATGATGTAAGCCACATCCAGGGTTTTGGTGGCTTCCGCCCCGGGCTCTTTTCCGGAAATCAAGTAAAGGAAATGCCCGGCTTCGCTGAGATCTTTCCGGAATGGTGGAAGATCAAGCCCCTGCCTGGCACGGTGAAAGTAGGCAACAATCAGAGGTATTTTGGCACAGATCGCGAGCGCTCGCTCTTCGTTCAATTCCCGGTTCTGATCTTCACCGCGGGTGTCGTAGAGACCCAGCATGCTGACGCCGGTCCGGAGCACATCCATCGGGCCTGCATCGGCGGGCGCTGATTTTAGAAAATCAATCACTCCCTGAGGAAGTTCCCGCTTGTTGCGCAGAGTGGTTGTGAACGAATCCAACTCAGACTGCGTCGGCAGTTTACCCCGGTGCAGCAGAAAGAGGACCTCTTCGAAGGAAGTGTGTTCCACCAGGTCATCAATGTTATAACCGAGATAACGCAAGAGGCCTTCCTGACCCTGCACGTCACTTAATTTCGATTCGTTAGCGATGACTCCTGCGAGTCCTTTGGCGTATTCTGGAGCTTCCGACATTACTTTGTAACACTAAAAATTTTTCGGTCTCAATCAACTGTTTTTCACCCCATGGCGCGTTTAAGAGCGTCGCCCATTTCCGAGGGAGTTTCCGCGACCACGATTCCAGCCTCTTTCATCGCGGCTTTTTTGGCTTCCGCAGTCCCCATTCCACCGGACACAATTGCACCGGCATGTCCCATTCTTCTTCCCGGAGGCGCTGTGGCACCGGCGATGAAACCCGCGATCGGTTTGTCGCAGAATTCTTTGGCCCAGGCAGCAGCTTCTTCTTCAGCAGTTCCGCCGATCTCGCCGATCATGATGATGGCGTGAGTCTCCGGATCGTCGTTAAACATTTTCAAAACGTCGAGGTGGGAAGTTCCGTTGATGGGATCCCCTCCGATACCGACGCAGGTGCTCTGGCCCATTCCCATGGAGGTTACCTGCCAGACAGCTTCGTAAGTCAGAGTTCCCGAACGGGACACAACACCGACGTTGCCTTTTTTGTGAATGTAACCGGGAGCAATCCCGATCCGGCAGCCACCGTGTGAGTCGGGACCGGTGCCGGGAGTAACAACGCCCGGACAGTTCGGCCCGATGAGACGGGTGTTTTTGCCCTGCATCCCGGCCTTCACTCTCATCATGTCGGTCACGGGAATTCCTTCGGTAATCGCAACCACGAGGTCGAGCCCCGCGTCTACGGATTCCAGAATCGCATCTCCGGCGAACGGAGGCGGAACAAAAACAGCGGAAACGGTCGCTCCGGTTTCTGCTACAGCTTCTTCGATTGTGTCGAAAATCGGAACTTTGTCATTGAAGGTTTGCCCTCCTTTACCCGGTGTCACCCCGGCAACAACCTGAGTCCCGTAATCAAGACTGAGCTGTGCGTGTCTTCCGCCAAATCCTCCAGTAATTCCCTGGATGATAACCTTTGTATTTTCGTCGACTAAAATGGCCATCGTTTTTTCTTTCTTTTAAATTGAGTTGGATTGGCGTTTAGGAAATAGCAGCTACTACTTTTCTGGCCGCATCGGCGAGATCATCTGCAGCGATCAGATCCACACCCGAATTTTTCAGCGTCTCTTTACCGGCTGCCACGTTGTTACCTTCGAGGCGAACCACAAGCGGGACCTCAAGTTTCACCTGTTTGGAAGCGCCTACGATACCTTTGGCGATCACGTCGCAGTCCATAATACCGCCGAAGATGTTTACCAAAATGCCCTGCACGTTCGGATCGCTACAGATAATTTTGAAGGCGTTTGTGACCTGCTCTTCAGTAGCACCGCCCCCTACATCAAGGAAGTTGGCAGGTTCACCACCGGTGTGTTTGATGATATCCATCGTCGCCATGGCGAGACCGGCCCCGTTTACCAGACAGGCGATATTTCCATCGAGACCGATGTAGTTAAGATCATATTTGGCAGCTTCCACTTCGCGGGGATCCTCTTCGGTGGGATCGTGAAGCTCGGCGATTTCCGGATGACGATAAAGAGCGTTGTCATCAAAATCGAATTTAGCGTCGAGCGCCAGCACTTCACCGGACGGCGTGGTGACGAGTGGATTGATTTCCACCATCGAACAATCGCATTCGAGGAAGAGTTTCATCAGTGACTTCAAAAGTTTGGCGAAGCCTTTGGCGTTATCCCCGGAGAGACCGAGTTTTTTGCAGAGCTTGCGGACTTCGTAAGGCTGCAGCCCGAGCAGCGGATGAATCAGTTCGTTGTGGATCAGCTCCGGAGTTTTCTCAGCGACGTCTTCGATATTCATCCCGCCTTCGGTGGAGGCAACGATTACCGGACAGCTGTTTTCCCGGTCCATCAAAATGGCGAGGTAGTATTCCTTTTCGATATCAACCGCGTCCGCCACCATGACCTTGCTGACGAGTTTGCCCTCTTCCCCGGTCTGATGAGTGACGAGAACCTGACCGATCATCTGAGCGGCGGCTTCCTCTACTTCCTGAGGAGTTTTGACGATCTGAACCCCGCCCTGATATCCATTCTTGAAAGTTCCTTTTCCCCGGCCACCGGCGTGAACCTGGGACTTAACGGCATAGAGATTTGATGAGATCGATTCTGCGATTTTGCGCGCTTCTTCGGCAGTGTTGGCGACTTCGCCATTTGGTGTGGGAACGCCGAATTTTTCAAAAAGCTCTTTGGCTTGGTACTCGTGGATATTCATTAATGACAGGGCCCGGTTGTGAGCGCCGAAATCTATAAGGTCATGAACCGGTAAATCAAGAATTTCTTCGGTAGAACCGGCTGACTGTACCCTGTTAAGTCCCGGATTGTACCCTGTTGAATGCCGAACTGTACCCAGTTGGGTCGATTTGAACCAGATTATAGGGTGTCAGGTACTTTGCGAAACGAGATTCGCATCAAAATCAGACCCAATACAGAAAGCAGTGCGGCAGCGAAAAAGGCCGCCCCGGGAATCTCTACCGATACCCGGCCGGAAATAAAGAACCCGTAGATCGCCGTCATCAAAATGGGCCCGAGAAATCCGGCGACGCTTTGTAAACTGGCAAACGAGCCCTGAATTCCGCCCTGCTCATCGTCACCCACCGTCCGGGAAACGAGCCCCTGTATCGCCGGCGTAGCAATCCCTCCCAGCGAACCGAAGAAAATGATGATATAAATCATCCAGGCGGCAGGCACCAACGCGTAGGCAATGAACCCGGCGATGCTGACAATCGTCCCGAACACCGCAGCTTTTCGCTCGCCCAGCCAGGGGATCAATTTTCTCGCCAGTCCACCCTGAACAATAATTGCCATTACCCCGACCATTGTAAGGGAATTGCCGATGGCGCGCGGATTCCAGTCAAATCTATATTCGGTGTAGAGAGCCCATATCGCGGGAAAAACCTGGTGGCCTAGACTCAAAATCAAATAGGTACCAGCGAGACCCTGAACCAGCGGGTAACGGCGCAGTTCCACGAGTGAAGTAAACGGATTGGATTTGGCCAGACTGAACTCCCTGCGATTTTCCGGCTTCAACGATTCCGGGAGGACAAGCAGCCCGTAGAGCCAGTTCACCAGAGTGAGAATCCCGGCAACCACAAACGGAAGCCGAATCCCGACCTCACCAAAGCGATTTATGCCGTGTTCCGCCAACCAGCCACCGAAGGCAGGCCCCACGGCAAAACCAATGCCGAATGCCGCACCGATCAATCCAAAATTCGCCGCCCGTTTTTCCGGCGGACTTACATCCGCGATGTAGGCCGAGGCAGCGGAAATGTTCGCCCCGGTGATCCCGGCGATGATCCGGCCGATAAAAAACCAGATCAGATGCGGCGCCCAGGCCATCAGGAAATAATCCAGCCCCGCCCCGAGCAGAGATACCAAAATCACCTTCCGCCGCCCGAACCGGTCTGATAAAGCCCCGATAATCGGCGAGAAAAGAAACTGCATTAGTGCGTACACGCCGAGAACCAGCCCGTACGTATAAGCTCCCGCTGCAGCATCCCCTCCGCGCAGGTGATCGACCAGGCCGGGCAAAATCGGCACAATCAGGCCGATTCCCAGTACATCGAGAACCAGCGTGATAAAGATGAAGGCCAGAGCCGGTTTTCGCGATTTCATACCGGCCCTGCCTTACTTCTGCGAATGAACACCGATATCTAAATCCCCAGCTGCTGGCGGATGTCTTCAATCTCGGATTTCAGGGAAAGAACCGTTTCCTTCAATCCGGCCACTTCTTCTTCCAGTTCCTCGATTCGGCCCGGAGCCGCTTTTGCCGGGGTATACGACGGGACGGCGGCACTTTCGACCACGTCGGAAATCTCCACATCCCCGCACAACAGATGGACAAACGTTTCCACCCTTCGACCACCCCCGGCGGGAATCCGCTTCACCAGCGGGTCGGGTTGGTTATCAATCAAAGCCTGCAATTGCTTTTCCACAGCGTCCAGATCTGAAAAGGGATGCATCCGCTCGGTCCGCTGGCGGATTTCGCCCGCCGTTTGCTGACCGCGCAGCAAAAGCACACAGATGATCGCCATCTGC
>JARGOZ010000057.1:0-24317 GCA_029213025.1 Verrucomicrobiales bacterium
GGCCGTTTTTTGACCACTTTGTCCATTGTTTTTCGTCGGTGATTGCTTTCTCCAGAGCGGTCGTTAAAGCCGGGACATCGACCGGGTCGATGAGTTCCCCGTTTTTGCAGTTACCGAGAATGTCGCGGGGACCACCGTCGTTGGTGGCGAGCAGGGGGAGCCCGGAAGCTGCGGCTTCGATGAGGGTCAGCCCGAATGGTTCCATCAAGGCGGGATTCACAAAGACGCCTTTTTTCTTCGCGGCATAACGGTAGAGAGCGGGAACTTCCTCAGGAGGGAGGTTTTTGGGAATCGAAACGCATCCGTAGAGGTCGTAGTCATCAATGATCCGGAATAGCTCGGACCACACTTTGCGGGCGCCGGGATTCAAATTTTTCATTTTGTCCCGGGTACCGGCGACAATAATAAGGTTGGCTTTTTCCCGGAGAAGACTGCTTTCCCCGAATGCTTTGACAAGAGAGCGCAGATTTTTCTTTTCGTCAGCTCTGGCTATGGAAAGAATCGCCGGACGATCAGGATCGGTCAAAAAGCGCTCCACTTTGTTTTGAACTTCAGCAGGGATATCGCCCGTTCCCGGCGGGGAGAACCGGGTCAAATCAACTCCGGGAGGGATCACCCGCATCCGGTCGGGCGCATACTGTTCGTAGACCGAATACTGGCGCTCCACTTCCTGGTGGGTGCTGGTAATGACCCGCTGGGCGTTATCGAGAGCCAGTTCCTCCGCTTCGACTCTCGCTGAAATGTTGTAGCGCTGTTCGATTCTTTCCCGGGAAGATTTCCCTTGCAGAAGCCTTTCCAGTTTACTGCGACCCAGAGAATGGCCGGTATATACGAAGGGACAGCCCAATAGACTGGCCAGCCGACTGCCGACATACCCTGCATCTGCGTAGTGGGCGTGAATCACGTCGGGCAAACGGCCCTGTTCCCGGAGATGAATCAAAGACCGGTCGATGAAGGCATCGAGATAGCGCCACAAAACTTCTTTCCGGAGATAGCGTCGGGGGCCGGCGGAGATTCGGCGAATCGATGCCCCGCCACCGAGATCTTCGACCCGTTTGGCGTAGTCGGGGCCTACTTTCGGATCGATGATGCGCCTCGTAAACAGATCCACCTGTCCGACTTTGGGATGGCGGGCGAGTTCTTTCACGAGGTCGAGAACGTAGAGGCATTGGCCCCCGGTGTCCGCATCGCGTCCCAGTTCGAGATTTTTTCCCCGGATCAACCCGTGGATGGAAATGTGGACGAAATAGAGATTTTCTACTGCACTCATATTTTTGTCGGCATGAAGTGATTGAGCCCTTCTATGACACCTGCTGCGCAGAAGCCGGGGCTCTCATAAGTCAAAGTTTTTCTCGGCGCTGTTCTCAGAGAACTCTCCGCATTGGCGGGGATGATTCCCCGGGCGCCTTCGAGCTGAAACATAGATGAGTCATTGCCGGAATCACCGGCGACAATGACATGAGATAATTGGATACCGAGCCGCTCTGACAACCAGGTAACGGCATTACCTTTGTTTGCGAGAGTGGGAATGACATCGAGATCCCGCGATGAGGAATAAACAATCTGGGCGTTTATTCCTTCGCTTCTGATTTTACCGGTAAGGTGGTCGATATCTTCCGTGGAACGCTCCTCCCAGTACCAGCTGCACTTGAATTCGTTCTGGCATTCGTCGGGCTGGCGGCGGATATCCTCGTCGTGGCCGGTAACCAGCCGGTCGACCGTGGCAAAATCCCATCCGGAGGATAGAACAATTTTCCAGTCATCGAGCCGCTCACCGGTATCGCAGTCAAAAATTTCGGTGCCGACTCCACCGGTTATGTATCGGGGTGTGGGCAGGGCGGTTGAATTGATGAGTTGGAGAGTGTCATCGATCGATCTTCCCGTGTTGTACACGAGTACGGTTTCTGTAGTGCCGATCCAGTATTCGGCGAACATTTCTGCAGATTCGGGACCATCGTAAATGGTTCCATCGATGTCGGTGGAAAATAAATACACGTTATTGTTATTGGTTAGGTTGATTTGCGTTTTTTATAAGATACGGCAATGATGAGGTATGGGGTCTACCTATGGATGGGGGTTGATCGGGCCAGGGCGTTTCGCCCGCGAATTCGCCGATGAACTCAGCAAAAACGAACGTGCCAAGTGTGTGGGTGTTGCTTCGCGGGACATCGCGAGGTCCACTTCGTTCGCAAACGAGTTTGGTTTTGCACGAGCTTACGGTAGCTATGACGAAATTATGGGAGATAACGAAGTGGAGATAATCTACGTGGTTGTCCCTCATGTTTTCCACCAAAAAATTGCAGAAATGGCATTGCGCGCCGGGAAATCGGTTCTCTGTGAAAAACCTCTGACCACCGGCTTTGAAGAATCACTGTCTCTGACTTCCCTCGCAAGGGAAAAAAACGTTTTCCTCATGGAAGCGATGAAAACCGGTTTTCTTCCGGCTATTCAGCAGGCCCGCAAATGGATCCGGGAAGGAGAAATCGGAACACCCAAAATTCTCAAAGCGGATTTCTGTTTTTCCGGCCCCGATTTCCCGGAGGATCGCCTGATGAATCCCGATCTGGGCGGAGGCGCGGTTCTCGATGTAGGTGTGTATCCGGTTTATCTGGCTCAATACCTGTTCGGGGAAGTTGTAGCCACCCGGGCGGAGGGATCTGTCACCCAAACCGGAGTGGAAGATACCGCAGCTATCACATGTCGACACAAAAACGGTGCGGTCTCGGCTCTAACCTGTTCTTTTCAATCCCGGTCGGAAGCCATGGATGCCGTAGTTCTCGGAACGAAAGGCTCGATCGAAATTCCCTGTTTTCATAAGGCCGACCGGGTCGTTTTGAAAAAGGTGGGATCGGCGGACGAGGTTTTTGAAGATAAAACCGGCGGCATGGTGAACGCAGAGATCGAGGCCGTGATGGATTCGCTCGACCGCGGGTTGACCGAGTGTCCGGGGCATTCGCATGCGGATACCCTGGCGCTAGCCCGTGTTGTCGATGAGGTGAGGAATTCGATCCTCGGCGGGTGACTGTACCCTGTTCAGTCCGGGACTGTACCCTGTTTGGTCTCGAAAGAAGCGTCCTGCTGTTCAATTTGATTGGTGATGGATTCTCTTAAGTCGACGCTCAGATCAACAGCTACATCAAAGAACAGCCAGAAAACGGCCGGGAAAATCAGGCTCGCGAGAAGTAGAATCAAGCCGCTGACGAGCCGCTTTGAGAAAAGACCTGTGACCGCCAGAAAAAACGCGATAAACAGCAGCGGTCCGTAAAGCAGGCCGGCGAATTTTGCTCCGGGAATTTCATCGAATGTCGAGAAACAGAGCGGGATCAAACCCAGGACGAGGATAATCCATCCGGCCAGAACGGGGTTTGCCTTCGATTCGGGTTTTGCGTCGCTCATCAGTGGTTTGCCAGTTCCGATTTTACACGCTTCGGCGAGGCTGTTTTGTGAATTTATAAGAAATTGGCTTTGTTTTTCAAATCCGCTCCTTTTGCGGGGTTATTGAATGCTAAAGTTTGAGAACAATTAAGTTGTGGCAGTCAAACTGGCTTCTTAGAACAATTTTTGAATATTTTTGGAAGAACAGAGTCAAATCCTCCGAATTCTATCTAAGAAATCATGACCACCGAAACGCGTTTACAATTTTTACTGGTTATTGTGGCACTGGGCACAACGCCTTTTTCTTTGATGGCCGGGGATGATGTAGTCGAAGGATTCAAATGGTTTGGCGGAAACAGCCATCACAGTGATACACCTGTTTCAGTGGTATCGAATAACCTGAATCAGAACGTCTATATGCTTGATACTCTGGCTGACCAGATGGTTTTCCGTTACGGTTGGGCGGTTAAGACGAAAAAAGACGATCCCAATGCAGAGATTTTGCATAAATACATGAAACGCCATGCTGTATTGACCAATGCTCTGGTCAAAGCGAGCCGGGGCAAAGATGCGGAGGTATTCAAAGAGGCTGCAATCGACGTGAGAAAATCTGTGGTTATTCTGCAAAAGCTCGCTGAAAGGACCGAAGTGGGTAAGCCGGTTGCCCGAATGATCGCGAATTCCGGTCCGCTTGCTGAATTTGTTTGTGCGAATATCGATCAGTTTAGAGCGGGGCCATCGCTGCTGCCGGGTAGACTTTTCGGTAAATCCAAGCCGGTATTTCAAGCGACCATTCCAATGTCGCGCCGGTAATTCGGCTGAGTTCCGCCAAAGGAGCAAACAATCTTCTCCCATCCTTCAACAAAAAGGCTGGACCGCACCGTCGCAATCCGTGTCTGACTTATTCGATCAGGGTAATTACTTTCTCTTGTTATTCAGTATTTTCCGCCTAGATTCCCGGCCCGCTCAGCCGCAAATGCCGGTGTTTCCTTTGATCGCGGCTAATCAAGAGTTTTGGGAAACAGTCGGAATTAATTGAGTTAACTGAATTAACAAACCTTAAACCATACATAAAATGTCAAAGACATTAGCACCGCCATCCAACCCTGAGTTGATGGCAATGATAGAAAACAGCCTCCATTCACACCGCGAAAATTCGATCGTGAATGGAAAAATCATCGAAATCCGGAACCAGATGGTCATCGTCGACATCGGGGCCAAATCAGAGGGCGTCGTTCCGGTTTCCGAATTCGAAGACGAAGAATTTGCCGTGGGCGATTCCGTTGAAGTTCTCCTCGAACGCCTCGAAAACGACGAGGGCATGGTCGTTCTTTCCAAGGAAAAAGCAGCCCACAAACAAAACTGGGACAAAATCGTCGCGGTTTACGAAGACGGTGGCCTCGTCAAAGGCAAGGTCAAATCTGTTGTCAAAGGCGGCCTCATGGTCAACGTGGGTGTGGAAGCATTCCTTCCCGGTTCGCAGATCGACATCATCCCACCGAAAGATCTCAACGAATACGTGGGCAATATTTACGAATTTAAGATCGTTAAGGTCAACGACATCCGCAAGAACATCGTTCTCAGCCGTCGTGAAGTGATCGAAGCCGAGCGCGCCGAGCAGCGGGCTGAGTTCCTTTCCCAGGTCGGGATCGGCAATCAGGTCGAAGGTATCGTCAAGAACATCACCGATTTCGGTGCGTTCATCGACCTTCAGGGCATGGACGGACTGCTTCACATCACCGATATGAGCTGGGGCCGGATCAATCACCCGAGCGAAATGCTCATGATCGGTCAGAAGATCGATGTGGTCATTCTCGATGTCGACAAAGACAAAGAGCGTGTCTCACTTGGTCTCAAGCAGCTTCAGGACAACCCCTGGGAAGCGATCGAAGCCAAATACCCAATCAACTCCGAAGTCGCCGGAAAGATCACCAAACTGGTGCCTTACGGAGCATTCGTCGAGCTGGAGAAAGGTGTCGAAGGTCTTATCCACGTGTCAGAACTCTCCTGGACCAAGCGAATCACTCGCCCGAGCGACGTGCTTTCACTCGATCAGGAAATCAAAGCGCAGGTTCTTGCGATCAATACCGACGAGCAGAAAATCTCTCTCGGAGTTCGGCAACTCGAGCCCAATCCATGGGACGATGTGGAACAGCGCTACCCGATCGGCAAGGTTATCAAAGGAGAGATCCGCAACCTTACTGCTTACGGTGCTTTCGTAGAACTCGAAGACGGAATCGACGGTATGATCCACGTTTCCGACCTGAGTTGGACACGCAAGATCAATCACCCGAGCGAAACTCTCAAGAAGGGCGAGGAAGTCGAAGCTGTCGTTATCGACATCGACAAGACCAACCAGCGGATCAGCCTCGGCTGCAAGCAGCTTGAGAATGACCCGTGGGCTAACATCGACGATGTGTTCAAGGTGGGCGATCTCGTCAAGGGAACGGTTGCCAAGATTGCCAGCTTCGGTGCTTTCATTCAGTTGGAAGACGACATCGACGGCCTGGTTCACATCTCGCAGCTTAGCGAAGAACACGTTGCCAAGGTGAAGGATATCCTCAAGGTGGGAGACGAAGTCGAAGCCCGTGTGATCAAAGTCGATCGCAACGAGCGCCGGATCGGTCTTTCCATCAAGGCTGCCGAATACAGCGAAGAGCAGCTCCGCAAGGAAACTGCCGCTTTCGAAGCCCTTCGCCCAAGCTCCGACCTCGTTGGTCTCGAACAGGCTTTCAATCTCGCCGAAGAGTGGAGCCCTTCAGAGGCTTCATCGGACGGAGATTCGGAAGAGGAATAAGAATCGATCTTTATCTTTTCAGTTTAGAAACAACGGCGGCGGGGATTCATCCCCGCCGTTTTTTTGTGCAATCGCCTGAGGATGAGTTATAATTACCATAACAAAATTCGGATTATGGCTAAACTTTCAATCGCAATCGCTACCACGGTATGTAGTTCTCTCTTCTGGTTTATCGGAAATCTTGTCAGTAACGATGTAGGTTTCCTGGCAAGTATCGTCGGCGGACTGGTAGGCCTGGTTGTCGCGGTAAAGTGGTGTGCGCAATACACGTAGGAGTCGAATCGGTTTACTTTTCGGTCACATCCTCCAGTGCTCCCAGGCCGCGCAGCATCTTCATTTTGCCGTTATTTCGCTGCACGATACGGCGGAAATGATCTTTGTCCGAGTCGAGGAAATCTTCGTCCTCCCCCAGAAATATGACCATATGCACAGAGGGGATATCTTTTCCCTTTTTCAGATAATTGGCGATCACAAGCTTCCTCAGTTGGACATCGATTTCGTCGAGATTCACCGGAGGCAGGCGGTTCATGCCGTTGTTACGGTTTCCATTTTCCGAAGTGATTCGCCTTTGTCCGCGTGGAGGAGTGACGCCGGTAATATCTGTAACGAGTTGATTGAAATTCGGGACAACCTTCGGGGCGAGCCCTTTTTCGGTGCGGGCGGCGTTTTCCTTTTCCAGCCATGTTCGGGTGCGTTCGATAGCGGCCTGCCATTTGGCCCGGTCCCGCTCAAAACGTTCCTTGTCTGCGGGATCGAGTTCGGGCTGGGAGTCGGTTTTGTTTTTCTGCATTTCCCGCCTCATTTCCGGGGTAGGGGAACGATTCATTCTTTGGTAGCCACCGGATATGCAGAAAATGGCCGCCGCCTGCCATTCCATCGCTTTTTGAATACACTTGGTGTAATGAGCGACGTCGTGCGCGGCGATAGGTAGGCCTTCTAAATCAGTGACTTCGATGGGAAATCCGAAACTCGACGGCAAGCCTAGATTGTCGTAATCACTGTTCAACGGATCGAGCCATTCCATGGCGAGACGCAAATTCGAAGGAAGCCCGGGAACCAGTTCTTCGCGGAACGCTCTCACGGTTTTCCCGGAGTAAACGAGGATGTTGAATTTCGTTCCCCGGTTCAGATTGGCCAGCATGGAGCCGATTTCGTTCTTCACTTTGTTGTAAGCGAACATTCCGCCTTTCTCATCAACCAGCATTGGTTTGGTCGCATCGATTACGAAGACGATCTTTTTTCCGCCGCTGGAGATGCCGAAAAAATTCACATCGGATTGCTGGTGGGTATCGAGCGACAACTTCGTCATGCCGGCTCCCAGTTCGGCGACGCCGTCGATCATGGCCGTAACATCGAGCATGGAGTTATCCTCCACCTCCGGTAAAGTGAATTCAGACATCTCAATGGAGGTCAGCACGTTCACCGCCTGCATAGCGGCTGCGGACGGCTCGATTTCCGCCGGTTTCGTGAGCTTGTGAACAATGAGGTCGTCGCTGTCATTCTCGTCCGGCATGGTGATGACCAGTTTCGGCGGATTGGGACGAGGTGTGTTTATCACTACCAGGCTCACCAAAACAGCGACAAACAGGTGGACTATGACGGCGAGAGAAATGGCCGAGACCCGGTCTCCGGACCGCGAAGGCTTCCCAACGGATGCAGGAATCGCCCCGGCCGTAAGCTGTAATTTGCCCGAATATTCCTCCCATTTGATCGCGGCAATTTCTTTATCGATTCCCGGAGGAGGGGGCTTGGGGCCCGATTTTCGACGAATTGTCTGATTTTCCACGAGGGCACCGGCTCCGCCTTTGATTCCTTGAAGAGACATTTCCCCTTGATTGGAAATTGTCGCCGTTTGCTTTTCAAAATCGGAACAGACATCGTCGTACTGATGAGGGCGGTCTTCGGGGAGCGACTTGGATTCTTCCTTAACTGAAGCGGATTTCTCGCGCTCGCGTTCCATCTCCTCGACCTCATCGAGACTGACGCCGCCTCCGGAGTTGGTCGGTTCGGTAGCGATTTTCTCTTCCGGTTCCGGAGTGGGTCGATCTTCAAATCCCGGAAGCGGAGATAGCACGGCGAGGCCTTCTACTCCCCTGGTCATCAGGGTGTGGATTCGAGCCGGGTAATCCGGCGGCATCGGGCAGTCGTCGGGCGACTCGCGGATCATGGCTTTGGCACGGTCCATCTCGCCGTCGCGCACGAATTCCTCTATTAATGCCATTCTCACCGGCCAGGCCCGTGGATTGCTATAGAGGAACTTAAGTAGAACGTGCGGATCCCTGATCATTCCGTGAATATCTTATCATAAAAAGCCATAATAACGACGGCCAAAATCCGTCCCTATATATGGCTATTGGCCTTTACGGACCCGGAATGTGACTCAATTCAATTTCCGAAAAGTCTTGACCCAACGGAAGTTTCAGGAAACTTAAAATTATTCCTCTTTATCCCAGTATGACGCATCGATTCCAAAAACTATCAGGAGTTCTGATCATCGTGGTTCTTTTATTCACGTGCTCCCGCAGTGATGCGCAGCTGAATGCGGAAATTCAGAAGCATGCCGCGAAGAACCAGCTGCTGTCAGACTATTACAAAGCGAGGAATTTTAATCCGGTGTGGGGTCCCGGGCATCTCAGTGAACTGGCTCGTTTTTTGCGCAGTCTGGAAACTCACGGACTTTCTCCGAATCTTTTTCAACTCAACGTGTGGGAGCCCTACTGGCTCAATCCCAATCCCGATCCGAAAGTTCAGGCCAGCGTCGAAGTGAGCACGACTCATCTCGCTCTTTTTGCGATCCAGGCTCTCGCCTATGGTTTTGTCGACCCAACTGAAGTTCACCCGAAGTGGAAGGCTATCAAGCGCGCCGTGACAGCTTCGCAGTTTCTCGATGCGGCCTTTCAACAGCCGGTTGGCCAGTTCGCTGCCTATCTTTTGGATAAAGTTCCGCCACAGGATTCCCGCTACAGCGATATGGTGAAAACCTTGGCACGGTACCGGGAAATCCAGAGCTACGGAGGTTGGAAACCTCTACCTGACCCCGGTCGACCGATTGGCCCCGGTATCCCGTATAAAGATTTGGACCTACTCAAAGCCCGGCTTCAGGCCGAGCGGGATTTGCCAACCGCTCCCCAGGCCCGGAATCGAAAGAAGATCTTTGAACAGCTCACCAGCGATGCTTTGAAGTCCTTCCAGTTCCGACACGGTATCGATCCAGATGGATACATTGGCCCCAACACGCTCAAAGAAATTAACATCCCCACCCATGAGAGGATCAATACGTTGATCATAAACCTCGACAGAATTCGCTGGCTGCCCCGCGCCTATGAGCAGGCCGAGCACGTCGAGGTGAACATAGCGGAGAGTGCCCTTCGGGTGTATAACCGCCGTCAGCGGGTCACAACCATGGAAGTCATCGTCGGGGTGAAAGGAAAGCACCAGACCCCGGTTTTCCACGGCAATATTCAGTTTTTGACCTTCCGTCCCTATTGGAATGTGCCGACTACCATTGCCCGGAAAGAACTCGTTCCCGAAGCTTTAAAAGGCGATCCGGTCAGTTACATGCAGGAAAACAACTATGAAATTGTTCCTTATTTCGAAGTAGCTCCGGAGAAAGCCCTGCCGGTAACCGTGGAAAACCTGAACAAAGTTTCTGCCGGCGGCCTGTTCATGAGGCAGGGCACCGGACCGAAGAATGCACTCGGGCTGGTGAAATTCATTTTCCCGAACGATAACTCGGTCTACCTCCACGACACACCGAACCGCAACCTTTTCAAAATGGCGGACCGCGATCTCAGTCACGGCTGCGTGCGGGTTTCCCGTCCGGATGAGCTGGCTCATATTATCCTCCAGCGGAATCCGGAAAACTGGAACCTGAATGCCGTCCGGGCCGCAATGGAAGATGCGGGCAACCCCAATAACAAAGTTCATCTCTCCGAGCCATTGCCGGTGTATTTGATGTATTGGACTTCTTTCATCATGGGGGACGGACGTGTCCGTTTCGATGAGGATATCTACGGGCACGACGTGGTGATGAAGCAACGCTTCGGGCTGCGTTAACCTGTGTTATTCAAAATAGGTGTCATCGTGAGAATACGGCGGCGCACAGCAACACAGGAGACGCAGTTCCGCGTCTCCTTTTGTCTTGATCTGATGCCACTTTCCGGCCGGAATCAAAATCGCGTCACCGGTTGTCACTTCGCGCATTTCGCCTTCCACTTCCATGATGCCTTCGCCGGCGGTGATGTAGTAAAACTCCTCGCTGAGTTTATGATAGTGACGTTCGGTTTCTCCGCCAGGGGGAAGGGACGCTTCTGCGAGACTTTGATTCTCGACAGGAGCATTTGTCGAGTCCAGAATGCTTCGAATCGTCGATCCGTCGGCAGTCGTAAAAGGATTCTGTTCACTCAGTTGATTAACAGTCATGACAAATATCTCAGGGATTTACCCGAAAAAAGCAAAAACAAAGCGATTCAACAGGGTACAATCCTCGACCTAACAGGGTACAGTCGGTGATTCAACAGGGTACAACGGCCTGCGTTATGATAAAGCGACTGGGGATTTCGCTTCTGTGTCTCGCTCTGTGTCATTCCACAAAGGCCACTGAAGACGAATTGGAAATCGTATCGAAAGCGTTGGACATTCTGGACCCCTGGTATGCGCAAAACCCGAAACCGTCCGACCGGAAACTACATATCATCTGCTGGCGTCCCATCGACCGTGCCTATGCAAAAAACTACCGGCAAAGACTGCGGAGAATCATGGAGCACATCCGCAACTTTTATGCTGATGAGATGGAACGAACCGGATTCGGACGTAGAACGTTCCAGCTGAACTACGATGAATTTGGTGAACTCATCATTCACGAAGCGATCGGCGATTCCGAATTTGCCGACTACACAAAACCCGAGAGAGAATTCGGCACGATTGCTGGCCGGTGTTGAAAGCGGCCGGGATCAATCCGGACCGTGAAACTGTTTTACTATTTACCAATTTGTCCGACTGGGATCCGGTGAACAAGACATTTGTCCATAAATCCCCCTATTACGCAAAAGGAAGCAATCTCGCGGGACTCGCCTGGCAGCTTGATTCTCCGGAACTTGATACCGGAAATTTGGAACTAAAGAAACCCATTATTCATGACGGCGAATACGGGGAAATTTCTCTGGGGAAACACAACTCTATTTTTATCGGCGGGATCGCCCATGAACTCGGGCATGCCCTCGGGCTTCCTCACTGCCGGGAGAACAGTAATCACGACAAAACCGCTCTCATGGGGACTGGCAATTTCACCTACGGGGATGAAATCAGAGGAGAGGGAACCGGCTCGTTTATTACCCTGGCCCACGCTTTGCGGCTTGCCTCGCACCCGCAATTCTCCGGTAGCGTTAAGGGATTGAATTTACCGGCGAAAGCGAATTTTTCCTCTCTGGCAGTGACTGGCGGAAGTGATCAATTTGCTATCTCCGGCCATGTCCGGAGTTCCATTCCGGTATATGCGGTAGTTGCCTATCTCGATCCCGAAGGCGGCGACGACTATGATTCCCGGACCGCTGTGGCGGTTCCGGATGCCGACGGTACTTTTTCTATAACATGCCGCGAACTTGTGCCCGGTAAACCGGCCCAGGTGCGGCTGTCGGCCTGCCTCGCTAACGGTGCCGTGACCACCTGGCAAAGCACCTACCGTGTAGATGAGGACGGAACGCCGAATATAGAGGCACTCGAAACGGTGCTCGAGCTCGGGGATTTTGTCGACGCCCTGAATCGGAATGATAATCAATCCGCCAAACTGTTTCGCGACCGTTTTGATCGAAAAACCCGTAACTACAAAATCTGCTCCGCGATCCTCGCAGGTAAAAACCGTAACACGGCGGTGAAGACCTTGAAAGAAGTGTCGGAAGATGCCGGAAAGTTCCCACTTTCCAAAGTGGCTCCGAAGGCTGAGAGCGTCGGCTGGTGGCAACCCGCCTACAATCATGTTCCGAATGAATCTCTACTTCTCATTTCGGCCGGTGAAGTTTTTACTACCGGTATCTACGCTCACGCCGAGTCGCGCCATATCTACGAAGTTGGCGATGGAAACTGGAGCTACCTGGAAGGGAAATGTGGTTTGCCGCCCATGAGATCGGGATCAGTTGTCTTTGTGATCAAAACTGACGGGAAAGAAGTGTTCCGTAGCGAAGTGGTTCGCCCCAACGAATGCACCGGATACCGTATCAATTTATCCGGAGTCTCAGAATTGGAATTACTTACGGAAGACGCCGACGACGGGAAAGCCTCCGACTGGGGAATGTGGTTTGATCCGATACTGCACCGATGAAAAAACAAATCTACATCTGTCTATTCTTTCTTTTCGCCCAATTTGTTTCCGCAGAGGGACCGATCGCCTGGGAAACGCTACCGTCGATCCCCGATGAAAAGGGATTTGCCGGGCCTTTCGCCGGTGTGATTGATGGCAATCTGATCGTCGCCGGGGGAGCCAATTTTCCGGAGAGTCCGCCCTGGGAAGGTGGCAAAAAAGTGTGGTATGACAAAGTGTTTCTCCTCGCGTCCGACTCAGACAAATGGACGCTTCCGGATTTCAAACTCCCGAAAGCACTCGGCTATGGGGTATCGCTGAGTTTACCGTGGCGGAACAGTATAGTTATGCTGGGTGGAAGTGATTCCGAAAATTTACCAGATGCGCAGGCGATTGAACTGTTTTACGAAGAGGGCAATTTCCGAACGGAAAAATTGCCCGACTTGCCGCTCCCTCTGGCGGAATTCAGTGGTGTCACTTTCGGTAGCTCGCTCTATATATTTTCCGGTCGAACCCGCACTGGTACGGTAAAGAAAGCATATCGTCTCAACCTGAGAGAATCTCAGATGAAATGGCGGGAGATTTCGTGGCCGGAGGAAGCGAGAGGACGGATGCATTCCGTAGCGGGCGTGCGCGACGGAACAATTTATCTCTTTGGAGGGCGGGATTATATAGCCAAAGCAACCGATTTTCACCCGGAGGACCGGTTCACAGAGGAGGGGCTCGATTTTTTGCGCGACTGCTGGAAACTGAATCCCAAAACGCAGGAGTGGAGTCGCATCGCCGATCTGCCGCGCGGTTTTTCCGCCGCTCCCTCAACGGCTATACCGGTGGGGAATTCGCATCTCGTGATGCTTGGGGGTGTAGATGCCGAATTTGTTCAATCTCAAATCGTGGCCCGCCCGGAGGTGAATGGTCAGGGCAATGATCACCCTGGTTTCCCTCCGGCTTTGTGGGGCTACCATGTGACCACTGACAGTTGGATCGAAGTAGGCTCGTTCCCGAGGGAATTGTCGGTTCCGGTTACCGTTCCGGTAGTGCCGACCGGGGCAAACTCCTTCGTTATTCCGTCCGGGGAAATCAAGCCGGGAATTCGCACTTCCCAGGTTCTTGCCGGAAAAGTTCAGGCTAACCGGGCATCTTTCGGAATCATCAACTGGAGCGTCGTGATTTGTTATCTCGGATTTATGGTTCTGATCGGGTATTGGTTTATGAAAGCGGAGTCCGCTGTCTCGACCGAAGCCTATTTCCGAGGCGGGCAGCAGATTCCGTGGTGGGCAGCAGGGTTATCCATTTTCGCGACGATGCTCTCGGCCATTACGTTTATGGCGATCCCGGCCAAAGCCTACTCGGATAATATCAATCCCTGGATAGGGAACTGGGTCATCATTTTGATCGTTCCCATAGTTGTAACCTTTTACCTTCCGTTCTTTCGGAGGTTGAATGTCACGTCTGCCTACGAGTTTCTGGAAGAGCGCTTCAATCTGGCGAGCCGGCTCGTCGCCAGCGCTCTGTTTATGCTGTTTCATGTCGGTAGAGTTGCGATTGTTTTGTATCTTCCGGCTCTGGCGCTTTCCAGTGCAACGGATATTAATATCTATCTGGCCATTCTGGCGATCGGGGTGCTTTGTATTCTCTATACCGTTATGGGTGGTATAGAAGCGGTTGTCTGGACCGATGCGATTCAGGCTGTCGTATTGCTTTGTGGGGCTCTTGCCTGCTTTATCATTATTATTTTCCGGCTTGATGGCGGAATTTTCACGCTGGTGGAAATCGCACAAAGTGACAGCAAAGGTCTGACTGCGGACTGGTTCAGTCTGGATGTCAGTTCGTCCACGACTTCCGGGCTTATTATATTTATCGGGTTCTTTTTCGCGACACTGCCTTCCTATACCGCCGGTCAGGATGTAGTGCAGCGATATGTGACGACACCATCCGAAAAAGAAGCAGCCCGTTCACTTTGGTTGAATATACCGATGGTGTTTTTCGGGTCGATGTTGTTCTTCTTTCTCGGGGTGGCACTGTACGCTTTCTATAAAACCAACCCGGAGCTGTTGGATCCGGCATTGGAAAGAAATGACGGCATTTTACCGTTTTTCATTTTGCAGAATATGCCTGTTGGCGTGGCCGGTTTAATAGTAGCGGGGATATTTGCTGCTGCGCAAAGTACCATATCGAGTTCTCTAAATTCGGTGGCGACTGCCTTTGTCACGGATTTCTACAGTCGCTGTCTTCGACAGGATACCTCCGACAGCCATCGCCTTCTCGTAGCGAGGAAAGTGGTCGTAATACTTGGGACCGTGGGGATTTTGCTGGCTGCAACCATAGCCGTGACCGGTATAAAATCGGCATTTGATGCGTTTAATACCTTTATCGGAATGGCCCTTGGTCCGGTTGGAGGCATGTTTTTCCTCGGTGTGTTTATCAAACGGGCGACCGGGTCTGCCGCTTTGATTGGTGCTTTAGTTGGGTTTCTTACCGTGTTGCTGGTTCACTACTTGAGAAATCTCGGGGTCTACGATTTGTGGCCGATCCTGAACGGAACAATCAGCTTTCTAACTACGGTTATTGTCGGAATGGCCATCGGAAGCGCAGCAGCTCCAGCGCCGTCGAAATGGTAGACTTCAATCTTATGAAACGACTGGGAACGATATACTGGCTCGCTGTTTTATCTTCGGTTTCGGCTGTTGCCGGTCCGGAAATCTTCAATCTCTGGCCGGATAGCCAAATGCCCGGTCCGGCACCTCTTGTCGATGGAGAAGAGCGGGATTTGACGAATCCGGATGACAAATTGATCGCCGGGAAACGGATCGTAAAGCTCGGCCATGTAGATGTGCCACAAGCGCATGTGTTTTTGCCGCCACCGGAAAAAGCCAACGGTAGTGCTGTGGTAGTTTGTCCTGGCGGAGGTTATCACATTCTTGCCTGGGATCTCGAAGGGACGGAGGTAGCTACGTGGCTCAACGGTCTAGGCGTGGCGGCGATCGTTTTGAAATACCGTGTTCCCACCCGG
The DNA here is from genome assembly GCA_029213025.1 of Verrucomicrobiales bacterium. Lineage (GTDB taxonomy): Bacteria > Verrucomicrobiota > Verrucomicrobiia > Verrucomicrobiales > DEV007 > Arctic95D-9. The sequence goes on from JARGOZ010000057.1 coordinate 15,481, forward strand.
CCGCACGGAGAGGAACCGGTCGGAAAATTACCGAAGAAATCACTTGGCCCGGTGATGGATGCTCAGCGCGCCATTTCTTTGGTGCGGACTCATGCGGAAGAGTGGGGCTTGAAGGCGAACCAAATCGGAGTGCTGGGTTTTTCTGCCGGAGGGGAAACGGCTGCTTTGACAGCTGCCGCAGGTGGAGAGCGTACCTATGAGGCAATTGATGCAATTGATCGCGAAACCTGTGAAGCAGACTTTGCTCTATTGATTTATCCCGGCGGTTTGGCTGATGCAAAATCCGGAACATTAAAACCACATATCACCGTTTCGAAGGATACTCCGCCTGTGTTCCTGGCTCATGCTGCCGATGATCGTGTAACCTGTCTGAGTAGTGCGGCCCTGTTTATTGAACTAAAGAAAGTCGGGGTTCCGGCGGAGCTGCATATTTATTCCACCGGAGGCCATGGGTATGGATTACGACGCACGGAAAAGCCGGTGACCCGTTGGACAGATCGCGCTGAAGAATGGCTGCGCGGTTTGAACCCGGTTCCGTCTGAAGCTGATCCCTATGTGGACGCCTGGAATTCGGGCAAGCCGTTGCCATATATTGAGAATCTTGCTTTGCAGGAGGCGTATGATTTGCAGCGGGCATGGGTGTTGCGGACCCTGGATGAAGCAGGAATCGGCGGTGTTAAAGGAGGAGTGGTCAGTCCGGGTGGGCAGAAGGCATTTGCTATCACCGAGCCAGTTGGGGCAATTCTGCGGGCCGGAGGGCGATATGAAGCCCGGGATAAGCCCGAAATTTCTCTCCAAGTCTTCCCGGGTTTAAAACTGGAGACGGAAATCGGATTTGTCATCGGCAAGCAAGTGGATCAAAAACTCGAATCGGTAGATCAATTCAAGGATCATGTGAGCGCGATTATTCCTGCTGTTGAACTGATATCCGGAAACTGGCAGAAGCCGAATGGTAAACTGACCGCTGAAGCACTTGCCGCCATCAATGTTTCCGCTGCGGGATATATCGTCGGTTCGCCGGTTGATCCCGCCGCGATTGATCCGAAGGAACTTTCGCTGTATCTGGCCAAAGACGGAGAGCAACTCCACTCTGCTCCCGGCAGAGATTGCTGGAAAGGGCCCTGGGAAACCGGGCTGTGGCTGACTAACTTCGCCCAGCGTCAGGGCATAAATCTGCAGCCGGGGCAGGTGATAATCTGCGGAGCGTTGGGCCAAATTCAGCCGGCCGAAACCGGTAGATACCGATATGATGCCGGGGAGTTGGGAGTGATTGAGTTTTCTGTAGTTCCGTAGATTACCCTACCCAGCGAAAATCGACCGGTTTCTCTACATCCGGGTGCAGGCTGCGGTGCACGGGGCAACCCATCGCAGCATCGATGAGGCCCTGTTTGTCCGGATGATCTTCCGGAACCGGCACTTCGATCACTGTGCTGAGTCTGGCGATCATACGTGGCAGTTGAGCTGTCATTTCTTTCTGCACAACGGCGGTAGCTCCCTCGATTTCGATGCCTTTTTTCTGAGCGAAAATTCCCATGATGGTGAGCATGCAGGTCGCCATCGCAGTGCCGACCAAGTCGGTTGGGGAGAATTCCTCTCCTTTGCCGCAATTATCAACCGGAGCATCGGTCTCCAGTTTCGCTCCTGATGGGCCGTGGACCGCCGTGGTGTGGAGATCCCCTGTGTAAGTAACGCTGACTTCTACCATGCCCGAACTCTACTCCGGGATCGGCGGTTGCAAGGCAAATTCAGCACAAGTTCGAAAGAAAATTTCAGTAACCTTTGATCCGTTATCGGTATCAGCCCGGAGAGAGAAATAGATTGATATGAAAACATTTACTATACTTTTTGGGATCGTCCTTTCCGTTCTGATTTGTCCGGGGTTGAAAGCTCAGCAGGATCCCGTTTCCGATATGATCAAATATCTTGAGGAAAACATGGTGGTAGCGGAAGGAGTTAACCGGGCGGAGCTTGCTGCTCAATTGAAGGCATTAATTGAGTTACAGATCGCTCAGGTAAACGCCGTAGCCCCGGCACCGGGTTACGCCAACAGCACAGAAGGTGTTGTTCGATTTGCGACCGATTTTGCGAAAGGAGACCGGAATCTGATTCTGGCCGCCCTGCCGACCCCGGAGGAAACCCGTATGATCTGCGCAACCGCAGCGGATGCAGCTATGGTAGACCGGTATTTGGAAATGTTCCGTTCGCAGATTCCGGCAACCGGGCTCGGACAGGTGAGAAAAGAGGGCCAAACGGAAATTCAGGTAATGGCATCGAACTCGACCGCGCTTCTGGAGGGACGTGATCAAATCTTGCCGGGAGGCTACTCGCAAACCGCAAAAAGATACCGCCCCGGTTTAAACTTCTACGCCTTTCGCTATGCCAGGCCGGGCGAATCGCTCGGTATGAGATACGATGTCTGTGTCTTCGTGAATGGCCGCCTCGTATTTATTCCCAAGATGTGGCGGGCTTTTCCGTAGGTAAGCTTACAAACCCGTCGGGTGATCGACAAACTCCCATTCCAGCCCGGCGAACTCATCGCACCATCTCCTCGCGAGAGCCTTTACCCCAAAAGTTTCAGTGGCGTAGTGACCGGCGTAGATAATGTTCAGCCCCAGTTCCTCGGCTGCGGTATAACTCCAGTGGGGGCCTTCGCCGGTGATAAAGGTGTCTATACCGGTCTCGGCGATCGCAAAAACCTCTGAGCCGGCTCCTCCGGTGATGATTCCTATGTCCCTGACCTCCTCCGGGCCGCCCGGGCAAATGTGGGCGGGAGCCCCGGTAGCTGCGGCAACCATTTCGAGCAGTTCGCCACGCGGGATGGAAATTTTTTGCCGAATCCCGAGTTGAATGCCTTTCCACGGGAAAAATGTCTCCGTAGAGGTGAAGCCGAGTGCTTTTGCGAGGCAGGCGTTGTTTCCCAGTTCCGGATGGACATCGAGAGGAATGTGGGAGCTGTAGATCGCCAGATTGTGATCCATAGCGAGCTTCAGTTTTTCGTATACGCTACCGGTAAAAGGCCTTGCCCCGTTCCAGAACATTCCGTGGTGAACCACGAGTAGATCAGCTCCCTGATCCACAGCCATCCGAATTACCGGCAGGCAGGCGTCCACAGCAGCAACGATTTTAGTGACGGAGCCATCGTTTTCGAGCTGCAGTCCATTGATAGCACCCGAATAGTCCGGGACTTCCGCGATGTTCAGCCACTCATTAGCGGACTCGACGATTTTGTGTAACTCAGCCATAGCGCAAATGTTATCCATGAAACCGAATCCGTCGAAAAAATCGTGTCCTTTCCCCCTAATTCGTGTTACATGACCGGACTTATTTATTCGAAACATGGCAGGTGAATTGACATTGAAAGCAGGCGTCGAGCTCGGCGTGGTTCCTACTCATATCAAGTTCGTGGGCGGATTGGTCCCGGACGGCAACGGTCGCCTTCCGCGGAATGACGATGGCCAACTCACCGTGGTCGCGGAACTGGCCCACCTCAAATCGGTATCCCCGGCACCGGTTCAGAGCGCACAAATCACGGTGTTTCCGGGCGTTGATGATGGAGACACGGATGATTTGATCAACGGAATTCGCAATCTCGGAATGGCTGTCCACATCATCATGATGGTTGGTGGCGCGGATCCGATGAATCCGGCGGACGAAGACAAGGTGGTCGAAATGCTGGTTGCCGGTCTCGAAGTCGCCAAAAAATACAATATTTCCCAGGTTGCCTCGACTTCGGCCGAAGAATGGATGCAGCCGGGAGCGAAGCCGAAAACCGGTGATGACTTCAAAGCCGCAGTGGCACAGGATGTAAAAGTTCATCTCCGTGCCTACAAAGAAGCCGGTGTAGAAGGAAGTTGCATTCAGTCATGGGATCTCGAATTTCTTCGCGGGGGCGAATTTCAAACCTTTACCAGCCTCGCGAAAATGTGGGAATTTGTGAAAGCGGCCAACGCCGAGGTGGGCAAGCCGTTCTTCAAAGTGATGGTCGATGCCGCACACTGCGGTGACTCCGAGCTGACGATTGAAGAAAACCAGGCTCTGATTTGGCAGATCGCCAAAGCGGACGAGATGGGAATGTTCCACTGCTCGGCTAAAACCACCCGGGGTTGTCTCACTACGGACGACGGCTGGATCGGAGCGTTGCTCGCTTCCGCAGCGAAGACCGGAAAGCTGAAAAACGTGTTTGTAGAGATTTTCCACCACGAAGACCCTGCTCTGGAAGGCTTGCGCAACCTCGATCCCGGACACGGGCTTGATACGACTGACGGCAGAACCTATAGCGAAACGGTAATCGAAGGCATGGTGGATACCACTCACCGCCTGAACAATCTTGTGCTCCGTGGCCACTTGCAGGGCAGCTAAGCTTTCTTGTACGGTTGGTAACGGAAGTATTTCGGTCGCGAATCGAACCGGAGATGCAGCCATGAAACCCCGAGCCCTGCGGTGCTGAGCCAAAAGGGTGTCGGGGAAACCAGCCTCAATGCCGTTTCTCCGAGTTCTCTCCAGAACTCCTGTTTTTGGGAGGGCGGGCCGTTGCGCAGAAAGCTCGCAAAATGGGGATAGATGGTGAGGTCGGCTCCCTCCGGGAGCGGAGAGATTAAAGTTGCGTCACCGCCGAGGTTTTCGAATACGGCTACTGATTTGCCGCTGCCGACTTTTGCGAACTGACCGGCAAAAGGAGCGGGGTTCGCGGTGAGCTTCGGTAACGCTGGCCCGTCGACAACGACGCATTCGAACGGATTGTCCAGCGTCGCCAGAGCAATGGCGGGGCATTCCCAGAAAAATCCTCCGTACGGCGATGCGGCGAGTTGCGCTGAGATAAAATCGGCAAACCCGGCACTGGTGGAGCAATGTTCGAAAAAGGACCGGAATGTCACAGCCGCATCATCATCTGCCGGGTGAATCGACAGTCTCGAAACGCCCGGCTGAAGTAATGATGTTGTGGTTTCCCACATGAAGTGATCTCCCTAGTTCGCTACGATATTGACGAGGCGTCCGGGAACTACAATCACCTTTCTCACTGTATTGCCTTCGAAAAAGTTTTGCGCTTTTTCGCTTTGCATAGCGAGTTTCTCTACCTCTTCTTTGGGCGCATCTTTACTCACGGTCATCCGGTCACGGACTTTTCCATTTACCTGGATCACCATCTCGATTTCGTCTTCCACCAAATATGCTTCTTTATATTCCGGCCAGGTCTGGCTGGAGAGATCGCTATCCGGAAGATCCTTGAAATTCTTTTTCAGAACACCGTAGAGCTCTTCAGTGATATGGGGCGCAAACGGATTCAAAACCTGTAGAAGTAATGCTACCGATGAGACCGGTAATTTTTCGAGTTTACCGAGTTCATTGCTGCATTCCATCATTTGGGAAATGGCCGTGTTGAATCTCAGATTCTCGATGTCTTCCCCTACCTTTTTAATCGTCGCATGAACCACCTTGTTGGTAGCCTTGTCAGGTTTGGCATCGACCAGTGCTGAGCGAAGCTGCCAGTTGCCTTCCTGATCAGATTCATGGACGAGACGCCAAACTCGACCAAGAAAACGATAGACACCCTCGACCCCTTTCATCGACCACGGTTTGACCTGCTCCAGCGGTCCCATAAACATTTCGTAGAGACGCAGCGAATCCGCGCCATACAAATCGACCACTTCATCCGGGTTCACGACGTTGCCGCGGGATTTGGACATTTTCTGTCCGTCTTCCCCCATGATGAGACCCTGGTTGACCAGTTTGTGAAACGGCTCCGGAGTTTTTAAGTAACCCAGATCAAACAGGACCTTGTGCCAGAAACGGGCATACAAAAGATGCAGTACGGCATGTTCCGTTCCGCCAATATACAAATCCACACCACCGGCTTTTCCGTTTCCGGAAAGCCAGTATTCTTCCGCTTCTTTACTGATGAATTCGTTTTCGTTCCGGGCATCGCAGTAGCGCAGGTAGTACCAGCAGGAGCCGGCCCACTGGGGCATCGTATTCGTTTCGCGAACGCTGCCGTCTTCCAACTCGACCCACTCTTTTGCCTTTGCCAAAATTGCTTCCGGTTTGCCGGTAGGTTTGTAGTCTTCCAGAGGTGGCGCGAGAAGAGGTAATTCGCTCTCGTCGATGCCGTAGTGATTTCCGTCTTTCCAGATTATAGGAAAGGGTTCACCCCAGTAGCGTTGACGGGAGAAAAGCCAGTCGCGAAGTTTGTAATTGATCGTTTTTTTACCGAGCCCTTTTTCTTCGAGCCATCCGGTAATTTTCTCTTTCGCTTCCGGAGTGGCAAGGCCATCGAGAAAACCGGAGTTTACTGCGCTCCCGTTGCCGCAAAAGCATGTGTCTGTATTTCCTGCCGGGGCTTTAACTACCTCTATTACCGGGATTTCAAACTTCTCCGCAAATTCAAAGTCGCGTTCGTCATGAGCGGGGACTGCCATGATTGCTCCGGTTCCGTAGCCCATCATGACATAGTCGGCGATCCATACCGGAATTTCCTGTTCATTTACCGGATTGATTGCCGTTCCGCCGGTGAATATGCCGGTCTTCTCTGTAGCCAGTTCGGTTCGCTGTAAGTCGGATTTTGAGGCACACACTTTGCGGTATTCCTCCACTGCGGACTTTTGCTCATCAGTTGTGATTTTATCGACCAACGGATGTTCCGGAGCCAACACCATATAGGTAGCTCCGAAAAGAGTATCGGGACGTGTAGTAAATACGGTTACTTTTTCCCCGGCGATAGTGAAATCCACCTCGGCACCTTCGGAACGTCCGATCCAGTTTCTCTGTAGGTTTTTGATTCCCTCCGGCCAGTCGAGGTCGTCAAGATCATCGATCAGCCGATCCGCAAAAGCGGTGATGCGCAACATCCACTGCCGCAGAGGCCGTCTTTCGACTGTGTGTCCTTTGGAGCGCCATTCTTCGACCTCCTCATTGGCCAATACGGTTCCAAGATCCGGGGACCAGTTCACGGGTGTGTTGGCGACAAAAGCGAGGCGCTTTGCATCGATTTCTTCGCGGCTGAGTCCTTTCTCCTCCAATTCTGAAATTGGGCGTGCTTTACCGGTTTCTTCACAGACGTAGGAGTGATACAACTGCAAAAAGATCCACTGAGTCCATTTCACATATTCCGGATCTGTTGTGGCGATTTCACGATCCCAGTCGTAGGCGAAGCCGAGCGATTTGAGCTGCCGGCGGAAATTGTTCACGTTGTTTTCCGTATTGATCCGCGGATGCTCCCCGGTCTTGATGGCGTGCTGCTCAGCAGGCAGACCGAAAGAATCCCAACCCATCGGGTGGAGAACGTTGAATCCGTTCATCCGCTTGTAGCGGGAAATGATGTCTGTGGCCGTGTAGCCTTCCGGATGCCCGACGTGGAGCCCGGACCCGCTGGGGTAGGGGAACATATCAAGGGCATAGAATTTGGGCTTTTCGGGGTCGAAAGACTGTTCGCCGGGGTTGGGGGCATGGAAGGTTTTGTTCTCCTCCCAGTGCTGCTGCCAGCGGGGCTCAAATTCGTCGAACGGAAATTGTTTACGTCGTTGTGACATGATGGATTTTCGTAAATTGTGGCCGGGAAAGTAAGGCTAAAGCGCACGAACGCAACGGGACAAAAACGACGCCGGGAACAGGCTTTTTCGAGCACCAGATCTGAAACGGTAAAACCCGTTCCGCGACGTCCAGGCACCGCTATCTGCCTGAGGCTAAAACTCTAACAAAAATCCCACGTTTCGAGAGGCATTGCACTGATGCCTGAAAAAGGCAAAAACACGTCATAAACTATTCGTTTTTGCCTCTTGCTAAATTTTCTAATCCTTTTTCAGTGAATGGTCTATGCATCGAGGAGGAGAATTCGAGGGAGATTTGTCCCTTTCGCCCCGCATCCGATTTGACGAGGCCGCCAGCAAAGCGCAGGCGACGTTTCGCTTTTTTTGGAGAGAACTATCCTGGGAACGCAGGAGAATTATTCCCGCCCTCGAACAGGCCTGCGTCAAAGTCCCGTTTTCCGATGACGATGCCCCGTCAAAAATTGAGCATATGTGGATCTCTGAAATTGATTTCGACGGTAAAGTCGTGTCCGGATACCTGATCAACGAGCCGAACGAGCTGAAGAGTGTTACTGTCGGCCAAAAAGTGGAAGTTCCGCTGAGCGGAATCGAAGACTGGGTATTCGCCATTGCCGGAAAGGCTTACGGAGCTTTCACCGTGAATCTGATACGCACCCGCATGTCTGCCGCAGAAAGAAAGGCGCACGACGCGGCGTGGGGACTTGATTTCGGAGATCCCAAGCGACCGAGATTGTATCCCGATGAGAACAGTGAGGATACAGGCCTTATTGATCGGTTGTTCCCGAATAACAATCGATCAATACACCAGGAGCATCCCATGAGTCTCAATATGGTTCCAAAATTCGTCGAATATCTCGACAAAAATCCTCACTCAATCAATCAGCCGGATGAAAATGGATGGACGATGCTGCACAGCGAATCTCTGGCCGGAAACAGGGCACCGGTGGAAATTTTACTCGCGAAAGGAGCCGATCATACTCAGCAAACCCGCCACGGCATGACCGCGCTCGATCTGGCGGAATCGCTGCAATGGCACTCTATCAGCGAAGTTTTACGGGCTGTGAGAGACTGATCGCGTGGACTTAACAGGGTACAATCGCAAACTGTACCCTGTTGAATGCGTGACTGTACCCTGTTGAGTCTTAGAAAGGTGCACGTCAAAACGGTTGCGTTCCTCCTTGCGAAAATTCGGTATTAATCCGATGGATTCGCCAAATTAATGCAATCTTTCGATAAGATAAGCCTTCGGGGTTTACCGGTGATCATCGGTCTGTCCGCAGTCCTGTTTGTCATTGC
>JARGOZ010000057.1:24365-38222 GCA_029213025.1 Verrucomicrobiales bacterium
ACGCGACGGACGATGTGGTGTATCAGTTTCTCGGCAAATACTGCCTTGAGTGTCACGATAATGATATACAGAAAGGAGAACGAAATCTGGAGAATTTTGCTCTTCCCCTGAAATCGGAACTGGCTTTGATCGAAGCTCACGAAATCATCGATCAGGTGACTTTAAAAGAAATGCCACCGAAAAAAGCCGATCAACCCACCGACCAGGAGAGGCTTGATGTGATAGCGGCTCTCCGCGAGGGTGTAGCCAAATCCCGCGGCGTATTGCGAAATACCCATTCCCGAACTGTGATGAGGAGGCTGTCCAGTCGCGAATATGAAAATACCCTCGAAACGCTATTCGGCCGCCGGGTCGATACACTTGGTTTGACGGCTGATTTTCCGAAGGAAAACACCAGCCAGCACATCGACACAATCGGGGAATCTCTAATTACTTCGGGCTTTTTACTGGATCAATATTTTCTGTCAGCGAATCGACTCGTGGATCTGCGTCTCGGTCGACCTGAAATGGAGCCGCAGACATGGCATTTTACCAAAAACTTCGTGCAGTATGAGGAATTGTCCGGCCCGCACCGGGCGGCTTTTAAATTTAGATACCTGTGCCTCTACGAACAGCCCGATACCGATACCCGTCAGGGAGGCTATGGACATATAGAAGACTTTCTCGAAGGGGTTCCGGTGTCAGGGTTGTATGATATAAAGGTACTCGCCCAGGCGATGCACCGGGATACGCATTACGATGCTGATATATTTAAAATCGATTTTTCCGAGCCCTTCATTTTAGGTGTAGTTCCCGGCGATGTGACGAAAGGACATATTCACTATCCCCAGGCGATTGAGCCGCTTCTCGGGAAGACGGTTGTTCCTGATGAAAAGCCGGAATGGCTTGCCTTCAGGGTGTGGTTGGAGGCGGGTCAGACGCCCCGCTTCATCTTTCCGAATGGACCGTATGAATCGAGGGCATCGGTGATTGCGATCAACAAAAAATACAAAGACGAATTCAAAGCGCCCAAAGTAGGGGTGAGCCGAACCCACCTGCTCCGCGAAGGCAAGCTGCCACACATTCGCATATCAGAAGTAAAGATTCACGGGCCGGTGAAAGAACCGGGGGGCAGTACCGAAGAGAATGCGGTATTTGGCAAAGGCGGTTTTCGCGAAAAAGATGCCCTGAACCAGCTCTGCCGGTTTGCAGAAAAAGCCTTTCGGCGGCCTTTAACCGACCGTGACCGGAGTCGAATCGAAGCTATGTATAAAAAAGGTCTGTCGGGGAAATTGACTCCGCGCAAAGCCGCGCTCGATACGGTGAAAATGATCCTTTGTTCGCCGTTCTTTATCTATCTGAGCGAGGTGACTGACGAAAGCAATCCGACACTGAGTGACTATGATCTTGCCTCCCGGCTTGCCTATACCCTATGGGGTGGACCGCCGGACCAGGCTCTATTGGATGCAGCCCGGGACGGAAAGCTTACAGAAACCGGAGAGCTTACGAAACAAATTCGCCGGATGATCAAAGATGAAAAGATCGAAGGGTTTGTAAACGGTTTCCTCGACAGTTGGCTGAATTTGCGCGACCTCGGACAGATGCCTCCGCCGCGCAATGCTGCGAGAGTGTATTACTACCAAAGTTTGCCGACATCGATGAAAAAAGAGGCCCGGTTGTTTTTTCATCATATGCTTAAGGAAAACCGGCCGGTGTCAGATTTTTTACACTCTGACTATACTTTCGCCGATAAAAAGCTCGCTCATCTCTATCAGCTGCCCGGCAAAGAAAAACTGCGACTCGCGGATGGGTTTCAGCGAATGAGTATCAAAGGCAATCGACAACGCGGCGGGGTTCTGGGAATGGCTGCTGTCCTAACCGTAAGTGCTAACGGCGTGGATACCTCTCCGGTAACCCGCGGGGTGTGGGTTTCCGAAAATATACTGGGGATCACACCGCCCCCGCCTCCGGATGAGGTTCCGGAAATTGAATCAGATGTTCGCGGGGCGACGACAATTCGCGACCGGCTGGAAAAACACAGTGCCGACAAATTATGTTCCGAGTGTCATCGAAAGATTGATCCGTTTGGTTTTGGTCTGGAGACATTTGATCCGATCGGGCGCTGGCGGGTAAACTACCCGAAGACTGGTGGCAAAAGCTTGAAAATCGATCCCTCCGGTGAGTTGCCTTCCGGGGAAACGTTCAGCAATTTTGCGGAATTCAGAAAGCTACTCGTGAACGGGCGAAAAGATTTGTTTACCCGGAATCTCGTTTCCAGACTTCTGACCTACTCCACGGGCAGACATATGGAAGCCGCCGACCGGTTTGAGGTTGAGGAGATCCAAAAGTCAGTCGCAGCGCAAAACTATGGACTGCAAACCTTGGTGGTAGAGTCATTAGTGAGCGATATTTTCAGATCCAGATAAATGGTCCGCCTACTGACATACGCTGACCATGATTCTTTGGAGAAGTTTCTTCTCAGCAAACTGGAGACTTCTATGTTTCTCCTCGCCAATAGTCGGCGGGCCGGATTTGGCGATGGGGATACGCCTTTTCATGGCAGTTATGCCGGCCTTTTCGAGGGGGATCAGCAGTCTCTCGCCGGTGTCGTTGCCCATTACCGGCATGGCTATCTGATCTTACAGGCCCCGCATGATGTAGAGGAAATCGGGAAACTCGCTCTGGCGGATTCGAAGCGTCCGGTAAAAGGTGTGATCGGAGAATCGGATCAGGTAGGCGCCGTGCTGGATTCGATGCATCTGGCAGCAGCACATATTCAGTCCGACTCGGTGGAATATCTCTATCGGATCTCGCTGAAAGATATGCATATCCCTTCTCTACCATCCGAAGCTGAATACACAAGTCGACTGGCGGATGAGGCGGATGTTCCGCTGATCGTTGAATGGATGGTGCGTTTCCGCAATGAAACTCTTGAGGATCCGGATACCCCGGAGCAGAGGGAAAACTGTAGAGACAGAGTGCGTTTTCAAGTTGAGGAGGGATCTCTTTGGGTGCTGGAACACCGGGGTGAACTGGTATCGATGTGTGCTTACAACGCGAAAATTGCCGAAGCGGTGCAAATCGGAGGAGTGTTCACACCTGTGCCCCATCGAAGTAAGCGCTACGCCCGCTATCTGGTCGCGCAGTCGCTTCTCGCGGCCCGTTCGGAGGGGATCGCAACAGGACTTCTGTTCACGGCGATGAATAATATAGCTGCGCAAAAAGCCTATGAATCAATCGGATTTCAGCAAATTGGCGACTATAGAATTTGCACCTTTGATCAGCCTCTAACCGGAAGTTAACCAGCCACAGGTTTGCGGAATTCGGTAGGGGTCATATGATATCGTTCCTGGAATGCGGCATGGAAATATTCGGTATGAGTAAAGCCGGTCAACTCCGCTATTGCATCAATTGTCAGTTCTGTCTCGAGAAGCAATCTTTCCACCTCGCGGAAACGGATTCGCTGTATTTCGTTTTTCGGTGTTCTTCCGAGGGCCTTTTTCATGCGCCTTTCCAGTGTGCTTCGGGATACATGTAGAGTATGGCAAACGTCGTCCACCGAGATGTGATCCAGGGCATTTTCCCGAATCAACCTTGCCGCCCGGGCCACGACAGGATCGTTGATGACGAGATCATCCGAAGAGGCCCTCACTACAATGCCGCCCGGAGGAATCAGGGTCTGGTGGGGGACTTTGTTATTTCCATCCATCATGGACTGGAGAATTTCGGCGGCTTTATAGCCCGCCTGAATTCCATCGAACCGCAAACTGGTTAGCGGAGGCGAAGCGAAGGCGCACAGAGTTTCGTCATTTTCCGTGCCCACTACAGCTACCTCTTCCGGAACCGGGATGTCGGCGCGCTGGCAGGCATCAAGAACCCGGACGCCGAGCTGGTCGTTCGTGGCGAATACACCAACGGGTTTGGGCAGACTCGTCAGCCAGTGGATCAGACTGTTTTGGTTGTCCTCCCAACTTTCAGGATGATGATCCTGACCGGCAGGTAGCACTTCACTGCGATAGCCGCGGGATTCGACGGATTTGACAAAATTTCGTACCCTCTCCTGAAAAAACTCTTCAGTATCGAGTGAGTAAACTCCGAAATTCCGGTATCCACGGTTGAGAAAATGTTCGGCTACCTTTTGGCCGATTAGACTGTTGTCCATGCCGACAAAAGGGCAGTTTTGGCCGAACCGGGTGGCTCGCAATTCGACGCAGGGCAGCCCGGTCGACTGGATGGTTTCCGCCATTCCCTTTGTAAAAGAGCGGGATATAATCCCATGACCATCCCAATTTTCGAGCCATGGAGGAGGTTTTTCGAGAACTCCGCCGATTTCGATAAAGGTTGACCAGCGTTCGTTTTGATCCATCCATCGCCGCACGCCGGTCAACAAATCCCGTGAGTAACTGCGGTGGGATTCAATGAGCAGAGCAACCCGGAAGAGACGTTTGGAAGGCATGACGAAAAACCTTATATCAAGAGCCGCATCATTGCATTACCAGTTTTTAATTTTCGCCTAGAATGACGGCCCATGAGTAAAGAAAGTATTGGAAAAGCACTCATCGTCGTGGGGGATGCGACGGAAACTGTCGACACCTTGTATCCCTTTTACCGGCTTCAGGAAGCCGGGATTGAGCCGGTTGTAATCGCCCCGGAAAAGCGACTTTATCAGATGGTTCTTCACGAAGTTCGACCCGGCTGGACAATCACGAAAGAATGGGAAGGCTATCAAATTCAGGCTGACCTCGCCTTTGCTGACGTGAATCCCGAAGAATATCTGGGAATTTTGTTTTCCGGCGGGCGGGCTCCCGAATATATCCGGGAAGACGAGGACTTAATCAAAATCACGCAGTGGTTTTTCGATAACAACAAGCCTGTTGCCAGTGTTTGTCACGGCGTGGAGATCCCGGCCCGGGCCGACCGCGTTAAAGGCAGGCGAATGGCGACTGTTGCCAAATGTCAGTTTGATCTGGAGATTTGTGGCGGCATCTATGTAAACGAACCGTGTGTGATCGATGGCAATTTGGTATCCGGTCGGACCTTTCACGATAACGGACATTATGTAGCTCCGTGGATTGCAATGCTTGAAGCTGAAGCGGAGAAAAGATCATGAACCGGAGAAAAATGTGCCAGTTACTGGCCGCAGGATCAGTGACGTTACCCATCGTATCGCGCGGCCAGGCGGATTCGTTTCAACCCCGGTATGTACTTTCATCGGCTATGTATGGAGATCTTCCCCTGGATCAGGTTCTCGCTCAGGTAGAGAAATCCGGTGCGGAATCTATCGACATCTGGAGGAAGGTTCATGCCACCCATAGAGAGCAGATCGAAGAGATGGGCGACGAAGCCTTTCAAGCTTTGCTGATAAAACACGGCACCCGGATGTCCGTTTCCACCTGTTATCCTCTCGGGCCGTTTAAGCAGGATGACGAGATGCGTTGGGTCAAAAAGAATGGCGGAGCTATGACGGTCTGCGGTTCCGGCGGTATGGGCAAGGTGAAGGATCCGGTAGGCAGCGAGGCAAAGTCTCAGGTGAAGGCATTCTTTGAAAAGCTGAAACCTCATTACGAGTTGGCGGAGGATCTGGGGGTAACTATGGCGATTGAGAACCATAAAAACTCGATGTTGTCTTCGCCTGATTCGATCCGGTATTTTGCCGAATTCAATCCGTCGAAAAATGTAGGCGTAGCGTTTGCTCCGCACCATCTTCACGATGCGATAGAGGACATCCCGAATTTGATAAAAGAACTCGGAGCAGGAAATATTCCTTTTGTCTATTTTCAGGAATATCACCAATCGTCGAAACAGACGATGTCGAAAGTTCATGAACTGAAGCAGATGCCGGGATTTGGATCTCTGGATTATGTGCCGATTTTGGCTGCGCTTCGGGATATCAAATTCGCCGGAGTCGCCGAGATATTTATGCATCCGACTCCAAGAGGCAATCCCATGCTTCCGACGGCTGAAGAGATTACCTGGGCAATTAATCAGTCACGGACCTACCTCAAGGACTGTCTCGCAAAAATCTAGTGTGAAATGAGGTTCTTTTTCCTATTCCTTCTGCCCGTATTTTCGGTTCATGCCTCTCCGCATGTGACCGGCTACGAACGTTTCGGAGACGGGGCGATTCTATACTCCGAGTTGGGCTGTGCAAATTGTCACGGAGGTCCGCAAGCGGAGGTTCCCCGTTCCGGGCCTTCGCTGGCGAATCTTCAGAACCGGGTTGAATACCAGTGGCTCGTAGATTTTCTGGAGAATCCGGAGAAAGGGCGTCACGGTTCTACTATGCCGCTGATGACGCATGGTTTATCGAAGTCGGAAATAGAGGCGATAGCGGCTTACCTGGGGACGGTTCAACCCGGGAAAAAGCTCAAGGCTCCAAGGCATGTGAATGCGGAGAGAGGTAGTGCGCTATACCATGAGAAAGGTTGTGTAGCCTGTCATGCGCCGGGCAAAGATTACCGGGGCCCGGGGGAAAGTGTAGTCTCAGGGCTCGCTGTTGCATTGCCTGAAATTCAAAAAAAATTCAGTATTACAAGTTTGGATCACTTTCTTTCCAATGTATCAAAATACCGCCCCGACGGGAGGATGCCTCATATAGCGTTGTCACCCGATGACTCACTCGATATCGCATCGTATTTGTATGATTTTCAAGGCAGTGATCCGCGGGAGGCGGCCGGAATTGGCGCGTGGCCGAAGGGCGGCGAAGAGCAAATAAAGCAGGGGGAGGTTTTGGTCGAAAGGTTACACTGCGCCGCCTGCCATACGATTCCCGGGAAGAAAAAGCAGAAGATCAAACCGGTAAAAGATGCCGTGGGTAAATGTATAGCCGAAACGCCGGTGCCGGGTTTGCCTCATTACGATCTCACTCCCAAACAGAAGACTGACATAGTAGCTTTTCTGAAATCAAATGAAGTGGACGAAAGTCTTACCTTCGCAGCTATGAATTGTTACGCCTGTCATTCGCGCGACGGGGTCGGGGGCCCGGTAAACGAAACCGATGGATTTTTTATCGGCAACGAAAGCCTCGGTGACTCAGGTCGTCTGCCGCCTCCATTGACCGGAATCGGTCATAAACTACAGCAGAGCTGGCTGGAAGGTGTATTCGCTGGGAAACCGGATACCAGAGTTCGCCCGTATGTGAAAACCCAAATGCCAAAATATCCTTCCCATGCGAAGAAGCTTGCTGCCTGGCTGGCTGAGCTTGATGCCAACCCAGAGGCTTCGCCGCTTTCGGATCATCCGGAGGACCTGGAAGCCGGTAAAAAGCTGCTCGGAATCAACGGGGGCGTAAATTGTATCACCTGCCACAACTGGGAGGAAAAAAAATCACTTGGAATTCCGGGGCCGGATATCAGCTCGCTTAGCGACAGGCTTCGTCCGGAATGGTTTAGAGAATATTTGCTAAATCCGGCCGGTTACCGGCCCGGTACATTGATGCCGCCTCTGTGGCCTGGTGGGCAATCTATGGTGCCGGATGTGCTCGGCGGTGATGCGGAGCGACAGATCGCTGCTATATGGCATTTTATAGAGAAGGGGGAAGGCGTTCCGGAGGGGTATCCGGATGCTGCGAGTCGTGATTTTGAATTGATACCGAAAGATCGACCTGTCATTCAGCGAACCTTCCTCGAAAAAACCGGTTCAAAAGCGATCCTTGTTGGTTTTCCGGAAGGGATTCATCTTTCCTACGACGGTCGCAAGGGAAAACCTTCCCTGGTCTGGCGTGGAAGATTTTTTGATGCCTATCATACCTGGTTCACAAGAGCTGCTCCTTTCGAGAATCCGCTAAGTGAGGAAGTATATGAATTCACGCCTTCCGGCGACAGTTTCCGGTTTCTTGGTTACGAACTCGATGCAAAGGGAAATCCCGCCTTTCTCCTTTCGAAAGACGGAGTGAATTTTCGCGATCATTACCAGGCGTTGGACGGGGAATTGATCCGGACAATGTCCTGGGACAAAGGGGAGCCACCAGCGATTGCCGAACTCGAAGGGGTGACATCGGCTGTATCGGCGGGGGACAATAAGCGAGTAATTACCTATTTCTGGAAATGAAAATTTTTCTACTATCTTTCAGTCTGGTTCTTTTATGCAGTTTCGTTAAATCTGACGATTCATACAAAAGGTTTGAAATCCTGACAGCCAGCGCACCGACGCATTCCCGTGCTAAAGAATGGAAACCGGGGGACGGGGTGACTCTTGAAGTCAGCGGCATGGCCTGGCTGGGTGATTCGCTGGCGGTTGCAAACCGGAAAGGAGAAGTATGGTTGATCGACAATCCGCTGTCTCCGGATCGTGAGAAGATCAAATTTCGTCTGTTTGCCTCCGGTCTACATGAACCGCTCGGCTTGTTGCGCGATGGACCTGATCTCCTCGTGACCCAGCGGGCCGAGGTTACCCGCCTGCAGGACCGGGATAAAGACGGCGTCGCAGATGCCTACTTAACAGAGTGTGATGGATGGAATGTCTCCGGCAACTATCACGCCTATGCTTATGGCCCGGAGCGCGATGGCGCTGGAAATCTCTGGGTTACTTTGAACCTGGGGATGGGAAAACTCGCTAATAATAAGATTGGCTGGAGAGGCTGGGGCGGGATCATCGGTGAGAACGGTGAATTTGTTCCCAAAGCCTTCGGAATGCGATCTCCCAGCGGGCTCGGTGCCAACCGTGAAGGCGATATGTTTTTCTCCGATCAGCAGGGCACCTGGATTCCTGCCACTCCGGTCTATCATCTCCGGCCCGGTGTATTCTACGGCAACCAGGAGTCGATTCCGGCGAAGGAATCGGTTGTGCCGTTTACACTTACAAAGGTGCCGGGGGCTAATCAACTCTACGGCGATGCCCTCGCTGAGACTCCTGAGTTTGTCCCTCCGGCAGTGTGGTTGCCCTATAACAAAATGGGTCGATCCGCTACAGATATAGAATTAATCGACCAGGACGGCAAATTCGGCCCTTTCGATGGTCAGTTGTTGGTTGGTGAATTTACCAATTCCTCGGTAAACAGGGTGTACCTCGAAAAAATTAACGGCCAATATCAGGGAGCCTGCTTTCCGTTTCTGTCCGGTTTTCCTGCGGCTGTGGTAAGATTGAGTTTCTCTCCTGACGGGACTTTGTTTGTGGGGATGACAAACCGGGGTTGGTCTTCGCTGGGTAACCGGTCCTACGGCCTGGAACGGGTAACGTTCAGCGGCGCGGCGCCTTTTGCTGTTACTGAAATTCGGGCGAAGAAGGAAGGTTTTGAACTCCTGTTCTCGAAACCGGTAGATCCTGATGATTTCTCTGTCACGGTGAAAAGTTTTACCTATGAATATTCCTCCCGGTATGGTGGCGATGAAATGGACACGAAGTCGCATCAATCCAGCTTCGCGATATCCGGGGATCGGAAAAGTGCGATGGTGAAAGTGGAGGGACTGCGTGAGAACTACGTGTTTGAATTCTCCACTGAAGGGATGAAATCAGGGAACGGGGAATCTCTCAATCACAACGGCGCTTGGTATACCTTAAACCAAATCCCATCAGAATGAGGTTCTATTATCTTTTGCTTCTTGTATTTGGCTGGCTCCCGGTATCGGCCGGAGAAGATCGTCCGAATATTGTTTACATCCTCGCTGATGATCATTCATGGACGGATTTCGGTTTTATGGGGAATGACCGCGTGCATACTCCTAACCTCGATCTTCTCGCGGAAAAATCGAAACGATTTCCAAACGGGTATTTGAACTGCAGTGTCTGTCGTCCTTCTTTAGTGACGCTTTTAACCGGGCAATACCAGCACGTCCATGGAATCCACTTTAATCACGGTCCGCCCGGAAATGACGGATACAACCGGATGAAGTCTGCTGATGAATATGTACAGGTTAGGGCCCGCGAATTTGAGTTGATTAAAAAGGTGCCGACTCTGCCGCGCATACTGTTCCGGGAATGTGGTTACCGATGTTTGCAGACAGGAAAATTTTGGGAAGGTCACTGGGAAAACGGCGGTTTCACCGAAGGTATGACGGTATTTGAAGCGCCACCGGCGGATCAGACTTTCGGAGGTATTCGGAAATTGGCCAATGGAGACAGAGTGGCTCATGGAAACGGGGACCCCGGCCTGCAAATAGGGCGTGTCACCATGCAACCGATTGAAGAATTTATTCTGGATTGCGAAAAAGAACATAGTCCCTGGTTGGTTTGGTATGCTCCCTATCTGCCACACCAACCACACGATTCTCCGGAAAGATTCTATAAAATTGCGCGGAATACCCCGGGCGTGAAGGAGCACGAGATTCCCTATTTCGCATCGATTGCACAGTTTGATGATACCGTGGGACAATTGATCCGTTTTGTGGAAAAAAACAGTGATGTGGAAAATACCATTTTCGTCTTCGTATCCGATAATGGCTGGAGTCCTTCTACTAAACGGCAGAAAAATCGAACGGTAGAATTTGCTCACACGAAAAACAGCAAGCGGGCTCCGTTCGACGAAGGAATCCGAAGCCCGGTTTTAATTCGATGGGACGGTAGAATCGAGCCGGAAACATGTAGTGAGTTGGTTAGCAGTATAGATATTGTGCCCACACTTTTGCAGGCTGCGGGGGCTCCGGCTCCCGAACTGCCAGGGATGAATTTGCTTGAGTCTATTCCCGGTGACAGAGCAGTGTTCGGAGCGATTTATCCAGGCGATGCATCCAGTTTATCAAATCCCGGTAAAGATGTAGCGTATCGCTGGGTTAGAAAAGGCGGATACAAGTTGATAGTGCCGAAAGGAGCGAACCCGTGGGGTCGATATCTCAAAACATCAGCACTGTATGATGTGGAGAATGATCCGGCCGAAGAAACGGATCTCTACAATGATCCTGCGTTGGCATCCGTCCGGGCCAGTCTGCATGCGTTGCTGGATAACTGGTATAATCCCTGACGCCGCTATTGCAGGGCTACAAGGACTGATCCGGCAGCAGCCAGTGAAACCCCGATCAATTTACGTTTTGTCATTTTCTCTTTTAGAATCAGCCAGGCGAGAATGATGATGAATACAGTCGACAACTGGCTGTAAATCGCGACGCGGCCAACTGTTTCGAATTTGAACCCGGCGATCCAGAACAGGGTCGCAAGGAACGGACCGAAGAGTGCCATAGGGATCGTCATTTTCCAGGTATCCCGTCGGTGAAACCCGATTAATATCGACTTTCCGGCTCCCCGGATCATGGCAAAGATGACCAGAGCTATAGTTGCAACGGTAAATCGGTAACCAGCTATCCAGATTAACGAGCCCTCTCTCAAATCATCTCTTACCATCAAAATACCAACTGCCATGATGATATGAGCCCCCGCGGCGAGAGATATGCCTGCGATAAGGGTTTTGGTATCTTTCACTTCTTCGGTGACTACCATTCCTACAAAAACACCCGAAGCGACAAGTCCTCCACCGATGAATTCCCGGGGGCCTATGCCTTCTCCAAACATGAGAAAACCAACCAGCGTAATCGTCGGAGCATAGATGCAGTCGGCGAGGGCCTGTAGACTGGCCCCAAGCCGGTTCAGTGCCGCCGCGAACATCGTGTCGGCGATGGATATACCGAGAACCGCACTGAATATGAGCCGTATGTGAAACTGGTAATCAATTTCGGGCCAAAGAGGAATTCGTAAAATCAGCAGAAGCGTCAGAAATCCAAAGATCGCAACAGCACTTTTGAAAACAGTCAGCGGAAGTGGAGGGATTTTCATTCCGCTCATCCGCATTAAAATCACGGAAAACGACCAGAAAAATCCCGAAGCGATAGCGAAACTGTCTCCCGGTGAAAGCTGCATTAACATTGTAAATTAATAGAGTTGTCAGATGCCTAAATCAGATTCAACAGGGTACAATGGAGGATCTAACAGGGTACAATCACCTCCTGCCAACAAGTCGCGTAAGTAGATGAACTGAAGTCCGGGAAGCATGAAAATATATTGGCAGGCACAGCGCGTCGAGGAACGGTCTCGGTAATTCACAAAACTGAGTCTGAAAAGGTGGAAAATTCCAGCATTTAACCAAATGAGAAAATTATAAAAACCAAAATAAATTTGTATTTCTATAACAATTGTAATAAATTTTTCGATTATGCCCCCCTCAATTGTTTTCTTCCTACTCCATGCAATATTTCCTTCTTGTTACCCACGCCGATGGAACCAGTGAAAAAGTTCCGGTTGGATCGGAGGGCTTGAAGTTTTCAGTTTCACCAGGGGACGATGTTCAACTGGTCGATCAGTTCGGCGAACCGGTAAGTGCGGAGATTAATCCGGACGAATCGGATTTGCGGTTGGTGGTTGATGGAAAATTCGTGGTTTTGTTGGAGAAGTTCTACTCCTATCCCGAGAACGCCGAACCAATCAAAGTGTCGCTTGATCCGGAAGATATAGAGAAAGCCGGTTATGAGTTTAATCCGCAAATGGGAAACGTCGCAGCTCTGTCAGAGATGTTGCAGGTGTCATTGTCGAAGCCCGGTTTTATAGAATTCAGCAATCAACTCAAATCCCTTTCAGATTCACCCATACCGGCTCAAAATGGAGGATCCGGAGGCGCTCCGGGAGGTGCTAGTTCCCGGGATAGCGATCCTCCCTTGTTCGAAGATCTACCTGCTGCTGCGGAAAATACTGTTGTGGAAGCGGATCCGGATTCCTACCCGGATGCGGTAGATGACAGTGCTGCCACTACAGAAAATGCTGCCGTAACGGTGGTCAATCTGAGTAACGACAGTGATCCGGACAGTGATCCGTTGACGGTAACTGCGATTACTCAACCAGGTAGTGGATCAGCGTCCGTGACCGGAACCAACCTCACTTTCGATCCGGGAACCGACTTCGATGGTCTTGCGGTTGGTGATACGGCAACGGTAACCTTCACCTACGACATCAGCGACGGCAACAGTGGCACGGATACCGCAACTGTCACAGTGACGGTGAACGGGAAAAACGACGCGCCGGATGCGATTGATGACAGCGCGACCACTACAGAAAATGCCGCTGTATCGGTAGTGAATCTGAGTAACGACAGCGATCCGGACAGTGATCCGTTGACGGTAACTGCGATTACTCAACCCGGCAGCGGTTCCGCGTCCTTTACTGGAACCGATGTGACCTTTGATCCGGGAACGGATTTCGAAAGTCTGGCGGTAGGCGATACGGCATCGGTGACATTCACCTATGACATCAGTGATGGCAATAGCGGCACGGACACCGCAACCGTCACGGTAACAGTGAACGGGCAAAACGACACGCCTGACGCAATTGATGACAATGCCACCGCTACAGAAAACGTATCAGTAACAGTAGTCAATCTGAATAACGATAGTGACCCGGACAGTGATCCGTTAACGGTAACTGCGATTACCCAGCCTGGAAGTGGTTCCGCGTCCTTTACCGGAACCAACCTCACCTTCGATCCCGGGACGGATTTCGAAAGTCTGGCATTAGGCGACACCGCTACGGTAACCTTCACCTATGACATCAGCGACGGCAATAGTGGTGCGGATACCGCGACCGTGACGGTGACGGTAAACGGGCAAAACGATACGCCTGATGCAATTGATGACAGTGCTACGACTTCGGAGAATGCAGCTGTAACGGTAGTGAATCTGAGCAACGACAGTGACCCGGACAGTGATTCGTTAACGGTAACTGCGATTACTCAACCCGGTAGTGGTTCTGCTTCTTTCACCGGCACGGATGTGATCTTCGATCCGGGAACGGATTTTGAAAGTCTGGCTGTAGGTGATACGGCAACAGTGAGCTTCACTTATGACATCAGCGACGGTAATAGTGGTACGGATACCGCTACTGTGACAGTAACGGTAAACGGTCAAAATGACACGCCCGACGCGGTTGGTGACGGCGTGACAACCAGCGAGGAGGCGAGTGTAGTAG
>JARGOZ010000317.1 GCA_029213025.1 Verrucomicrobiales bacterium
AGTTCTTCGAGGAGGATCTTGGCGCGACGAAGCCTGGGAAGAGGGTAAAGATTATCTTACCATTTCAGTTCGAAATTTTCACGATGGAGAATATGGAAGAAGTCCCGGTTTTGTTGATGAAACGATAGGATTCCGGTGTGTTGTCGAGATTCCGAAATAGTTATTTGGGAGCGTAGCTCTATTTTTTCACATCTCCGGATTTCAGTTGTAATCAAATCCACCGCATCCCGATTCAGATTATAACCGAACCCTTGTCATCACCAGGATATGAAGATACGATGCTACAGAATGTCACCATGGAACCGGCTTTCGTTTTTGTGTTGGGTCGTCGCCTGTTTTGTACTTGGTTTTCAGTGCCACTCCACTCCACTGCTCGCGCAACAAAATGTATTCGTCTATCCAAAACCGGCAGAACAGATTTTTCCCGTTGGCTTCGAGATCGTGGATCCCGGCGGCAAGGTCATCAAGGTTGTTTCCGAATACAGCACTGCCAATGTCGAGGCGGTAAAGGAAGTTGACGGGGTGCGTCACTACATTTCCGACTGGAGTTTGCAGCGGTATCGGGAAAAGGGCATCCCTCCCAATTTGATGCGGGAGCGTTTTGTTTCGGAACTCGAGTTGAGGCGGATTTTGGAAACTGCGAACCGGGATCTCTCAACTCATCTTCACGACGACGCAAAAAAGGCTCTCTCGGTTCGCCTGTCGAATCGACCTCCCGCATCGATGAATCTGGATCAGCAAAAGAGACTGCTGACCGAATTCCACATCGCAAAAGAAAAAGTGATTCAATCGGAGAAAAGGATGCGTCTTTTTCAGAATGGAGGGCTGGCAACGGAAAAGGCTAATGGCCTTGAGGCCTTTTACCAATATCAACTCATTGTGGACTGGAACAGCTACGAGTCGGATCGCTACAAACGGCTCGAGCAGGTAATCTCCCCTGTGGAAACAGAGATCAGTTCACCTGCGTATTCAGATTCCTTTCCCAATCCGGGGGCTGTCGGTTCAGAGTTGGAAAAAATTCAGGAAGATGTGAACTCACCATGGCCAAGGGAACAAGATCCTCAACTGGAACGCCTGCGCAACAAGCCTCATCCTGTTCTGCAAACCGGATTTTTAGAGGGAGACGTGATTGCATCGGAAGTGGTCGGTAGAAAATTCATCGCCCGGACTTTCAAAGGGACAACGACTGTATTTGTTTTTGATGCGGTCACCGGTTTTCAAATAGGTAATATTGATCCCGAGGCACTTGGATACTCCCTTCGGGATCACGGACTCACCCCGGTGAATTTGAGTTTGAGTGCCGACGAAAAATTCCTTGTCTTCCGACGCCCTACGGTCGGCTATGGTGGCGGCGTGATCTATATCGTCAATTTGAAAACCTGGGAGGTCGGTCACCAACTTTTTCGGTTTCCGTTGCTTGTGAGTGAAGGCGGGGCACTAAGGTTGGCAAAATTACAGAAATCCAAACCACCGGATTGGGAAAACTTGATTGGGAAAGCATCGATTTGCAGTTTGAACGAGGGGTGCGACCCAACAAGCGCGCCAGTCAACCGTGCGTCTCTATCGGAAGTGATCGCCCGGTTTAACAGGGAAACCCCTGCTTCGGGGGGGCATATGGGATTTGCGACGGACGGGCAATTGTCATTTGAGCATTTGGTGGAGCCTGTCTCCAATGGGAATTTCTTCATTTTCTGGCCGGAGGTCTCGCCGGAAAGGCCATTCAAATTAAGTCTCGAGCTGCTCCAGTGGGAAACTTCTGCTGACGTCCCGGTTTGTTCGACTATGCCGATCTCCCTGCAGGAAGGTCCCCCGGAACTGCAATCCCCCACCTGTTTTCTCGGACATCTTCTCCAGGACGGGCATAACTGTCAGGACCCGGCCTGTCAGGACCCGGGATGCAAAAAAGATGTGCGAACTGAATTTCACTATACATCCAGAGATGGAAAATGGCTTTTCCCGGTCTACTTCTTCGATAGGGGTATGATGCCCGGCGGTTACCAATTTAACTCGACTCTTTCTGCCTATGATTTAACCAACGGGCAATGGGTTGCGCTGCCAAACTTTTCCACCACGTCTTTTTCGCCGGACGAAAAGCTTTCCCGGCCAATCAAACAATTACCCATTGTGCTGCCCGGCCGAATCGACAAAGTGAATAAACCCCATCGGCATCACTACTACGAGGAGGAATCGCAAAATCTCTGGATTAGCACCAGTTTGGGAGAATTGCTTTGCCTGGATCTGAAAGGGAGGAAGGTCCTGAAAAAGGTCGAAGGAATCTCCACTTTCCAGGTGTTCGGCGTCCAGGGGGATTTTGTACTCGGTATTCCGGATGTAAAGATTCCGATGATGGAGCTCTGGTCTCATCAGACCGGTAAATTGCTGTTTCGAATCTATCCCGATTCAAAAGGTGATGTCCTTGCAGTGGCTCCGGAGGGTTACTATGCCAGTCGGGGCAGTGCCGGAAGCCGGGTCATTTTCCGGGTGGGCGACCGGGGATTCCGGCTCGACCAATATGATGCTCTCTACAACCGACCTGATAAAATTATGCAGTCGCTGAAAGGGGCTCGGACCGGTCAGATCGAGTTTCTTCGGGTCATGGCGGATCGCAGAAGGGATCGACTCGAACGAAATAGCGGTGGTGAAAACCGGTTGCCTCCGGAGGTAGTCTTTCAATCGGAACCGGCTGTCGAAAATGGGATCTTTGCCGCCACGGTTTCGGTAAAGGGTACTGCTCCGAAAGACTGTATCCTGACCGCGAAGATCAACGGTGTGCCGGTTTGGAGCGTGCGCCCTGATAGGGAAACAACGGCGGTATCGTTTCCGCTCGCTGCCGGGGATAATCTGATATCGATCACCGCCACATCAGGAGGGATTTCTTCGATCCCGTTGAATTCCCGTTTTGAACTTCCTGCCACCGTTGCCCGGACTCGATACATCGTATCGTTGGGGGTATCCCGCTATGCCGAGGAAGAATGGAACCTCGAATTTGCCGCCAAAGATGCACACGACCTGACTGCGGCCCTGCATGAGTTCGATGGCGAAGTAAAGCAACTGGTCCTGACCGACGACCAGGTTTCGCTGGCCGCGTTTGATACGATTCGGGACTTCCTGAAGGAATCAAACATCAACGATGAGGTAATTTTCTTCGTAGCCGGACACGGGCTTCTTGATACGGAATGGAACTATTACTTTGCGCCACACGATATGGATTTTTCCGCGCCCGCTAAACAGGGAATCTCTATCGAATTCCTCGAGGATCTGATGGCCGGTTCGGCTTCTCTTCGAAAGCTACTCTTGATTGATACCTGTCACGCGGGATATATCGACAGGGAGGAAAGTCAGCAACTGCTCGAACTGACCCAAAATACGTCCGCATCGCCGCGGAGCGGAGACAGGAAGGTATCCGTCCGGTCATCCGGTCCCGGTATTCCCCCTCAGGCCGGGGCCGTCGATGGGCCGGCCGGTCTTTCCGCCAAAGATGTCGCCGAGCTGCGGGAGTTTTTTCCCGATTTTACCCATTCGAGAGGAATCAGTGTCTTTGCCGCCTCTGCCGGAGCCGAGTTCGCTTTTGAAGGGAAAGAAGCGCGCAACGGATTGTTTACTCACGCTGTGATTTCGACTTTGCGTGACAGCAATTCCGATTTGAACCGGGACGGGGCTATCCAAATATCGGAACTCATTTCTGTAGCGGCCGAAAAGGTGAAAAAATTGAGTGAGGGGCTACAGCATCCAACGACCCGGGGAAGTAATCCATCTCTGGATTTCGGAATCGTACCAAAGCCGGATCAATAGTAGGTTGGTTTAAGAGGATACAATGTGAGATCGTACAGACGTCGATGTAAAAACGTTTGATCCTGTTTTGTAGCCCAACGGGCTTTCGTATCTGAGCCCGGGGTTGCGGAGCTACCCCGGGAACTACACCCGGCCACTCATGATACCCTGAAGGGGTTACGCAACCTTCGGGGTAGAATTACTTTTGCCGTGGTATCCCGGGGTAGCTATCGCAACCCCGGGCTTTGTTGCAGAATCCCTTTGGGATGCTTTTTGCGTCGACGTCCCAACAGGGTACAATGGCGGATCGAACAGGGTACAATGAGAGATCGTACAGACGTCGACGCAAAAAACTGTTCGATCCTGCTTATAGCCCAACGGGCTTTCGTATCCAAGCCCGGGGTTGCGGAGCTACCCCGGGAACTACACCCAGTCACTCATGATACCCTGAAAGGGTTACGCAACCCCTTCGGGGTAGAATTACTTTTGCCGTGGTATCCCGGGGTAGCTGTCGCAACCCCGGGCTTTGTTGCAGAATCCCTTTGGG